>PHBI01000007.1 GCA_002841945.1 Deltaproteobacteria bacterium HGW-Deltaproteobacteria-14
GATCGCGCTCCCGCGGCGTGTCCACCGCGGCCTCGGCGGCCCGGGCCCGCGCCTCGGCGACGTTCAGGTCCGCGTGGCCCGCGATCCGGGCGATCGCGGTCGCCTCGTCAAGCGCGCCCGTCGGGCACGTCCCCGTCGGCGCGGTGGGGGGGGCGAGCATCCCCCGCGCCCACGCCGCGCGCCCCTCTGGCCCGAGCGGCGCCGGCGCGTGCCAGCAGCCGCCGGCGCCGCTGAGCGCGGCGGTGGCCAAGATGACCAATGACACACACCGCCGCGACGCCTGGTCCTTTTGAGCCGTCATCCCGGGCCGCCGTTGGCCGGCCCGAGCGGCCGGGCTGAGGGCGCGGCGAAGCGCACGTCGTAGGTGCTCCCGGGGACCAGCGCCGCCGCTGGCTCGACCTGGATCAGCACCGTGCGACCCCACCTCGGCTCGCGCGGATCGCGCCAGCAGCGGGGCGGGAGCTCGGCCACCGGCCCCATCGCCATCGCGCGCCCACGCAGCCGCGGCGCGTCCGAGGCGTGGGGCGCGAGCTCGGCGTCGACGCCCACCGCGACGGCGCCAGCGTCGCCCTCGGACACGCAGGCGACCACCCGCCCGGGGTTGTCCGAGACGAGCCGCGCGATGGGCGTGGCGACCTCGGCGATCTCCCCCGGCCGACGCACCAGCGCCACCACCTCCCCGGCGACCGGCGCCCGCAGGACGAGATCCTGGCGCTGGGCGCGCACGAGGAGCAGGCGACTGTCGAGCACCTGCAGGCGCGCCTCGAGCGGCGCCACGGCCTTGTCGATGTAGTCGAGCGGGTCGAGGGCCTCGCGGGCGCCGGCGTCCTGCGCCTGCCGCTCGAGGAGCGCGACGGTCGCTCGGGCCTCGTCGACCTCCCGGTCGAGCCGCGTGCGCTTGACGTTGAGCTCGCCGAGCGCCTGCTTGTCGAGCAGCTGCTGGGCGACGAGCTCCCTCATCCGGGCGAGCTCGCGGTCGATGGCCTTGAGCTCCGCCCGCCGGGTGTCCTGCGCCGCGCGGGCGGACTGGAGCGCTCGCTCCGCCGCCGCGACGACCGTGTCCTTGTCCTGCGCCGCGCTGACCCCGGTGCGGCGCGCGTCCGCCTGGGCCTTGGCGATCTCGGCGACGACCTCGGCGCGCTCGGCCTCGAGGACTCGCAGATCGTGCTCGATCGGCGCCGGATCGAGGGTCGCGACGATCTGGCCCGCGGCGACCCGGTCCCCCGTCGCGACCAGCACCGTCGCCACGCGCCCGGTCGCGAGCGGAGCGATCACGATCTCGTCGCGAGCCGCGAACCCGAGCACGGGCCCGCCGGGTCCCACGTCGATCCACAGCCACACGGCGACCGTGGCGGCGACCAGCCACACCACCGTGGGTGCGGCGCGCTCGCGGAGGAAGGTCGCGATATCGCTATGTCGTTGCATTGCGTCAGATCTCGAGCGTGGGGTCTTGCAGGAGCAGCGAGACGTCCGTCGCCCCGCCGATGGCCTCGACCGCTCGGACGAGGTCGCCACGAGCCATTCGCGCGGGCAGGCGCACCTGGTAGGCGTACTGCATGGCCTCGCCCTGGGCGACCTCGCGCAGGGTCACCAGCGCGAAGCGGCGCGTTGTGCGTTGCAGCACGTTCGCGACCTCGCGCTCCGCCTCGGCGGTCGCGGGGAGCTGCAGGCGCAAGAGGCCGTCGAAGCGCTGCTGGCTGCCGAACTCGCTCCACGTCAGCACGATCGACACGACGCAGAAGAGGCCGGTACCAGCGACCGCGGGTCCCCAGGCGCGGAGCCCGGCGGCGATCCCGGCCCCGAGCGCGACGAAGATGAAGACCATGTCCCGCGGATCGCGCATGGCGGTCCGGAAGCGGATGATCGCGAGGCTGCCGGCGATGCCGAGGCCAGCGGCGATGCTGTTGTTGATGGCGAGCATCAGCATGGCCGAGACGATCCCGCCGGTGGTGATGGCGACCACGAAGGAGCGCGAGTAGGACATGCCGCGGAAGGTCCACATGTAGACCGCCGCGATGGCCTGCCCGAGGACGAAGGCCAGCAGCAGCGACAGTATCGCGGCCTTGGCCGTCGGGCTGCTCGCCGGGCTGAAGAAGGTGTCGAGCGCGCTCATGCGACCTCCACTCGGCGTCCGGGGGCGGTGTTCCAGGTGAGGATGGAGGTGCCGTACTTGGAGAACGAGCGCCGCCACAGGCTCATGCGCTGGACCAGGTGCATCATCCAGGTCGGGGCGTTGGCGGTGAACTTGAGCTCGAGCACCACGGCGGAGTCGCCGCTGATCCCCTGCGACTCGGGGTCGTCGTTCGCGCGCCAGCCGCGCGGGTCGCTGTCGAAGCTCAGCGTGGGGACCTGCTGGCTCTGGATGCGGGTGTCGAAGGTGACCCGCGCGTAGTCGTCGACGAGGCTCGTCCAGGCCTCCCGCGCGTAGCTGACGAGCGCCACCGGCGCGGCGTGGTGGGTGTGCACCAAGGTCACGAAGCGCTCGACCGCGGGGTCGCGGGCCATGAGCGCACGCGGGAACCAGGGGTCCGCGAGGAGGCGCGGCCACACGTCCGCCGCGACCGCGCCCCGGGTCTTCAGGATGACGTCGTGGTAGCGGCGCTTGACCTCGAAGAAGACGCGGTCGCCGGCGCCCGGGTAGCGCCGGACGCGGAGCTTGAAGCGGTCGAGGAGCTCCTGCTCGTTGGCGTGAAAGAGCGCCCAGCTCGGCGTGTCGAAGTAGAGGCTCTCGATGATGTAGCGGTGGCCCGGCGCCACGGCGGAGTGGCGGTCCAGCTCGCAGAACGGGCGCAGGGCGTCACGGACCCCGGCCGCGACCTCGTGGGAGATGAGGTACTTGAACTCCCGCCGCTCGATCCGTGTCTCCGGCCCCTCTCGCACGTCGACTCCTCACGCCCGCTGGCGCTGCGTCCTCGGGACACCCACCAAAGACCGCCCACCGTCGCCGTACGTTAGCAGAATTCGTGAGGTCGCCGCAGGCGGCGTCCCGCGGGGGGCCGTCAGCGGCCGCTCGTGAACCGCAGGCCGCGGACGAGCACCGGCGGGCACACGACACAGTCGTCGTCGAAGGTCGTGTGCGACTCGAGGTCGCGGCCGACCCCGCCGGCCGGGATGCGCGCGAACGCCTCGAGGATCGAGTCGGTGAAGCGCATCGTCTGGACGGCGTGGCGCACGCGCCCGCCCTCGACGAGGAACGCGGCGTCGCGCAAGAGGCCGGTCATCACGGCCCGGCGCGGCTCGAGCATCCCGTTGACGTAGTGAAAGCGGCTGATGAGCAGCCCGCGATCGAGCTGGCCCACCAGCGCCTCGATGTCGCCGTCGCCGGGCAGGAGGTGGACGTGGGCGGCCCGGGCGCCGTCGGCGATGAGGCTCGCCTGGTCGGTCGCGTGTCCCGTCCCCGCGCACCCCTGGCGCCGCGCGGAGCGGGTGTCGAAGACGACGCCGGCGCCGACCCCGGCGTCGATCAGCGGGACGCGCAGGCGCGGCTGTCCCTCGGCGTCGAACGGGCTCGGGACGCCGATCCCGAACGGCATCTGCCCGTCGTCCACCAGCGTCACGCCCGGCCCCGTCACGCGCTCGCCGACGCGGTCGACGAGGAAGCTCGTGCCGTCCTCCCAGGCGCGCGACGAGAAGCCGATCTCCGAGAGCCACACCAGCAGCTCCGCCACGGCGGCGGGCATCAGCACCACGTCCCAGGCTCCGAGCGGGACCGGCTGCGGATCGTGGGCGCGGTGGCAGGTCGCGCGGACGTCGTCCGCCATCGCCTCGACGGCGGCCTCGTCGACCCGCGCCGAGAAGCCGGCGCGGAAGGCGCTGGCGCGGTGACCGGCCGGGCGCTCGAGGGCCGACAGCGCCAGGTCTGCGTAGCTGCCCTGATGAAATGCGTCGACCCCGGTGGTCGAGCGCACCGCGCGGGTCATGAGCCCGGTGTGAAAGCGCCCGGCCAGGGCCAAGCCGTCGCGCTCGTGGGATGCGAGGGCCGGCGCGAGCCAGCGCGCCTTCGTCTCGCCGTCGAGCCAGCCGGTCGCCCGGTCGAGCGCCCAGTCGGGGGCCGGGCGCGCGGGGCCCGGCGGCGCGAGCCGCGCGTCTTCACCCGCAGCCCCGCCGGCGGCGTCCCCGGCCTGGGACTCGGCCTCGCGCACGCAGGCGGCGAGCCCGGCGTCGCTGAGATCGGTGGTCGTCGCGATCCCGAGCCCACCGCCGCGCACCGCGCGCACCGTGACGCGCCCGACCGTCGCGCGGCCCGCCTGGGTGATCTGGCTCTCCGCGAGCCGCATCGTGGCCGCCTCGCGGCCGCTGAAGCTCACCTCGAGGGCGGCGCTCGCGTTGCGATGCAGCATTGCTCGTCCGATGACGTCATCTGTGACGTTGCGATCGAAAGCGGGGTCGCTGGTGTGCGTTGCGCTCGGGCTCATGTGCTCCTCACCGAGACGCGCTCGAAGCGCGCCGGCGCGCAGCCGTGGCCGACGTACATGAGCTGCACCGGGTCACCCTTGCCGCAGTAGGACCAGCCCCAGACCCGCCACGCCTCGGGCCCGGCGACGCCGGAGCAGTCGCCCCAGAAGCGCGGCGTGACGCCCGTGTAAACGGGGTTCTTGTAGATGTCGCCGGTCAGCCGCCCGCCTCGGATGGCGTAGGCGAGCTCGCAGCCGAACTGAAAGTTCAGCCGCAGGTCGTCGATGGACCAGCTCTTGTTCACGTCGAGCAGCACGCCGTCGTCGACCCCCGCGACGAGGTCGGCGAGGCTCCCCTCGCCGGGCTCGAGGTTCACGTTGATCATGCGGACGATGGGCAGGTGCTCCCACGACTCGGCCCGCAGCGCCCCCGCGGAGGGGCGGCCGAGGCGCGCCGCGGCGTCGCGCCCCGAGAGGTAGCCGACGAAGCGGCCCTGCTCGACGAGCGGTGTCCGGGTGGCGGGGGTCCCCTCGTCGTCGAAGCCGAAGGTCCCGGGGCCGGTCGGGGTGGTGGCGTCCGCCGTGAGGTTCACCCGGTCGGACCCGAAGCGCAGCTGGTCGAGCTGCTCGGGGAGGAGGAAGCTCGCGCCCGCGAGGCTGATCTCCTCGCCGAGCGCCCGATCGAGCTCAGTCGGGTGGCCGACCGACTCGTGGATCTGGAGCGAGAGCTGCGAGCCCGCCAGGATGACCGTCTTGTCCCCCGCCGGGAGCGGCGCGGCGCGGGTCAGCAGGACGGCCTCGTCGGCGACCCGCTGCGCCTCGCCGGGGAGGTTCATCGCGTCGACGAGCTCGAAGCCGCCCTGCAGGACGTTGCCCTCGACGGCCTTGGGCGCCGAGCGCGTCTGGACCTCGTCGCCGCGCTTGGCGATGGCCGTGATCCCGCCGCCGGACAGCACCACCCGCTGGTGGCCGCGCCCGCCGCCGGTGGTGAAGAGCCACGTCTCCTGGGCTTGAAAGAGCGCCGTGCCGCGGGCCCCGGTCACCCCGGCGACCGACAGCATCACGTCGTGGGCCGCGGCGAAGGGCGCGACCTTGTCCGCCAGCGCCACGCCGAAGGGGTCGCGGGCGAGCGGGGTGGTGTAGGTCACGTCGAGGGCGGGCGGGAGCGCGACCGGGTAGCGCGCCGTCGCGGCGGTCGCGCGCGCGGCCATCACCGCCTGGGCGGCGGCGCGCGCGACCCCGTCGCGGCTCAGCAGGTTGGTGCCGGCGTGGCCCCAGCCGTCGGCGACGAGCGCGCGCACGGCGACGCCGAGATCCCGGTCGACCCGGCGCCGGTCGAGGGCGCCGTCGCGGAGGTCGAGGGCCTCGCGGTCGCGCTTGACGACCCGCACCTCGGCGAAGCGCGCGCCGGCCGCGGTCGCGGCGGCGAGCGCCACCCCCGCGAGCTCCTCCGCCAGCGCCGCCGGGATCCCCTCCGGCGTCGGGATCACGGCTTGGGCCGCCTCGTGAACAGGTTCGCGAGGATGCTGCCGACGTCTACCTTCACCGAGACCGTGGTGGGGCGGGGCGCCTGATGGGTCCCATCGGCCGCCTTCGCGGGTGCGGGAGTTGGCGTCGATTCCGGAGCTGACTCAGTGCCTTTCGGATGCTGCGTTGCACCATTCTCAGTCTCGGCGGCCTCCGCGGCGGGTCGGTCGCTCGCGGCCTCGGCGGCGCTCTCCGGTGGCGTCTCGGCGGCGGCCCCCTCCCAGCGGGCGAGCTCATCGACGTCGACCGGGCCCGCTCCCGGCTTGCTGGTGGGCGCCGCCGGGGCCCCGGTGAGCTGCGCCACCTGGGGCAGCAGCGCCTGGGCCAGCCCCTGGAACAGGCTCCCGAGCAGGGCGTTGCCGTGGGTCTTGAGGAACGCGCCGTCGATGCTCACGGTGTCGCAGCCGGTCTGGCAGGCGTAGTCGGACATGAACGCGGTGACGGTGTCCTTGAGGACCTCTCCGATCCGCGAGGCGCCCTCGGACTGGTCCGGGCGGCGGCGCGCCTCGCGGGCGGCCTGCAGGTCGATGATGTCGGCCCCGCGCGGCTCGTCGACCGCGGCGTCCGGTCCGGCGGCGAGCTTGTCGCGCACCTCGCTCAGCGCCGAGCGCGCGTCCTTGCCGGTCAGCGCGCTCAGGACCGACGCCACCAGCTCGTCGGCGCCCTGGGGGGCGCCGGTCGGCGCGTCGCTCGGTTCGTCCTGCGGCGTCGCGGCGCCGAAGCGCTCGTGGATCTTGCGCGACACCGCCTTCTCGAAGGCGTCGAGGGTCAGCTCGTCGTGGCTCGAGAAGCGTAAAGCCCCCGGCTCGTCGGGGTCGTCCACGGTGAACGGGGCGAGGCCGACGTCTTCTTTGCGCCGGATGCGGAAGACGCCCTCGTCATCGAAGGGCCACGGGTCCTCGTCGACCGGCGTCCCCCCGGCGCCGCCCGTCGCCGCGACGTCTTCGGGAGAGGCCGCGACCGGCGCCGCCGTCACCGGCTCCTCGGGCGTCTCTTGGGTCTTCGCGTCGTCGTCGCCTGTGCTCATGTTACCCCCAACCTCGTGTCCGTTTCCCGACCGCTCACGGGCGCGGAGAGAAGAGCGCGCGGAAGATCGACCCGAGGTCGACGTCGACCTGCACGTCGCTCGCGCGCCCCTCGCCGGGGCCGGCGTCGGTCACGGTCGCCGCCTCGGCGGTCGCCGCGGGTCCGGTCGTCTCGCCGCCGGGAGCCGCTGACGCCTCGTCGGCGGCGGCGGTCGGGCCGCCGGCGAAGTCTGGGCCGACCTCGGGCCCGCCGGCCTCGCCGACCCCCTGGAAGGCCTCGCCGAGGCGGGTGATCATCGTCCCGAGCAGGGTCGCCCCGTGCTGCACGACGAACTCGCCGTCGACGACCTTCTTGCCCTCGGGGCTCTTGCGATCGGCGTGCTCGTCGACGAACTCCTTCCAGGTGTCCGTCACCGTGTTGCTGAAGCGCGAGAGCAGCCGGCCGATCACCTCGGTGCCGCGCGGCACGTCGCTCGCGTCGCGGAGGCCCATGGCGGCCTCCTTCTCCTCGGGGGTCTTCTGGATGAAGCCCTGCATCAGCCCCTTCACGAAGTCCTCGGCGCGCGTCCCGAGATCCGGCCAGCGCTGGGGCTCGGGGACGTGCAGGTCGCCCGCGGCGTCCTCGTCGAGGTGGAAGCGGTCTCGGAGCCAGCCGTGGGAGGCGCGGGTGATGGCGTCACCGAGCTGCGCCGTCATCGGATCCCGGGGCTGCTCGCCGCCCTCGATCCGGTGCTCGGCTTGCTTCCACCCCGGCGCCGGCGCCTCGGGGGTAGGCGTCGTGGCCTCGTCCGGCGTCGGCTTGTCTTCGTCGCTCATCGCGGTCCTCCTGACGGGTCGCCTTACGCGACACTCCTGACGGGTCGCTCATCGCGGTCTCTTGGTGGTCGCCCTGTGCGACGCTCCTGACGGGGCGGGGCTCCCTCTGCCGGGGCGTTAGCTTCCCACGGGGAGTCGCTCGGGTTCAAGCCACGAGCCCGGCGTGGAACATAGGCACGGCGTCTCACGACAGGAGGCCCGGGTTCAACAGCCCCGCGGGGTCGCAGCGCCGCTTGAGCTCGCGGAGCGGGGCGAGGTGAGCGCCGAACTGGCGCTCGAGGAAGTCGGGGGTCCCGGGCTCGACGCACATCAGGTAGAGCTTGCCGCCCCGCTCGAGGGCCCAGCGCCCGATGTCGCGGATCGCGGGGAGCACGGGCGCGACCCTGTCCGCCGGCATCTCGGGCCGCAGCGCGATCATGATGGCGAGCGGCGTCTGCCGCGGGACCGGCGCCAGCGGCAGCGTGTCGACCGTCGGGAGCACCATGAACGAGGTCCCGAGCGGGGTGAACGGCCCGAGGCCGGCCCCGAGGACGCGGTCGCGCAGCTCGGCGAGGAGCCCGAGGGCCGCGGGCGTGTCGGCGGGGTCGAAGGGCAGGGCGAACTCGACCGCCGGCGTCGCGGGCAGCCAGTGCTCGCTCGGTGGCTTCATGTTCTCGGTGTAGTAGTCGATGGCCTCGAGCTTCGGGGCGCCCTTGCCGCCGAGCCCGCGCAGCCACCCGTCCTCGTCGCCGCGGGGCGCGTCCTGAAAGCGCCCGACCGCGCCGTCGACCGTCGCCGCCTGCCAGTGGATGCGCCCGCGCAGGATGTCGAAGCGGCGCTCGCCGATGATGGTCACGGCGTCCTCGAGGAAGCTCGCCATGCTCGGCCACCGGACGACCCGGGCGACCACGCTCCCAGGGCGGACCTCGGTCCGCAGGGTGACCTCGGTCATCACGCCGAGCTGCCCGCGCCCGCCGAGGCTGTAGTCGAACAGGGGATCGCCGCGCCCGACCGTGTGGCGCGTGCCGTCGGGGGTCATGACGACCAGGCGCTCGACCATCTCGAGCTGGGTGCCGCGGTAGTGCGAGGTGTCCCCGAAGCCGCCGACGGCCAGGCTGCCGGCCATCGTGACCCGCCAGTGCATCAGCAGGTTCTCGAGCCAGCGCCCCCGGCCCTGGCGGTAGAGGAAGGTCTGGGCCTCCTCCATCCAGCATCCGCCCTCGATGGTGAGGGTCTGGGCGGCCGGGTCGTCCGCGACGATCCGGCGGAGCCAGCGGGTGTCGATGACCGCGCCCTCGTCGATGAGCGTCTGGCCGCCGTTCGAGTGGCCGGTGCCGCGGATCTTGAACGGGATCCCGCGCCGGTAGAGCGTCGTCATGCACTCGGCCAGCTGGTCCTGGTCGCGGGGGCGTAGGACCACCGCCGGGACGCGCCGCAGGAACTTGCCGAAGTCGATGACCGGGCTCTCCGGGTACTTGGGCTCGGTGCGCGCGAAGTCGCTCGGGAAGAGCGCCTGGATCTTCGCGTCCCGGGTCCACTCCGCGAGCGCCGCCCGGCTCCGCCCGCGGGTCGGCGCCGTGCGACGCATCCGCTCGGCCAGCGGCGCGCACCAGCTGTCGCCGCCGTAGACGAGGTCGTCGAGGAGGGCGCGGTCGCGCGCCGCCAGCTCGAGCGCCTCCTCGGGCGGCAGGGCGGCCTCCGCGACCCGCGCGCGCATCTCCGCGAGGCTCGCCCAGTCCACCGCGCTGACCCCGGAGCTGAGCCCGGCCGGGCGCACGCCGAGGCCGGTCAGCAGCGCGTCGAGCCCGTGCGCGCCGTAGAGCCCCGGGTCCGCGGACGGCGACTCACCGCGGGCCGACCACAGCCCACGCTCGCTCAGCTCGTCGGCGGCGGCGGCCCCGCGGCGATCATGTGCGCCGCAAACGTCGCGCCAGAAATCCGAATTCAGACGAGAGTTAAGGCGATATTGCAACGCAGCAAGGTCGCGCGCGGCGTCCCAGCGCTCGGCGACCTGAGCGTTGACCCGCGCGATCTCGGCCCCCCCGCTGGTCAACAGCGCGAGCAGCCGCGAGATGTGCAGGATCTCGAGGTGGGTGTCGGCGAGCAGCAGCGGCTCGGGCGCGCCGTAGCTCGTGCCGACCGCCACGACGTTGCCCCGCACGAGCTCGGCCCGGCGACCGCTCCTGAGCGGCGCGCGGTGGACCGACCCTATCCCCGGGGCGGCCTCCCGCAGCGCGGCTTCGACGGCGCTCGCGCTCGCGGCCCCCGAGGCGTGGACGTAGGCGTGATGGACGCGGTCGCGGGTCGGGACGGTCCAGAGGTAGCCGGCCTCGAGGGTGGTCAGGGTGGCGTGGGGGCGAGCGGCGCCCGCGGCCGGCGCGGTCCCGGTGACGACGGCGTCGCAGGGGAGGGCGGCGTCCAGCCACGGCACCCCGAGGGCCTCGAGGAGCAGCGCGCGAGGCCCGCTGGCGTCGACGTAGAGGTCGAAGGCCGTCGCCTCGCCGCCGGCGAGGGTCAGCCCGGTGATCTCGGCTCCGTCCGCCTGCGCGTCGAGCAGCGGGCGCGGCTCGAGGCGGACCCCGACCGCGGCGGCGCGGCCGGCGAGGTGGGCGATGAGCGCGGCGCGCTCGGCGAGATAGCCGAGCGGGGTCTTCGCCAACAGCGCGTGGACCTGGCCCGCCAGGCGCGCCAGCGGCGCTCTCTCAGCGGCCATCAGCTGCGCGGTGAGCGACCACCGCCAGACCCCACCGTCGCACGCCAGGGCCTCGGCGACGTTGCCCTCGCCGAAGGCCAGATCGAAGTCGTAGCGCGGCTCCGGCCGCCCCCAGGCGTAGCGCACGCCGAGGTTCCAGGCGGGCCGCACCTCGCGGTGGAGGGCGTGGGGGTCGAGGCCGAGATACCCGTGGAGAAACGGCAGCGCGCTCGGTCGCGTCGCGAGCCCGTCCCCCACGGCGCCGTCCGTCAGCACGGCGCCGTCGCGGCCGGTAAACGGCAGCACCGTCACCGCTAGCTCCGGGCGCCACTCCTTGAGGGCGAGCGCGGTCAACCACGCGCTCGTGCCACCACCGACGACGCCGATGCGGCCAGGCCGGACGCGAAAGCTCATCTCGTGCTCCGTGGCGTGCCGCGGACCGGGGCCAGCGGCGAGGCTGTCACACCGCGCGGAGGCGCGGGGTGGCGGCCCGGTTGGGCCGTCACCCCGTCGTCATCCGTGCGCTGCGGAGACTACCACGGCGGGTCGCAGATGAAGTCGACGACCGCGCCCGCGGCGTCCTCGACCGCGTCGACCACGGCGTCTCCGACGAGCTCGGCGATGAGCCCGATGAGGCGCCCGCCGATGGACCGGCACAGGTCGATGAAGTCGTCGAAGCCGAAGTTGCCCGAGATGATGGCCCTGATGACCCCCGCGATGTCGCTGAGGATCCCCTTCGCCATGTCGGCGAGCGCGTTGATGATGCGCCGCGCGCTCGGGAACAGGTCGATGAGCCACCCGGACATGTTGTCGATGAGGTCACCGAGCAGCTGGTCCCAGGTCTTGCCCTTGATCTTGTTCCAGAGGTTGACGAGCCAGTCGGGCAGCGCCGACAGGACCGCGTCGCCGATGAGGCCGACGATCTCCCACACGGTTTTGCAGGCTGTCACTATGTCGTCGAAGGTGATCGACCCCGTCAGCAGCTGGTAGGCGAAGTAGGCGCCGGCCAGCGCCACGCCGAACGGCGGCGGGATGGTCACCATGAACATCAGCATCGAGATGAGCGGCCCGCCGACCTTCGCGAGGGCACCCACCTTCGCACCCCAGGCCGAGATCGAGTCGATCTTCTGCATCAACTCGCCCATCGGGCCTTCTTGCTTGCTCTTCGCCTCTTCCTGCTTGTCGGCCTGGTTGAGGTCGGGGCCGCCCGGGGTCGCGCCCGGCTTGCGGGGCGAGCCCTGGGTCTCGGCCGGCATCGCCGGCCTCGTCTCGTTGCCCTGGATCTTCTTCGTCTGACCCGCGGCCGGGGTGGGCGGCGCCGCGCCTCCGCCACCAGCCTCCGCCGAGCCCGGGCGGTCGCCGAACGGGAAGGCGAAGTTGTAGTCGAGGCTGAAGAGCTGGCCCAGGTCATGGGTGATGTTGGCGAGGTCGTAGGTCCACGTCTTCGCCAGCGTCGCGTACACCTGCGGCGTGATGCCGAGCTGGCCGCTGCCGACGATGTTCACGCCGACACCGAGCTTGCCGGAGTACTCGCCCCCGACGCCCTTGAGCTCGGCGTACGGGTTGATGTTGGCGTCCACGTTGAGCGCCACTTCACCCTGCAGGCGCAGGCCCGCCGAGGCGAGGCCCGAGACGCCGAGCCCGATGCCGAACCACGGCTTCAGCGCCGCGGTGAAGCGCAGGCCGGTGTTGAGGTCGGCGCGGGCGCTGAAGTCCGGCACCTTGGTCGCCGCGGACAGCGGTCTCCACCCGCTGAAGCCGATGACCGTGCTGAAGGTCAGCGGCAGCATCGACAGGGCGATGCCGATGCCGACGCCACCGTTGATGTCGATGGGCACCGGGCCGGCCATGACGGTCGTGGAGAGCAGGTTGAAGTCCTTGCCCCACTTGAACAGATCACGGCCCTCGACGAGCTTGACGTTTTCGACCCTGAGCTCGCCCCCGAGGACCGGGTCGAGGGTCTGGTCCACCTCGACGTTGACCTTGCCCCCGATCATCTCGTTGAGCTGGTAGTCGATCTCGCCGCCGATCTTCCAGGTCTCGTCCTTGTTGTACTGGAAGTCGGCCTTGCCCTTCATGAACCGGTGCTGCGCCGGCTCGTCGAAGATGGTGAAGTCCACCCAGCCGGAGCCGTAGAAGACGTCCTTGCCGCCCGTGGCCTCCCAGCCGCCCTCGACCTCGCCGTGCATGTTGAGCAGGCGCGGGGCCTCGAAGCCGAGCTTGCCCCGGCACCACTTGAGCTCGTTGTTCTCGACGCGCGCCGAGCCGGTCAGGGTCGTGATCCGGAGGATGGCAGCGTCGCCCTCACCGCCGACGCTGATAGGCCTCAGCAGTGACGCGCCGCCCTCGACCCACAGGATCTTCTTCTCGACCGCGTCGAACTCGCCCGACGCGTTGACGTTGATCATCGGGCCTTCAGCGTCGTGTATGTCGACGTTGAGCGTCCCGCCCAGCTTGCGCAGCTCGTTGTCGGTGACGGTGCCCTCGCCGCCCGAGCCTTCTTTGAAGACCAGCTTGATGGTGCCGACCTGGTACTCGATGTCGCGCCCGAGGTAGACCCCACCGGTGCCGGAGAACTTCTTCTCCTCGGTGCGGAAGCTGCCCTTGGCCTGCCCCTTGAGCAGCACGCCCTTCTCGTCGTGGACTTGGAACGGGACGTTCCCGTCCACCTTGGTCAGCTTGTTCTGCTCGATGTACGCCGTCGCGCCGGCGCCCTCGTCGAGGAAGAACTTGTAGCTGCCGAGCTCGCCGAGCTTCTTCTGGCGCGTGATGGTCGCGCTGCCCTGGCCGGTGAAGCCGGTCCCGCCGGCCGCGTCGAAGCTGCCCTTGAGGCCGCACGTGATGTAGAAGTCGGTCGCGTCCTTCAGCTTCAGCTGGATGTTGCCGCCGACCTGCTGCAGCACGTTGTTCGACACCGACGCGGAGGCCCCGGTGCCCTTGGCGAGCCACAGCTCCTCGGCCTCGCCGAAGGTCGCGAGCTTCTTGTCTTTCTGGACGACGGCGGAGCCGGCGCCCGAGAACTGCTTCTCCTTGTAGCCGTAGGACACGCCCACGGCCGTCACCTCGATGAAGTTCCCCTTGGCGCCTTCGCCGTCGCGGATCATCGCGATGACCTGGCCACCGATGAGGGTGATGTCGCTGCCGGCCAGGGTGATCGTCGCCCCGGTCCCAGGCATCACCCAGAGCGAGTAGGTCTCACCCCCGATGGGCGTGTCGATGACCTTGTACTCGGTCAGGAGCTCCGCGACCGCCTGGCCGCCGAAGCCGTCCGATTTCGAGTAGGTGCCCGACAGGGTCAGCTTCGCGAAGGGCTCCACGCCCTTGTCGGCCTGCAGCTCGACGGTGCCGCTGAGGGACTCGAGCTCGTTGTTCGCGACCGTCAGGCTCACGCCCGTCGACGGCATCACGTAGAACTTCCACTCGCCCTTCGAGCCGAGCTCGACCCGCGACAGCAGCTCCACCGTCCCCGTCGCGTTGATGATGGGGTTGGTGTCCGAGAGCTGGTAGTCGAGGGTGAAGTCGCCCTTGGCGAACGGGTCCTGGCCCTTGTCGACGAGGACGGTGAGCTTGCCGTTGAAGCTCGTGACGTCCTTGCCGCTGACCGTCGCGCCGCCGCCCGATCCCTTCGCGACCGAGAACTTGTAGTCGTCGCTCTGGGCCATCGGGATGTCGTCGAGCACCTCGATCTGCCCGGCGGCGTTGAAGCCGACCCCCGGCGCGTACGAGGCCCCGACGATGACGCGCACCTTGTCCTTCTCGTTCTCCTTCATCAGGAGCCGGAAGCTGCCGCTCGCCGAGTTGACCGTCAGGCCGCTGAAGGCCACCTCCGCGGTGGTGTCCTTCTCGATCCAGTAGTGGAAGCGCGACCCCTCGGAGAAGTCGAGGTTCTTGATCACCGTGATGTTGGCTGAGCCCTCGAAGCTCTCGGTCTCGCCGAGCTTGTAGCTGCCGGACACGCTGCCGGTCGCGACGGGTTCGAGGTTGTGGAACAGCACACACCCGAGGTTCACCGTCGCCGAGTCGAGGACGTTGTTCTTGACCGCGACGGTCAGCCCCTGGCCCGCGGCGAAGCCGAGGATCCAGCTCTCGAGCGCCGTCCCACCGGCGGCGCTCTTGCGCTCGTCACCGATGAAGAGGTTCTTCACGAGCTTGATGTCGCCCGTGCCCGTGAAGCGGTTGGCCTGGACGTCCCAGGTGCCGCCGACCTCGCCCGCGCCGTACTCCTCGCCGCCGAGCTTGACGCCGAAGGCGAGCTTCGCGGTGAGCTCGGCGAAGACGTTCTCCTCGATGCGCCCGGCGACGTGCGAGACGTCCTTCTTCGCGACGATCGACACGGGCGGGTTGCCCGGCGCCGGCGCCGCGGAGCCGTCCTCGCCTCGCGGGTACTCGAGGTCACGCCCGAGGGCCACGTCCAGCGTGCCGCTGAACTTGAGGTCCTTCATGTTGAGGCGCGCGTCGGTGAGGCTGCCCTTGAGCAGGCAGCCGTCGGTGTCGTGTACCTCGAAGGGGATCGAGCCGGTGATGGCCTCGAGCTTCGACTTGACGACCTCGACCCCGACCGTGGCGCCCGAGGTGACCTTGAAGGTCCACTTGCCGTCCTCGGTCGACTTCTCGATGTCCTGCTTGAGGGTCAGCGAACCGGTGAAGTCGAAGTCGCCGCTCTTGAAGTCGTAGCTCGATTTGCTGACGTTGCCATTCAGGAAGAGCTTGCCAGCGCGTTGGTAGTCGGCCTCGAACGAGGCCTCGAGCACCCCAGGCGCCGAGTCGACGACGGTCGCCTTGATGTTCGCGCCCTCCTTGATGGTCAGCAGGTTCCCCTCGCCCTCCATCGGGATGGGCACGGCCTGCTTCAGCGTCGCCTCGATGCCGCCGCTGAACTTGCCGGTCTCGTCGGTGTAGTCGCCGTTGACCTTGCCCTCGAGGACCAGCTCCGGGATCTTCTCCTTGGCGTCGATCGTCGCGTCGAAGGGGAACTCGCCGTTGACCTTGGTCAGCTTGCTCTCGGCGATCGTGACCGAGATGGTGCCGCCCTCCTTGAAGGTCAAGTGCACGCCCTCGGCGGGCGCGAGCGGCCACGGAGCCTTGACGGCGCCGTCGCCGGTCACGTTGAGCTTCGACGTGCGGAAGTCGTAGCTGCCGTTGACGAGGCCGCCGAAGATGCCGGTAGCGCCCTCTCCGGTCTGCTTGATCTCGTAGCCGACGTTCTGGACCTGGGCGGTCGCGAGCTGGCTGTTCTCGATGGACAGGACGAAGGTCCCGCCCTGGAGCAGCTTCACCGGGCCCGCGACGCGATCCGGCACGCCGAAGCCGTTCTCGCCGCTGAGCGTGAAGGTCGCCGTCGCGTTGAGCGCGTTGGTCTCGCCCTCGAAGTTGACGTCGATGTTGCCTTCGCCGACCGGCTCCTCGCCGTACGCGACGGAGAATGCGAGCCCGCCGGTGATGCCCTGGAGCTTGTTGTCGGCCACCGTCAGGGTGGCCGACGCGTTCTCGGCGACCTTGGCGTTGTAGGCCGCCGGGTCCCCGAAGGGGAGGTCGCGCATCGTCCGGACGCTGACGCTGCCCGAAGCCAGCATGTCCGGGATGTTGAGCTTGAGGCCTTCGCCGTTGATCTCGAAGGTGTCCAGCTCTTCGTACGGGAAGATGGCGGTGACGCTGCCGCTCAGCTCGGTCGGCACGTTGGCGACGATGGTCACCTGGCCGTTGACGGCGGTCAGCCGGCCGCCGGTGTCCCCGAGGGCCAGCTCCTCGGCCTTCATCAAGATCGTGCCGGTCGCGTCGAGCTCCTGCTCCTGCACCTTGTAGGTGCCGTCCACGCGCCCCTGCCAGTTCGTCGTCGACCAGTCGACCCCCGCCGAGCACTGCACGAACGTCCCGCTCTGGAAGTTCACGCTCAGCGTCCCGTTCTCGAGCGTGACCGCGTCCTCGCCCTCGCCGATGGTGTACGGCTGCAGCTGCGTGAGCGTGCCGTTGAGCGTCCACGACGACGAGGCCGCGCCGCCGCCCCCGCCGCCCTCGGTCGCTCGCCCGCCGCCCTCGACCTCGCGCGCGCCGCCCTCGGCGCCGCCCCCGCCGCCCCCGCCCATCGGGTGGGTGTAGGTGCCCTGGATGTCGCCGCCGACCCAGTCGCGGATGTTGAGTCCCAGGCCGCCGCTGACGGTCCAGCTCTCGCCGCTGACGTAGTCGCCGCCGATGTTGACGCGCTCGATGGTGACGCCCTCGACGCCGGGCAGCGCGATAGGCTCCGCGAGCGTGACGTCGATGCGACCGGACAGATGGCCGTCGCTGATCGCGGTGGCGGTGATCGCCACGTTCCCGAGCCCGGCGACCGCGCCCACGACGCGCCCGGACGCCGTCACGGTCCCGTCGACCGCGAGCGCGACCGTGAGGCTGCCGCTCTCGAGGGTGATGCCCTCGCCGAGGGTGATCGGGGCGTTGGCGTCGATCGTGGCCCGCCCCGATACACCGTCACCCGAGAGCGTCAGGTCGATCGTGGTGTCGAAGAGCTCGCTGATGTTGAGCCGCGCCCCGCGGATGTTCGCGGAGACGTGCCCCTCGACGTTGCCCCCGACCTCGCGGCGCTCGATGCTGAGCTCGACGTCGTCGGCCTCGACGTACTCGCCGATGCGGACCGACGCGCTGACCGTGCCGCGCTGGATCTTCCACGCTGAGTCGAAGGTGAGGCGCGCGCCGCCGAGGGTCACGCCGTGCCACTCGGCCCCGGCGAAGTCGACTCGCACCTCGCCCGGCTGGGCGCCGGACGGCATCCGCGCCGAGATCTTCTGACCGCCAATGTGGATCTCGGCGTTGGCCGGCGGGGACTCGCTGGTCTCCTCCGTCGCTGGCGCCGCGCCGGCGCCGTCCTCGTATTGGATGGTGTCCTGGCGGCGCAACAGCCCCGCCGCCGAGCCGCCGACGCTGACGCGCTCACCGCGCGCGGCGCGCGCGCCGAGGAGATCGGCCTCGCTCTCGAGGGAGCGGTCGATGTTGACGCTCAGGCCCTTGTTCTGCGGCACCGAGACCCGCCCGGCGCGCTGCTGCACGATGTGCGTGAGCTCGTGGCCGAGGACGTCGAGGCCCGACTGCGAGGCCGCGTCGAAGCGCCCCGGCGCGAAGTGGATGTCCGTGCCGCGGGCGAACGCCGTGGCGCCGACGCTGCTCGCCGCCGCGGATCCGCGGTGGATGCGGACGTCGGAGAAGTCGTGCCCGAAGGCCGACTCGAAGCGCTCCTTGAGCGCCGGGGCGAGCACCTCGCCGCCTCCCGAGGGGCGGGTGCGCTCGCTGATCGTGCCGCTGGTGAGCCCGCCTGGCCCGGCCTTCGCCTGGAACGCCCCGTGGATGCCCGGCTGGGGGACCGAGCCGAGGATGCTGGCGGTCGCGTAGCGGTACGGGACCTTCACCTTCTTGTCGCGATCGACGCGCTCGGTCTTCTTGAGGACCTTGCCGCCGCTCGCCGGCTGGACCGCGGCCTGGCCGCTCGGGCGCACCGGCTGCGCGGTCTGCCCCGTCTGCGACGGGGTCGCCTGGGTCGGCGTGGTCGCGCCGCCGCCGCTGCCCGTCTGGCCCTGCGGCGCCTGGGGGCCGCCCGCGTTGGCGCCCGGCTGCTCCTCGGGGGTGAGCCCCGCCGGCTGCTGGCCGTCCTCGAGCACCTCCTCCTTGATGACGTTGCCGTCCTTGTCGAGGTAGCGGACGATCGTGCGCCCCGGCTGGACGAGGACCTTCTTGGTCGGCTTGAACGTCCCGGAGAACGGCTGGCCGTTGACCTCCGTGATGCGGAACTCGCTGCGCCGGTTCTGGCGGTGCTGCGCCTCGGTGAGGTCGTGGCCGTCCTTGAACTGGCTCGCGATCAGCGCCTCGCTCTCGCCCTTGCCGACCGCCTCGGTGATCTTGACCGTCAGCGCCGGGCCGTTGTCGGAGGGGGAGGCCAGCCACTCCTGGGTCGCCTTGGCGCGCCGCTCGGAGAGCCTCTGGTTGTACTCGTCGGACCCGCGGTGATCGGTGTGCGACCGGACGGCGATCCCGGTGATCTCCGGGTAGGTGGCCACCGTCTGGATGAGGCGCCGCAGGATCGGCTGGTTCTGCTCGCCATAGCCCGAGGCGTCGATGGCGGTCTTGCCCTGCATCCCCCGGCCGGGCTCGTCGTACGGGAAGTTGATGTTCGGGACCTTGATCTCGTCGACGACGATCTCGTAGATCGGCGGCTCGACGACGACCTCGGTGGTCGGCGTCTCCGGCTGCTCCGGAGGCTTCTCGTTCATCGCCTTGGGGCCGCAGGCGGCCTGATCGTACATCGCGAGCGAGGCGAGCGGCGCCTGCACGGCGCCGCCCTGGGCGAACATCTCGCTGATGTTGTCGGCCTCGTACTCGGCCGCGCCGATCGACGGCTCGAGGGCCTCGACGCCGCCGGCGCCGCGCAGCATGTTCTCGCGCTGCGCGATGTGGCTGACCTCGTGGGCGAGGAGCCCGCGGCCCTCGGCGGTCTCGGGATCGTAGACCTCGGGGTTGAGAAACACCGTGCCGTCGGCCATGAGGCCGTAGAGGCCCTGGAGCTCGGTGCGGTGGCGCGCCTCGTCGTCGACGCGGACCTCGAGGCCCTCGGTGTCGACCTCGAGCTGGGGGCCGAGCACGTCGAGCAGCTCGCGGGTCTTCGCGGCGCGCTCGGCGTCGGGATCGATGATGGAGCTGTCGCCCTGCTCGCGCACCGGAGGCGTCGGCGCGAGGTCGAGGTGGAGGCCGAGGGCCTCGGACAGCCCGAGCAGGATCGCCGAGGCGCGATCGAGCTCTTCGGCGCGCTCCGGGGCGACGGTGCGCTCGGCCTGCTCGGCCGCGAACGCGCTCTTGTCGCTCCGCTCCTGGGCGACGTCGTCGGAGATCGAGCGCGCCAAGCTGTCGCTCTCGAAGACCGCGCGCTCGGTCATGTTGAAGACGCGGTCCGCGAACGCCGGCCCCATGGTCTCCCACAGCCGCCGGAAGAGCATCCCCTTGTCGGCGACGCCCAGCATCCCGGCGGCCTCGAGGTCGGCGATGTAGTGGCCGATCTGCTCGGGGTGGTCGACGAAGTCGGCCGCGAGCTCGTCGATCTGCTCGAGCAGGAACTCCTTCTGGATCTCCTGCTGGCGCTCGCGGACGCCTTCACGGCGGCGGCGATCGTTGAGCTTCTCGAGGTACCCTTGCTCTTTGTCGAACTTAGCGACCACGTGTCACCTCTGCTGCCTGTACCCCGGCGCCGGCGGCCTCGTGCCGGACGGCGGGGGAGAGCTTTTTGAGGAGTGTAGACCCCACCCGGGACGTTTGTCCCCAGATAGCGATTCGCTCGGCGATTCGGCGGGTTGGGCTACGCATCTTCCCTGCTTGGCGTCTCTGGACCCAGGCTCTCGATGTCAGAGAGCCCGCGACGTCGAGGGTAGAGCAAAGTCCGTACCAAGCGAAGCGGACCCGGAGAACGGGTCCGCCGCTGGGTCACCGTCGCCGGTTCGCCTCGTCCGCCTCGGGGGCGTCGTCGAGGTCGTCGTCGTCGTCGATCTCGTCGCCGTTGGCGCGCCGCGCCGCGGTCGCCGCCTTGGACTTCACGAGCATCTCCGGTGAGATGCCGCGCTCCTGCCAGTCCTGGGGCAGCTCGATCGCGTCCTCGGGGATGGTCAGCTTCGCCGCGGGGATGGCGGACGGATCGCGCGCCACCTTGCCGGCGGCCTGGTACTCGTCGAGGCAGCTGTCCTCGAGCAGCTTCTGCGTGATCGGCGAGTCGACGTCGCAGGCGAGGTAGGCCGCGCGGATCAGCGCGTTCTTGATCATGCCGCCGGTCATCTCGAAGTGCTTGCCGAGCCTGCCGAAGTCGACGTCCTCCGCGAGCGGGGTCTCCACCGGGCACAGGGTCTCCCAGATCCGGGTCCGGGTCGGCTCGTCGGGCTCCTCGAAGGTCACCCGGAACTGGATGCGGCGGATGAGGGCCTTGTCGAGCGAGCCGTAGAAGTTCGTCGTCAGGATGACGACCCCGGGGAAGTGCTCGATCTCCTGCAACAGCAGGTTGACCTCCATGTTCGCGTAGCGGTCGGTCGACGACTTCGTCTCCGCGACGCGGGCGCTGAACAGGGAGTCGGCCTCGTCGAAGAGCAGCATCGCGTGGCTGACCTTCGCCTGCTGGAAGATGGCCTTGATGTTCTTCTCGGTCTCGCCCACGTACTTGGACACGACCTCGGGCAGGTTGATGCGGTAGAGCGGCCGCTCGAACTCGCCGCTGATGATCTCGGCGCACAGCGTCTTGCCGGTACCCGGCGGGCCGTCGAAGAGGCAGGTGATACCCTTGCCGGTGACCAGCTTGCGCCCGAAGCCCCAGGTGTTCAGCACCGTCGCCTGGTTGCGGCAGGCGGCGATGATCTCCTTGACCTTCTTGTGCTGCTTCTCGGGCAGCACGATGTCCTTGAGGCGCAGCCGCGTCGACGAGCGGACCGCCAGCTCCTCGAGGGCGTAGCGCAGCTGGGCGCGGCAGCCCTCCTCGAGCAGCTCCATCGTCAGGCGCGGGCGCTTCGGGTTCTTCGCGATGCCGAGGTTCACCGCGAAGAGGATGGCGTTCTTGATGGTGCCGCCCGAGAAGTCGTACGTGTTCGCGAGGATCTCGAGGTCGATGTCGCCCTCGAGGGGCACCTCGGGGGGCAGGTGGACCTCCCAGATCTGGCGCCGCAGCTCGTTGTCGGGCACCTCGAACGGCAGGTGGTACATGATGCGCCGCTCGACCCCCTCGTCGAGGGCGTCGGGGTGGTTGGTGACGAGCACCATGATCCCCTCGAACTCCTCGATCGCCTTGAAGGCCGTGGCTTTGCGCTTGTCGGCCTTGCCGACGAGCGCCTCGCACTCGTCGATCAGCACGATGGCGTCGCGCATCGTCGACTCGGTCAGCAGATCCCCGAGGAGCTTCTCGACCCCCTCCTTCTCCGGGATGTCGGCGGCGCTCAGCGACAGGATCGGGCGCTTCACGTGCGCCGCGAGGGCGTGGGCGAGGAGCGTCTTGCCGGTGCCCGGCGGGCCCGAGAAGAGGAAGGTCAGCCCGCGGCCGTAGGGGAGGACCTTGTCGAAGCCCCAGTCGCTGATGATGCGGCGGTAGTCGCGGTGGTGCTCGACGAGCTGGCGCACCTGGTTCATGTGCTCGTGGTCGAGGATCACGTTGAAGAGCGACAGATCGGGGAACTCGAGGCTCGCGACCTTGGCGAGGTTCTCGGAGAGCTCGGCCTCGCGCAGCAGAAAGCGCAGGGTCGGCGTCGAGAGCTCGAGGCGGCGCGACAGGAGCCCCTCGGAGGCGCCGACCTCGGTGCGCCCGAGGCTCATGATGCGGTTGCGGATGAGCGGCGACGACGGCAGAAATGACTTGCGCGCCGTCACGCGCTCGGTCGGCAGCGTGCAGAAGCGCTCCACCGCCAGGCGGATCGTCACGCCGCGGGCGAACATCTCGCGGCTCGACGAGGCGACGAGCTGCGACATCCGCGGCTCGATGTGGCTCGCCAGCGCCAGCACCACGCAGCGCAGCTCGAAGGAGTTGAGCCGGAAGCGCCGCGCGAGGTCGGCCATGGGGATGTCGTCGCCCATCGCGCGCAGCTCGAGCTCGAAGCGCTCCCAGGCGGTCTCGGCGGCCTTGCGCTCGTCCCCCTTCATGGTGCCGGCGAGGAGACCAGCGACGGCGGCGACGCCATCGATGAGGACGGTTAGATTTCGGTCGTTCAGTGCCACGGCGTGAGAGTCGCAAGCGCCGCGCGGGAATTCAAGCCACGCGGCGCTCACCCACACCGCGGGAGCGCCCCCGCGTCCGCCAGACGCGGCGCGGCGCGGTCGCGCTCGGAGACCACCGGATCGGCGACCGGCCACGGGATGGCGAGCGCGGGGTCATCCCACGCGATGGCGCGCTCGTGGGCCGCTCGCCACGGCGCCGTGACCTTGTAGACGACGTGGGCGGTCTCGCCGAGGGCGCAGAAGCCGTGGGCGAACCCGGGGGGGACCCAGAGCTGGCGGCCGTCCCCCGCGACCAACGTCACGGCGACGAAGCGACCGAAGCGCGGCGAGCCGACCCGGATGTCCACCGCGACGTCGTATATTGCGCCGCACAATACTGAAACCAACTTCCCTTGGATCTGAGGGAATTGATAGTGGAGACCGCGAATGACGCCTCGCAGCGAGGTGCTGTGGTTGTCCTGCACGAAGGGCGGCAGGCCCGCCGCGGCGTAATCGTCGGCGCGCCACAGCTCCTCGAACCGCCCGCGCGCGTCGGCGTGCACCGGGTGCTCGAGCAGCCAGACCTCCGGGAGCGCGGTCTCGGTGATCCTCACGCCGCTCCGCCCCCGCCGTCCGCGAGCGCCAGCAGCCTCTGACCATACGCGTTGTGCATCAGCGGCTCGGCGAGGCGGCGCAGCGCCCTCGCGTCGATCAGCCCGAGGCGGAAGGCGACCTCCTCGGGGGACCCGATGAGCAGCCCCTGCCGATCCTGCACCGCCTCGACGTAGGCCGCCGCCTGGGCGAGGGCCTCCGGGGTCCCGACGTCGAGCCACGCCGCCCCTCGCCCGAGGAGGGTGACGTCGAGGCGGTCGCGGGCGAGGTACGCCCGGTTGACGTCGCTGATCTCGAGCTCGCCCCGGGGCGATGGCCGCAGCGACGCGGCGATGTCCGGCGCGTCGCCGTCGTAGAAGTACAGGCCCGGGATGGCGAGCGACGAGCGGGGGGACGCGGGCTTCTCCTCGATCGCGACGGCGCGACCCGCCCCGTCGAGCTCGACGACGCCGTAGCGACCGGGGTCGCGGACCGGGGTCGCGAAGATGGTCGCGCCGCGGTTGGCTCGGGCGAGCGCCTGCAAGCTGCGGCCGAGCCCCGCGCCGAAGAAGAGGTTGTCCCCCAGGACCAGCGCCGCTGGCCCGCCGCCGAGGAAGCCGCGCCCGATGAGGAGCGCCTCGGCGATGCCCGCCGGAGACGGCTGCTCCGCGTAGCTCAGCGAGAGCCCGAGCGCGCTCCCGTCGCCGAGGAGGGCCTCGAAGGCGGCGGCGTCGCGCGGCCTCGTGATCACCAGGATCTCGCGGACCCCGGAGAGCATCAGCGTCGTGAGGGGGTAGTAGACGAGCGGCTTGTCGTAGACCGGCAGCAGCTGCTTCGAGACGACGCGCGTCATCGGATAGAGCCGGGTCCCGTCCCCACCTGCGAGCAGGATCCCCCTCATCGGGCGGCACCTCCTCCGAGGCTCGCGACGTAGCCGTCGAGCCCCTCCTCCCAGCTCGGGACCGCTACGCCGGCGGCGAGCAGCGCGGCGTGATCGAAGCGGCAGTCCGCGGGGCGCCGGGCGAGCGCGGCGAGGGCGGCGGTCGGGACCGCGGTGAAGGTCGGCGGGACGCCGAGCCGGGCGGCCAGCGCGCGACCGAACCCCGCCCAGGTCGTGCCCCCAGCGCACCCCAGGTGAAAGGCCCCGGCGCTCCCGGTCCGGGCAAGGGTCGCGATCTGGTGTGCTGCAATAGGCGCCCATGTTGGCTGAATCAGGCGACTATCGTCGATACGAACGCCGTTGGCATTGCTCTGCAGCATGGCGGCGATCCGGCTCGCGAAGGTGTGCCCGTCGGCGGCGTAGAGGGCCTGCACGCGCACCAGCAGGACGCGTCCCCCGGCGGCCAACGCGGCGAGCTCGCCGGCGCGCTTGGTGCGGCCGTAGGTGCTCAGCGGGTGCGGCGCCGCGTCGGTCCGATAGGGGGCGGCGCGGCCGTCGAAGACGAAGTCGGTGGACAGGTGGACCAGCAGCGCGCCCGCGCGGGCGGCGGCGTGGGCGACATGAGCGGCGCCGTCGACGTTGACGCGTCGGGCGGCGTCGGGCTCGGACTCCGCGCGGTCGACCGCGGTGAAGCCGGCGCAGTTGATCACCACCGTCGCGCCCCGGACGGCCGCTGCGACGGCGTCTGGGCGGGTGACGTCGCACGCGGCGTGGGGCAGGGCGCGGACCGGGAGGTCGCCCAGCGCGCGGCGGAGGTGGCCGGCGAGCAAGCCCCCGCCGCCCAGGATGACCCAGCTCACGCCGCCCCGAGACGGGTGAGCGCCGCCTCGCACCACGGCGCGTGGTCGGCGTACCAGGCGACCGTCTCCGGCAGCGCCGCGGTGAAGCGGCGACGCGCGGTGAAGCCGAGCTCGCGGGCGATCTTCGAGGCGTCGAGGGCGTAGCGCCGGTCGTGGCCGGGGCGGTCCGGCACGTGGGTCAGCAGCGCCTCGGGTCGGCCGGTCGCCGCGAGGATGGCGCGCGCGACCGCGAGGTTGTCGCGGTCGTCGTCGCCGGCGACGTGGTAGATCTGGCCCGGGAGGCCACCGTCGAGGACGCGCTCGAGCGCGTCGCAGTGGTCGTCGACGTGGATCCAGTCGCGGACCTGGCGGCCGTCGCCGTAGAGCGGTAGAGGGCGATTGTGCAGCGCAGCAAGCGTGCACCGTGGGATGAGCTTCTCCGGCATTTGGCGCGGCCCATAGTTATTGGTGCAGCGCGTGATGAGCGCCGCCATGCCGTAGGTCGCGACGAAGGCGCTGACGAGGTGGTCGGCGGCGGCCTTGGACGCGGCGTAGGGCGAGCGGGGGGCGAGCGGGGCGTCCTCGCGCCAGGGGGCGGCGCCGTCGGCGAGCTCGCCGTAGACCTCGTCGGTCGAGACGTGGACGAAGCGCCGGACCTGCGCGGCGCGCGCCGCGTGGAGGAGCGCCGCGGTGCCGAGCACGTTGGTCCGCACGAAGGCGTCGGGGGCGACGATGGAGCGGTCGACGTGGCTCTCGGCGGCGAGGTGGACGACGTGGTCGATCCGGTGCTCGGCCAGGACCCGGGTGACGAGCCCGGCGTCGCAGACGTCGCCGTGGACGAAGCTGACGTCTGCGACGCCGGCGAGGTTGTCGCGCGTCCCGGCGTAGGTCAGCGCGTCGAGGACGACGATGGCGTCGTCGGGGCGGTGGGCGCGGCGGCGGCGCACGAAGGTCGCGCCGATGAAGCCGGCGCCGCCGGTGACGAGGAGGTTCACGCGACGGTCCCGGCGGCGCGCTCGAGGTGTGCGACGGTGAGGGTGACCCCGTCCTCGGCGGCGACTCGCGCGCCCAGGGCGTGGTTGGCGGCGGCCCAGCCCGGCTCGCGGAGGGCGTCGAAGGCGGCGTCGAGGACCTCGGGAGCGCGCTCGGTGTGAGCGAGGGGACGCGGGCCGAGGCCGTGGGTCGCGAGCGCTCGGGACCAGTAGTATTGGTCGGCCATGTGCGGCATCGCCAGCGAGGGGCAGCCGGCGCGGCAGGCCTCGTGCAGGGTGCCGGCGCCGCCGTGGTGGACGAAGCCGGCGAGGCGCGGGAGCAGCGCGGCGAAGGGCAGGCGGTCCTGCACGACGAGCGCGCCGGGCGGCACCCAGCGCGGCGGCTCGTCTGGGGGCAGGACCTGGAGGATGGCGCGCCAGCCGGTGCGCGCCGCGGCGGCGAGGAGCGCCGTGGTGCGGCCGCGGAGATCGGGGGTGGTGCCGAAGGACACGAGCAGCGCCGGGCCGGCGTCGAGGAAGCGGGCGACGTGATCGGGCAGGGCGGGCTCGTCGGCGGCGGGGTCGAGCCACGCGCCGGTGACGATGGCCCCGGGGTGGTGGGGGTGGGGGAGGATGAGCGCTGGCGACGCGTTGACGAGGTCGCCGAGGGGGCCGCGGGCGCGGAAGGTCGGCACGCGCCGGCGCGCGCCCCCGGCGATCGAGAAGAAGGCCGAGAGCGCGTCGTCGAGCGGGGCGAGGGGAGCGTCGACGTCCCTGGGGGCCGGCGCCGGGCGGGAAGCCCAGGAGAACCACGGGACCTCGGCCGCGTCGCAGCCGAGCTGGCCCATGTGGTCGAGGACGTCGCAGATGGCGACGTCGTGGCCGGTCGCGACCTCGCGGGCGTGAGCGGCCGCCGCGCGGGCGGCGTCGCGGCCCCGGTCGAGCCCGTAGAAGGTCCGGGCGAAGCGGCCGATCTGATCCCACGGGGTGGCCATCGGGAGCGCCTCGACGAACGCCCGATGAAGCGCGGCGGCGTCGACGTCGTGGGCGGGCGCGAGGGTCCGTGCGCCCGGCGGGAACCAGGCGTGGTAGGGGCTCCACGTCTGGACCGTCACCGCGTGGCCGCGGCCGAGGAGCGCCCGCGCCAGGCGGGTGAAGGGCAGCACGTCGCCGCCGGAGCCGATCATCGAGAGGAGCACGCGCATGGGCCGACTGTACCAGAGGTCGGCCCCGCGCGAACCGCCGCGTCAGCCGTCGCCGGGCGCTGGCTCGTCGAGCGGGCCGAAGCGGGCCTCGTAGGCGGCCAGTCGGGCGGCGAGGGCCTCGGCGCGCTGGGCCTCGGCCTCGGCGCGCTGGGCCTCGGCCTCGGCCGCCGTCGGGACGAGCCGACCGTCCGGCGTGAAGAGCCGGAGCCACGGGCGCTCCACCCCCTCCAGCGCGCCGACGTGGAGCCCGAGATCGAGACCGAGGACCCTCGAGGAGAAGCGGCCGTTGGGGTCGAGCGCGACCGGCACGTAGCGCGTCCCGTCGGTGCGGTAGCCCTCGAGCGCGTTCGTGAGCACGTCGAAGAGCACGTACTCCTTCACGCCGAGGCGCTCGTAGGTGTCGCGCTTGACGGTGCGGTCGACGTCCTCGGTCGTGGGTGAGAGGAGCTCGACGACCAGGTCCGGGACCTTGCCCTCCTCGTTCCAGACCACCCAGCCCTTGCGGTATTTGCGGCCGTCGCAGCCGATCACGACGAAGTAGTCCGGGGCCCGGAAGTCGCGGTTTCGCGCCTGCACCGAGCTGAAGTAGAGGGCCTCGTTGGCGCCGACGTAGACGTCGTCACGGTCGGCGTAGTAGGCGGTCGTCAACGCCACGAGGAGCGCCGCCTGCCGCCGGTGATCGGGGGAGTCCATCGGCTCTCCGTCCTCGAAGACGAGCTCGTCATCGCTCGGCGGCATCTCGAGCCACCAGTCCAAGGCTCTCGCTGGGGTCGTCATCGCACCTCTCTGCGCGGCCACGGCGCGCGCGCTCCATGTTGCCATGCGAGGGGGGGCCGATCCAGCGCGCGGCCGGCTCGCTACAGGAACACCCGCGGGACGGACGGGTGGATGCGGGAGACGACCTCGTAGTTGATGCTCCCCATCCAGCCGGCGAGGTCCTCGGCGCTCACCCGCTCGTCGCCGTCGGCGCCGAGCAGCGTCGCGACCGTGCCGGCGCGCGCCGACGGGATGTGGGTGACGTCGATCATCGCCATGTTCATGCAGATGCGGCCGCGGACCGGCGCGCGGACCCCGTCGACGAGGGTGTGCGCGAGGTTCGACAGGCGCCGGTCGTAGCCCTCGAAGTAGCCGACCGGCACGATGGCGACGCGCATCGGGTGGGTCGCCCGGAAGGTCCGCCCGTAGCCGATCCAGGCGCCGGTCGGGACGTCCTTCACCTGGGCCAGCCGCGCGCGCCAGCTCAGCGCCGGCACCAGCGTCGGCATGAAGCCGCCGCGCCCGCCCTGCTCGCGGTGCTCGAGGGCGATGGCGACCGCGTAGGTCTCCGCCGAGGGCCACATCCCGTAGGCCGACAGCCCCACGCGCACCAGCTCGCCGTGGGTCCGCCCCCACAGGATGGTCGCCGCGGAGTTCGCCGTGTGGCGGATGCGAACATCGAGACCAGCCTCTTTAAGGGCCGATGTCGCCTCGTCGAAGCGCGCGAGTTGCTGCATCGCAAAGCGGTGGTCGGTGGTGTCCTCGATGTCGGCGTAGTGGGTCGCGAGGCCCTCGAGGGTGACGCCGACGGTGCGGGCGACGCGGCGCCCGAGGGCGACGGCGTCGGTGAGGGCGAGCCCCTGGCGCTGGTTGCCGGTCTCGACCTTGAGGTGGACCGGGACCGGCCGGCCCGCGGCGCGCCCGGCTGCGGCGAGGGCGTCGACGACGTCGGCGTCGTAGACCACGAGCCGGGCGTCGGCCGCGACGACGGCGGGGGCGGCGGCGGCGGGCACGCGTCCGGTGATGTAGATCGGCGCCGTGAGCCCAGCGGATCGCAGCGCCTGCGCCTCGTAGAGGGCGTTGACGACGAGCCAGTCGGCGCCCGCGGCGGTGAACGCGCGCGCGGCGCCGACCAGCCCGTGGCCGTAGGCGTCGGACTTGACGACGATCCCGAGCAGCACGTCCGGGCCCACGCGGCGGCGCATCTCGCGGGTGTTCGCGGCGAGCGCGCCGGTCGCCACCTCGCACCAAGAGAGCACGCTGGGATCGACGTCGGGGCGCTCGCTCAAGTCGGGACTCCGTGGCGGCGGTGGGTGCGGATGACCTCCTCCGGGAGGTCGGACGACAGCAGAAACGTCAGGGTGAAGAGGCGCCGCGCCTGGGTGTGTTCGATCGCGGCGGCGGGGCGCAGGGTCTTGCGGAGCAGCGTCCCGGCCTCGTCGTGGACGAGCTTCTTGGCGTAGTCGAGGGTCTCGAAGTCGCGCATCCCGAAGCCGCCCAGGTCCGAGCGGGCGAGCCGCCCGATGACGTCGCGGTACTCGCGGAACAGGCGCACGACGCGCGGGTAGGGCAGCGGGATCGCGGTCACGCCGCCCTCGGCGTCCTCGACGGCGAAGGCGATACCGCCGTCGGGGAGGAGCCCGCAGACCAGCGTCGGCGGCGCGCCGTCGTCCTCGGTGTTGAGGTCGAGCAGCGCCTCTTCGAGCTCGCGCTGGCGGTCGGGGGTCACGGCCGACAAATGCGTGGGGTCGATGCGAAATTTCACCGGGTCTCCTTGCGGTCGGAACGAACGCGAGGCCCAGGTGGCTCTGGGGGGGCTGGCAGGGCGCCGCCGGGCGCGGCGCCGCCCGTGGCGACGGGGTTCGGCGGCCCCACGGCGGGCGGTTCGGCGCGCCCGTCGCCGCCGGCGCGCTCGATGCGGACGGTGGTGCCGAGCGGCACGTCGAGGGTGCGGATCGGGAACGGGATCACGATCCCCGTCTGGTCGAAGCGGCGGTGGAGGCTCCGCACGAAGTTGTCCTGGAGGCCGAAGTGGTCCTCCCAGGTCTTGGCGCAGAGCCACACGGCGAAGTCCACGCTGGAGTCGCCGAAGCCGTCGAAGACGACGTTGGGGCGGAAGCCGTGGACGGCGCGCGGGTCGGTCTCTTGAAGCTGCGCTGCGACCTCGATGGAGACGCGCGCCACCTGGTCGAGGTCGCTCGCGTAGTGGACCCCGCAGCGGACGGTGAACTTGCAGGCCTCGCGGGGGCGCGAGCGGTTGAGCATCGTGGTCTGGGCGAGCTTCGAGTTGGGCACGATGACGTGCATGTCCTCGCGGGTCAGGATGCGCGTGGTGCGCCAGCCGATCGACAGGACGACGCCGCTCTGGCCGCCCTCGATCTCGATGAAGTCCCCGACGGCGATGGGCTGGTCGGCGGCGAGCAGGAGCCCGGCGAGGAAGTCCTCGAGGGTGCCCTGCAGCGCGAGGCCGATGGCGATCGAGGTCACGCCGAGGGAGGCGAGGATCGGGGTGACGTCGAGGCCGAGCGACGACAGCGCCATCAGGCCGCCGATGGCGTAGAAGGCGACGCGGACGGCGGTGCGCAGGACGACGCCGCTCGTCTTGAGGACCTTCGAGCGCTCGGCGCGAGCGATCATCAGGCCCTGGACGACGCCGTCGAGGAGCAGCACGACGAGGATGATGATGAACGTCTCGCTGCCGCGGGAGATGTAGTCGTTGAGCGCGATCGGGATCGGGACGAGGCGCGACCAGAGGTTCACGCCGAGCAGCACGACGGTCAGATAGAGCGGGCGGTGGAGCGCCTCGATGATGGCGTCGTCGACGATGGTGCGCGTGCCCGAGGCGCGCGACGCCAGAAACAGCAGGACCCGGCGCACGACGAAGACCCCGGCGACGACGAACGCGATGAGCAGCAGCGTCGCCATCACCCACGCGGACACGCGGGTCTCCACGAACGCCTTCACCGACGCCGGGAAGTCGGCCCACAGGACCCACAGGAAGAGGCCGAGGAGGATGGCCCCCAGGAACGTGACGCGCAGCGCGAGATCGACCGCCGCGTCGACCTTGCGCGGGACGTCGGCGGTAGCCTCGCGAAGGGCGAGCCACTTGCGGGTGCGGCGCAGCACCCACACCCACAAGAGGGTCCAGGCGATGACCGCGAGGCTCGGCCAGGCCCAGGGCCAGACCCGTTGGAAGATGGCGTCGAAGTCCACGGCGCCAGGGTGTCACTGGCCGACGGGTGCGGCAAGCCCGTGCGCCCGCCGGCTCTCGCCCGCCTTGACCGCTCCACGGGCGGAGCGCTAATGCAGCGCCCATGAAGGTCCTCCCTCTCATCGTCGCGGGCTGCGTCTGGCTGGCGTCGGGGACGAGCTGCCGCCAGGCCGCCGGCGAGGCACCGCTGACCGTGTTCGCCGCGGCGAGCCTGCGGGCGGTCGCCGATGACGCGGCGGCCGCCTGGGGGGCCGCACATGATCGCGAGGTGCGGGTCAGCTACGGCGCCTCCTCCACCCTCGCGCGCCAGATCGACGCCGGCGCCGGCGCCGACGTGATGCTGAGCGCGAACCCGAGCTGGCTCGACTGGCTCGAGGGGCGGGGGCGCCTGGCCCCGGGAACGCGCCGCGTGTTCGCGGGCAACAGCCTGGTCCTCGTCGCCCCGGCCGCGCGCCCGTTCCGGTGGGCCCCCGGCGAGCCGCTCGCCGCCGCCTTCGAGGGCAAGATCGCGCTCGGCGATCCCGCCCACGTCCCGGTCGGGGTCTACGCCAAGCAGGCGCTCACCCGGCTCGGCGCCTGGGACGCGCTCGCGGGGCGGGTGGTCGCCGCGGCCAACGTCGGCGCCGCGCTGCGCTTCGTGTCCGACGGCGGCGCGCCCGCCGGCGTCGTCTATCGCACCGACGCCCTCTTCGCGAAGGGCGCCGTCACGGTCGTCGCCGCGCTGCCGGAGGAGCTCCACGATCCCATCCGCTACGCTGGCGCTGGGACCGCCCGCGGTGACACCAGCGCCGCCGGCGCGTTCCTCGACTGGCTGGCCGGCCCCGAGGGCCACGCGATCCTCGAGCGCTACGGCTTCGCCCCGGCGCGGCCCGGTGAACGCTGATGCGTGTTGCATTGCAGCATGCCAATCCCCGCGGGTGCAGGCGCTGATGGGCGAGATCGTATTGCTTTCGCTCAGGATCGCGCTGGTGGCCGTCCTGCTGAGCCTCCCGCTCGCCGTCGCGGTCGCCTGGGTGTTGGCGCGGGTGCCGTTCCGCGGGCGCCTGCTGCTCGACGTGCTGGTGCACCTTCCGCTGGTCCTCCCGCCGATCGTGACCGGTTACGTCCTGCTCGCGCTCTTCGGGGCCAACGGGCCGTTCGCCGGGCTCGGGCTGGCGTTCACCTCGACCGGGGCCGCGGTGGCCGCCGCCGTCGTCGCGTTCCCGCTGCTGGTGCGGCCGATCCGGCAGGCCTTCGAGGCGACGGACCCGGGGCTCCTCCACGCGGCCATGACCCTCGGCGCGACCCCCTGGCGCGCCTTCTGGACCATCGCGCTGCCGCTCGCCACCCCCGGCATCCTGGCCGGCGCGCTGCTCGCCTTCGGCCGCAGCCTCGGCGAGTTTGGCGCGACCATCACCTTCGTGGGCAACACCGCCGGCGAGACGCGCACGCTACCGCTGGCGCTGTTCAGCGCCCTCGACGTGCCGAACCACGAGTCCGAGGCGACGGCCTTCGCCCTCGCGAGCGCCGCGCTGGCGCTCGTGACCCTGGTGCTGGGCGAGCTCCTCGCCCGCCGGAGCCGGCGATGGACGCTCGGGGCCTGACCCTCGACGGCGTCGTCGCCGCGCGCGACGGCTTCACGCTGACGGCGGACCTCGCCTTCGGCGCGGGCACGACCGCCGTCTTGGGCCCGAGCGGGGCGGGCAAGTCGACGCTGCTCCAGGTCGCCGCGGGGTTCATCCGGCCCCGGGCGGGGCGTGTCCTCATCGGTGACGAGGTCCTCTCGGACGCCGCCGCCGGGGGCTGGACGCCACCCTGGCGGCGCCGGGTCGGGCTCGTCTTCCAGGAGCCGCGGCTGTGGCCCCACAAGCGGGTTCACGCGACGATCCGCTACGGGGGCCGCTACCGGGAGGATGACGTGGTCGCCTGGTGCGGCATCGGACACCTCCTCCAGCGCTTGCCACGCCAGCTCTCCGGCGGTGAGGCTCAGCGCGTCGCGATCGCCCGCGCGCTGCTGGCGCGCCCGCGGCTCCTGCTCCTCGACGAGCCCTTCACCGGGCTCGACCCGGCGCGCCGGCGCCAGCTCCGGACCCTGCTCGAGACGCTGCAGGCCGAGCTCTCCCTGCCCATCGTGTGCGTCACCCACCTGGTGTCGGAGGCCCTCGAGCTCACCGAGCGCCTGGCGCTGCTCGACCGCGGCGTCGTCGTCGCCCACGGGCCGCTGGCCGAGGTCTTGCGGACCCCGGGGGCCTTCGGCCTGGCCCACGGGCTCGGCCTCGAGAACCTCCTCGAGGTCGAGGTCGTCGGCCACGGGGACGGCACGACCCTCGCCCGCCTTGGCGTCCACGACCTCGTCCTGCCCCACACCGACCTCCCCCCGGGCCAGCGCGGCCGCGTGACCGTCCGCCCGGAGGACGTCCTGCTCGCCGCGGCCCCGCTCAGCGGGGTCAGCGCCCGCAACGCCCTGAGCGGCGAGGTCCGCGAGCTCCTACCCCTCGAGGATCGGCTGCTGGTCCACGTGGACGTTGGCCAGCCGCTCCGGGTCGAGGTCACCCGCGACTCCGCGCTCGAGCTGGGGCTCGCGGTCGGCCGACCGGTCTGGTGTTACACCAAGACCTGGGCGTGCCGCTGGTGGGACTGAGTTCGCCCGCTCGCCGCCGCCGCCCCGCGTCCGAGCGCGACCGCGCGTCGCCCTTGATATTCGGTCCCCGGCCCGAGTAATAAGGGCGCCCTGAATCGCCCCTGGAGGTCCTCGTGGAAATGTCCCCGCCCCGCCTGTGGACCGGCCCCTTCACCCGTGCGCTGATCCTCGAGGACCCGAGCACCGTCCTCGACGACAACCTGCGCAAGATGGGGATCGAACCCCATCGCATCGACCACGCGCCCGACGAGGACGAGCTCGTCGCGCTGCTGGCGGCCGGGCGACACCAGATGATCTTCAAGCGCAGCCGCGTCCTCATCACCGAGCGCGTGCTGGCGGCGTCGCCCGACCTCGCTGCGGTGATGCTGTGCTGCATCGGCGACGACTCGGTCGACAAGGAGGCGTGCGCGCGCCACGGGGTCATCGTCACGAACGACCCCGTGTCGAACGGCCGCTCGGTCGCGGAGATGGTGATCGGCGAGCTGATCTCGCTGTCGCGCCGCATCTTCGACTCGGTCATCGAGATGGAGCACTCGGTGTGGCGCAAGGACAACAGGGCGCGCTTCGAGGTGCTCGGCAAGCGCCTCGGCATCGTCGGGCTCGGCAACATCGGGCGCCAGGTGGCGCAGCTCGCGGTGGCCCTCGGCCTCGATGTCTTCTTCTACGACAACGCCGAGATCCCGCGCGAGGTCGGCCTCGCGATGGGATACAAGGTGTGCGACTCGCTCGAGCAGCTCATCGAGACCTGTGACTTCGTGTCCGTCCACGTCTCCGCCGAGGACATCCACGGGCGCTCGAACGAGAACCTGTTCACCTACGACGTGTTGAAGTCGTTCGAGAAGCGCCCCAAGGCGAACCCGCGCATCTTCATCAACCTGTCGCGCGGCTTCCTGGTGCCGCCGGAGGACCTCCGACGCGCGGTCGCGGAGGAGCTCATCTCCTACGCTATCACCGACGTCTTCCCCGAGGAGCCGCGGAGCTCCGTCGACAAGAGCTGGGCCAACCCCTACGCGGGCGAGCCGCGGATCTTCGCGACCCCGCACATCGGCGCCGCTACGATGGAGGCGCAGCCCCGCATCGGCCGCTACGTCTCGCGCACCGCCGAGCTGTTCCAGCGCTACGGGATGCTGCGCAACTGCGTGTTCGCCCCGCGGGCGACGGTGGCCTTCGAGGTGCCGCCCGGCGCGCGCCACATGCTGGCCGTCGTGCACATCGACAAGCGCGGCACGAAGAAGGCCGTCGACGACGCCATCTTCAACTCGGGCGCGAGCAACCTCCGCTCGGCCCACGTCGACTTCCCGAAGTTCGGCATCGCCTATGATCTCTCGGCCCTAGACACCCCGATGAGCGCGGCCGACACCGCCGCTCTGGTCGCCGAGGCCTCGCAGCTGACCGGCGATTCGAACGCCATCCGCTTCGTCCGCAGCGTCCCGGTGCGCGAGTAGCCGTCGCGCGGATGCGTCAACCCGGTTGACGATTACCCCTCGCCCCCCCGCTGGGGAGGGGCCGGCCCATCCGCGGAGCGCAAGCGCGCCGCTCAATAAGGGCCGAGGTCCCCTGGGTGCACCGCGTTCTGGTGGTGGACCCACCAGCCGCCCGGGACGAGATCGGCCACCCGCTTTCCGGTCTGCTCGACCGCGTCGTGGACGGCCGAGAACACCTCGGGTTCGACGGGGACGAAGCTCACGATGTCGGCGACGCCGGCCAGCGCGGCGCGCCCCTGCGGCGTCGTCGACAGCGCCTCGAACGCCCTCACCAGCCGATCCCGGGCGTCGGGCGCGAGGTCCGCTCGGATCCACACGGGCTCGTTCGGGATGGGATCGGTGGTGGCCAGCACCACCAGGTCTGGGGCGTCCGCCACGAGGTTGGCGCGGACCGCGGCCGCGTCCACGCGCCCGGCGCGCAGCTCGGCCACGGCGGCCGCGGGGGTGCCGGCGAAGACCGGCTCTACCTCGGTGCCCGCCAGGGTGAGGGTGCGCACCGGCAAGATGAAGCCGGAGGTCGAGTAGCGGTCGACGAAGGCCACCCGCTTGCCCGCCAGGGCGGCGAGGTCGCGGATCGGGCTGTCCTTGCGGACCGTGATGGCGCCCGCGTAGCCCCGCGAGCCCCCGGCCCGGACGGCCTGGAGCACCGCGTGCCCGCCGTACTCGTGGGCGCCGAAGAGGTAGTCGAATAGCGGCGTCAGATACGCGTCCGCCTGCTTCGTCCCGGCCAGCGCGATCAGCGCCTCCTGGCTCGGCAGCACGCGGATCGTCACCGGTCCGCCGGCGGTCTCCGAGAGCGCGCGCTCCAGCGCCGCGCGGTCCGCGGGGGCGTGGGTGGGTGGGACCGCGACGATCAGCGGCGACGCCCCGTTCGGCTCGCCGCGGTGGCACCCCGTTAGGGCGGCCACCACGGCGATGAGGGAGACGAGGCTCATCGACACTGGCGCGCGCAAGCGAATCGGGTTCATGGGCGTTTCTTCTCCCATCCCGGTGACCCGGGTCAAGGTTCGCGGCGGTTGGGCCGCGCGCATCGGGGGACGCTGGGCGCGCTGGCCCGCACCCCGTCTCGATCCGAGCGCCCTCGGGCCGTGTCGGCGCCGCTCGCCTGGGCCGCCGCTGCGCTCCCCGCTCTCGCGCGGCCCCACCCGGCCGATTGGGCGCAGGGGCTGGCGCTAGCGGCCTCCACCGGCCGCTCGCGCGGCCCGGGACATGGGGCCAGGGCCGAGCAAGCGCGGCCCTGGCCCCATGTCCTAACGCATTGACGCAGGGGTACCCCTGTGCTAGTCAGCCGCCCGCAATCCAAGCCGTTCGCGGCTGGCCCCGCAGGTCCACGGCCAGGCCGGTGGGGGAATCACGCAGGTGCTCGCAACCGTGAAACCACACGGGAAGAAATTCCGCGACGGGCTCGACTTCGGGTCGCTCGGCATCGAGATGGCGCTCGCCATCCTCGCCGGCTATCTGATCGGCGGTTGGTTCGATCGCGAGCTCGACATGGCTCCGTGGGGCACCGTCCTGTGGCTCCTCGCCGGGTTCGGCGCCGCCGCCAAGGCGCTCTGGCGCGTGGCGCAGCAGGCTCGCCGCGCGATGGCCTCCGCCGACGATCGCGAGGCCCGGGAGCTACTCCCGTGAGCGCACAGACCCTCTCCATGGCCGACCCCCGCCCCAAGAAGAGCGAGGCGGCGCGCTTCATCCGCGGCCTCGAGATCACCAACCTGATGGTCGGGGTCATCGCGGTCACGGTCGCCTACCTCGTGGCCGGCCCCGGCCCGCTGCACCTCGGCGTCGTGGTCGGCGCCGCCATCTCCGCGCTGAACCTCCGAGCCATGGTGTGGCTCGGTGGCAAGGTCATCTCCGCCGGGACCCACTCGCGCACCCGGTATGCGGTCATCTTCGGCCTCAAGCTCGCCGTGCTGGTCGCGGTGGTCTGGGGGGCGATGAGCGCGCTGCCGGTCGAGCCCCTCGGGCTCATGCTCGGCTTCTCCACGATCCTGCCCGCCATCCTGCTGATGACGGTCAAGAAGAGCCTCGAGCCGGTCGAGGCCAACCGCACCAACTCCAAGGGGGAGCTGTGAAGCAGTCGCTTCGCCGCCTGCTCGCGGCGCTTCTCGTCACCGTCTTCGTCACCGCCCCGGTCGCCGGTGTCCTCGCCGCCGCGCCCGCGCCTCACGCCACGATGCACGCCGAGGCCGAGGGCACGCCACACGCCGAGGGCGTCGCGCCTGCCGCGCACCACTCGGACTACTCGCGGGCGGCCGCCGAGGACCACCACTGGTGGATCGGCAAGGACCTCATCCCGGCCTCGGCCCGCCAGCAGGTCGCCGAGCTCCTCGTCGCCGGCAAGGGCAGCCAGTTCCTCTTCGGGGACCCCGCCGAGAGCGTCGACGTCGGCCACGTCTTCATGGCCATCCTGGTCTTCCTCATCGGTCTCGGCCTCGCCCTGGCCGCGCGCCGCAAGGTGATCGGCCAGGTGCTGCCGCCGCGCACCCTGGGCGCAGCCGCCCTCTTCGACATCGTGATGGACGCCCTGATGGGCATCATGGAGTCGATGATGCCGCGCGAGCGCGCGCTCAAGTACCTGCCGCTGATGACGGCGGTGGCGATCTTCATCCTGCTGTCGAACCTCCTGGGGCTCGTCCCGGGGTTCCTCCCGCCGACCTCGAACCTCAACACGACGCTGGCCCTCGGCGCGATGGCGTTCGTCGTGTACAACGTCGCCGGCATTCGCGCGCAGGGTTTCGTCAAGTACTTCAAGCACTTCATGGGGCCCATCCCGGCGCTGGCGCCCCTGATGTTCCCCATCGAGCTCGTCAGCCACCTGGTGCGGCCGGTGAGCCTCGCCATCCGGCTCGCCGGCAACATGTTCGGCGACCACCAGGTCGTCTTCGTCTTCGTCGCCTTCACCATCCCGCTGCTCCCGCTGCCGATCATGGCGCTGGGGCTCCTGGTGTGCCTCATCCAGACCGTGGTGTTCACGATGCTCTTCATCGTCTACATCGCGCTCGCGACGGAGACCCACGACGAGCACGACGCTCACGACCACGGCCACGCGGCCGAACACGGGGCCGAGCCGGCCCCCGCCCACTGAGGCCCCGCGGCCTCGCCACCCGCCACTCACTGGTTGGTGATTGAGTTCCCTTTGACGCGGCATGGCGCCGCCTTTGACCCGGGCCCCGCGCCCGTCTTTTTGAGGAGGTTTCGGATATGAGGAAGGCGCTGACTACTGCGTTCCTGACCGCTATCGCGCTGTGTCTCTTTGCCCCGGCGGCGTTCGCCGCGGAGGGCGCGACCGAGGGCGCGTCGTCGCTCATCGGCTTCGGGGCCGCCATCGGCCTCGGCATCGCCGCCGCCGGCGGCGCGCTCGGCCAGGGCCGCACCGCGGCGGCCGCGCTCGAGGGCATCGCCCGCAACCCGGGCGCGTCGGACAAGATCTTCACCCCGATGATCCTGGGCCTCGCGCTCATCGAGTCCCTCGTCATCTACGCCCTGCTGATCGCGTTCATCTACAAGCCCGGCTGAGCTGACGCGGCGGGGACCTCCCCGCACACGACGAGTGAAACGGGCGACGCCGCGAGGCGCCGCCCGTTTCCTTATGAGCGCTCCCGCCGTCCTGCTGGTCGGCGTCGAACGGGAACGCGAGCGCGCTGCGCGACGAGCGTGGCGTGGGCCCACCTCGGCTGGAGGGCGCGCCGAGCGCATCGCATCGCGCCGCTGCCGCCGGCGGCGACGCAGCAGCGGCCGATACACAATCCCCACAGTCCCGGCTGAGCATCCGGCGGGGCGGGGCGTCGTAGACGTCACCACCCCAGCCCGGAGAGCCCCATGATCCGCCGCCTGCTGCTCGCCCTCATCGCCGTGACCGCCACCGCGACCGTCGCCAACGCAGGCACGGTCGCCGTCCAGACCGACGGCATCTACGGCGACGCCCAAGCCGACGCCGTCTGCCTCGACGCGGCCGACGGCGCCCGCTGGAACGGGCAGTGGACCACCACCGCGTGGGGCCGCATGTCGGTCTGCGGCTGCACCGTCGAGAGCGGGTCGGCCCGCACGACCTTCGACGTCGAGGCCGGCCCCATCTGGGACAACGGCCACGCCCAGCAGGTGTGCCCCCAGGTGTGCAGCGCCCCGCAGTGGACGGGCGCTTACAGCCCCGCCACCGCCTACGCGGAGAGCAGCTGTGAGCTCAGCTACCCCGGCGCCATCCGCGGCGGTGTCAGCGTCGAGGCCTACGCCCCCGCGACGCGGATCGTCGTTCGCCCCATCGTGGTCCGCCCGCGCGTCATCCACACCCGGATCTTCCGTCCGCACGTCGCCCGCCCACACGTCGCCCGCCCACACGTGGTCGTCAGCAGTCGCCCGTCCCGCCCGAGCGTTCGCTTCGCGTACAACCCCCGCGGACCCCGCCCGCCGAGCGGCAACCGCAACGCCCCACCGCGCCACGGTCGTCGCTGATCCGCGTCGGCTGAACGACCTCGCAGCCCAGAGCGCCCGTCGGAGCAGCCGGCGGGCGCTCTGCCGCTTCTGTTTGCCGCCGCGGCGTACGGCCCCTCCGCGGTCTGCGCGTGGCCGCCGCGCCATCACCCCGGGCGATGCTGCGCTGCACACGTCAGGACTGTCTGGATCACCGGCAACAATTGGAGATCGTGCTGCGACGCGGCAGGGATCGCTGCCCCGAGGACACCTCAGTCGAGCTTCGCTGTGCTGCGCCTTGCTTGGGGTCCTACCGAGACCGATCCGGCCGCTGCACGCCCTGAAAGGTCCGCGTGGCCGACGCGAGGCGGGCCAGGCGGTGGCAAACGGCTCGGCCCCGGATCAATCTCCGAGGGTCAGAAACAGCTCGCCGGCGAAGCGCGGGTCGATGTCGTCGGCTTGGACCGCCCCGATGGCGCGCGCGAGATCGTCGACGGCGCGGCGGGCGAAGGCCGCGACCGGCTCGGGCACGCCCGCCACCAGGCGCTCGAGGATCCCGGACAGCAGCGGGCTGACGGCCCCGTCCTTGGTGAACGCGGCCCGCGCGAAGGCGGCCAGGTCGTCGCGGGCGAGGGGCTCGAAGCGGAGCTCGTCCACGAGCAAGAGCTGCGCGAGGCCGGTCCGGAAGAGGGTCGCGAGCCGGATCTCGCGGCGCTCGTCGTCCGACAGCCCGACGAGGGTCGGCGCGTCGAAGACCCGGGCCGGGGTGAAGCCCAGCTCGGTCTCGAAGAAGCTCAGCACGGCGTCGGCGTCGGCCACGAGGATCTCGGCCCGCGCGAGCTCCGAGAGCCGCGAGAACGGCTCGAAGTCCACCCGCGCCTCGTCCAAGAGCCCGGCGTAGAGGAGGGGGCGGGGCAGGGCGAGGCCATGCAGCGTCTCGTCGACCGGCGCCCCGAAGAGCGACAGCCCTCGGGCCGCGCCGGCGCGGCGCTGGAGCCGGCGCGCGCGCAGGCTCAGCTCGTGCACCAGGCTGTGGCCGGCCTGGAACAGCTCCACCGGCCACACGCGCTCGAGGGCCCCAGCCGCCGTCTCGAGGTGCTCGTCGGCGACGTACTCGAGGCCGAGGTTGAGGATCGCCGCGGCGTGACGGGCCGCCGCGGGGAGGTCTTCGACCTGGCTCGGATCCCCGGTCAGCGCCATGAAGACACGGTTGACCAGGAAGGTGAACGCCTCGCCGAAGGCCGCCCGCGCGTCGTCGTCGAGGCGGTCGAGGGCGTCGCCGAGCAGCGGCGGCGCTGTGACCCCGCGCAGCACGAGGTCCTCGGCGACGTCGCCGATGTCGATGTTGGCGACGCGCGGCCGATCCAGGAGCTTGGTCCGAACGTCGGCGCGCAGCGCCCGCGCGTCCACCCGGGCGAACACGGCCGGCGCGTCGCTCGGCGGCTCGAACCCGAGGTCGCGGATGCGTCCGCTGCGGAACTGGAGCATGAACTCCTCGACCGAAGACGGCAGGTCGAAGCGCGCCTGATCGAAGATGAGCCGCGCCCGGTCCGGGTTGGCAGCCCACATGAGCTTCATGATCTGGGGGATGCGGTCGGCGAGCTCGTGCTCGTGCTCGAAGGTCACCCAGTACAGGCCGTCCGGCGACGCCACCACCTGCAGCTCGTCCGGCACGTCCGACGGGTCGAGGTCGCGGCCGTGGATCGTCACGTCCTTGATGAAGAGCCACTCGAGGGTCTCGTCGTCCTGGGCCTCGACGAAGCGGACGGCGGTGTCCATGTCGACCGCCAGGGCCAGGTCCAGCCACTCGAGCCAGCGCGCCGGGACGAGGGTGTCCTTCTGCCACGCGTCGAGGTCCACGAGGCCCCGGAGCTGCTCCTGGGTCGCGTGGGCGAGCAGCGCGAACGCGTCCTCCTTGCCGATGTCGTGTATCAGCAGGAACAGCTCCTCGGTCGCCAGCTCGCCCACGAAGTCCGAGGTCGCCGCCAGCTCGAGCAGGTAGTCGAGCCGCTTCATCCCGCTGGCGTCTCGGAGCTCGGCCGGAAGCCAGCGACGGCCGGCGAGGGTCGCGAGATCACGGTTGTGGGCGGCGGGGAGGCGGGGCGAGGTGGGGTCCGACATGCGGCGTGTCATACGCACGCGGCCGGCGAGAGACAAGGCGCGTCGGGCCTGCCCGATCACGCTGCACTTGCGGGAACCGGCCTGAGCGCCTAAAAGACCGGGGTTCCGGGCGTCTCTACAGCGGCGCCATCGCCGAGCAGAGGTGACATGGCGCGCATTACCGCGCTCATCGAACGTTGGGGAGTCGCGGCGGTCATGGGCCTCGGCCTGATCCTGCTGTTCGTCGGCCTGGGGTCGACGGGGCTGTGGGAGCCGTGGGAGATGGACCGCGCCGATCTCGCGCGCGACATCGCCGATCCCCCGCAGGTCCTCGCGGCGATCGCCGACCCCTCCCACGAGGCGGCCGTGCGCAGCGCCGCTCAGCGGGCCGGGGTCGTCCTGCGTCTGAGCGAGCTCGACGCCGGCGCCAAGAAGTCCGGGGCTGCGGTCCAGTCCGCCCTCGACGACGCGCGCCGCCGGGTCGTCGCCGCGATCGTCCTCGACGTCGCGCTGATGCTCGACGATCCGGACGACCCCGCGTCCTGGCGGGGCGCCGCCGCCAAGGTGAACGCTGCCCTCGGCTACGTGCCCAACGGCCGCGTCATCCTGCTCGAGCGGCCCGGCGTGACCCTCGAGGAGCTCCAGAGCCGCCTGACGGTGGAGCGCGTGCGCGACGTCTGGGAGCGCGCGGCGGCCCGCTACGGCCTCGCGCCGGTCGGGACGGGCCCCGACGCCGATCGCCAGATCGACCAGGCCATCCAGCGCGTCGCGAGCACCCTGCCGATCGAGCCGCGCCTGGTGATCCTCCCCGGCGCCGACGTCGACGCGCTGCAGGGCGCCCTCGCGGCCGCGGCCTCGACCCACGCGTCCATCGTCAACTTCAAGGACCACGGCGACACCGTGGCCCTGCCGCCCCTCGAGTCCTGGCTCCGGACCGCGTCGTACAAAGCCTTCGGCCCCACCGAGCTCTCGACCCGCCTCCCGTCCGCCATCCTCGGCCTGCTGACGCTCTGGATCCTGATGCTCACGGTCCGCAACCTCTGGGGCCCCCGGGTCGCCGTCTTCGCGGGCCTCGTCCTCGTGACCATCCCCCTGTTCTTCGGCCAGGCCCGGAGCGCGGCCGGCGAGCCCTCGGCCATCCTCGCTCTGACCCTCGTCGCGGCCGGGCTGCTCCTGAGCGAGCGCGACACCTCCCGGCGCGTCGTCTGGACCTACCTCGGGCTGGGCTTTCTCCTCGGCTTCCTCTCGAAGGGGCTCTACGGCCCGGTCCTCTTCACCGCCTTCGCCGCCGCGGGCCCCCTGATCCAGGGAGCCACCCGCCCGGCCCGCTGGCTCCCGGCGATCGCCTTCGGCGCGGCCACCGGCCTGCTCGCCCTGTGGGTCCTCAACGCCCCAGCGGACGGCTTCGCCGGGCAATTCCGGTTCACCCTGCCGCTCTTCAGCGACGGCCCGACGGTCCACGCCCGCAACTTCGACTTCGCCATCCGCGAGATCGGCTTCGGGCTGTTCCCGTGGTCGCCGGTCGTCGTCATCGCCGTCGGCGCCGCGCTCTTTCACGCCGTGAAGAAGCGCGACAACGCCGTCCTGACCGTCGCCCTGTGGTTCATCATCCCGACGGTGCTGATGATGGCGACCCTCAAGAGCTACAACCAGCTCATCTGGCCCGCCGTACCCGCGGCGGCCGTCGCGGTCGCGCTCCTCCTCGAGCAGCTCACCGCGCGCGGCGCCAAGAGCTTCTTCGTCGCCATGGCGCTCTTCATCATGGCCGTCCTCATCGTGCGCGAGACCCGGGAGGCCCCGGACGGGCTCGTCGCCTACCTCACGGTCGATCCGCCCTTCGCGAAGAAGGGCGAGCTGCGCTGGCCGGAGCTGCTGAAGCTCGGCACCGTCGTCAAGCTGGTGGCCGTGCTGGGCTTGATGCTCATGGTCGCCTACATCGGCCGCCTCATCACCTTCGCCCGCAGCGCGCTCCTCTTCTTCCGGCGCGAGCGCCCCTTCGCGATCGCGCTGGGCGCCATCCTCTTCATCGCGCCGCTGTGTTGGCTCGGGGTCATCGGCGAGGCCCACCGCGTCGCGGCTGGCCAAGCCAACCTCGCCGCCATGGGTGAGGGCCAGCTCGCCTTCATCAAGACCATGGCCAGCCCGCGCGAGCCGGCCTTCATCCTCGGCATCCTGACGGCGGCGTTGCTCGTCGTCGCCGTCTTCGCGAAGTGGGTCTTCCCCCGAGCCGGCCGCTTCGTCAGCGACCTCACGGGGAGCTTCACGGGCACCCGCCGCGGCCATCGGCTCCTTTACGGCCTCGCCGCGCTGACCTACCTCGTGCTCGCCGCCATCCTCGCCCTGAGCGTCGTCTTCCCGAGCGACTACTGGGGCGACGTGCTCCTCGGCCCGGCCAGCCTCGCCGGCTACCTCGCCGCCGCGCTGCTCGGCGCGATGGTCTGGCGCGGCAGCGGCGGCGACCGGGTCCAGGTGGCGCTCGTCGTCGTCGGCGTGATCGCGCTGCTGTTCGCGACGCGCCTCATCCGCGACGCCGGCTGGCGCGACGGCTGGGTCATGGCGCTCGTCACCGTCGGCTGGCTCTTCGCCCTCCCGGCCGCGCTCTCCCAGCTCCTCGTGCGCCCGGAGCGGTTCGCCCTCGGCGCCGGGATCCTCATCGCGCTGAGCTTTCTCGCCATCGACGTGCCGCTGCTCGACCGCTACAGCTGGGTCGAGCAGGTCCTCTTCCCGGGGCAGGGCAGCACCGTGCTGACCCGCCTCGTCGTCCCCTCCGGCGATATGTTCGCCAGCATCCCTGTCTACCTCGGCGACCTCGCGATCCTGGGCATCATCGGCCTGCTCGTGAACCGCCGCTTCCACGACGACCTCGCGCCCTACGCTCGCAAGGCGCTCAAGATCGAGCAGGGCCCGGTCGCCGTCTTCGGGATGGCCGTCGCCGCCGTCTTCGTCGCCTCCGGGGTCATCTTCGGGCTGCACGCCAACCTCGCCGAGAACGTCAGCCAGAAGCACGTCATCGACGCCTGGCGCGCGGCCGTGGGTGATGACGCCGACCTCCCGCTGCGCCTCTTCAAGCACGGCTCCTTCAGCGCCCAGGGGCGCCGGGACTCGAACTTCTACACCGCCGACCTGCCCGAGATCCGCGACCGCCAGACCGCCCTCGAGGTCCTGCTCGGCGCCCACGATCAGGTCGCCGTCATCGACTCCGAGGGGGGCAGCGAGCCCGCCGTCCTGCCCGGCTGGAGCCCGGCCAACGACACCGACCGCGACGACCGCCGCGACCGCCAGGTCATCCGCGGCTTCGCCACGGCCGCGACCGAGGACACCCTGACCGACGCCTCCCAGCGCTGGTCTCCGAACGCCCTCGTCGGCCGCAAGCTCGTCGACGTCGACGGCCGCACCTGGGACATCACCGCCAACGACGCCACCACCGTCACGGCCACCGGGCGCGGGCGCCTGACCTTCGCGACCAGCCCGCCGGCGCGCCGCTTCTACGCCATCGACGCCGCCCAGGTGGCCGACCATCGCGCCACCGCCGACGCCCCCGAGCGCCGCGGCATGCTCCTGCCCGCCGACCAGCTCTCCGAGCTCAACTACGCCTATCGCCGCATCTCCGGCGGCCAGCCCATCGCCGTCCTCGACGGCACCAGCTACCGCGTCCTGCTCGCCACGAGCTGGCTCGCGGAGGGCGAGAAGCAGCAGAACCGCCTCGCCAACGCGACCTACACCCAGGCGCAGTTCGACGCCCTGACCGACAAGCGCGTCGAGCGCGTCTGGGGCATCTTCGACGACGAGATCCAGGTCGTCGGCTACAAGCTCGACGAGCCCGTCGCCTCCCCCGGCGAGAAGTTCACGGTCACCGTCTACTTCAAGGCGCTCAAGCCGATCCGCAAGTCGTACAAGATCTTCATGCACATGGATCTCAGCGGCGGCGGCAGCGAGCGCATCCACGGCGACCACTGGCCGCTCAACCTCGTCACCGAGACCGAGGACGACAAGAACTGCACGGGCTGCTTCCGGACCGACCACTGGCTGCCCGGGGACATCGTCGCCGACACCTACGAGCTCGACGTCGGCACGGTCAGCACCGGTGAGTACACGATCTGGCTCGGCTTCTACCTCCCCGGGCCCGATTCGCGCCTGCAGGTCAAGAGCTGGGACAAGGTGCGCGCCCGCCACGACGGCCAGAATCGCTTGGGGATCGGCACCTTCCAGGTCCGCTAGGGCATGGGGGTGGTGCTCCTGATCCTGGTCTTCGCCCTCGGCGCCTCGGTCGGTAGCTTCCTCAACGTCGTCGTCTATCGGGTCCCCATCGGCGCCTCGATCGTCCGCCCGGCGAGCCGCTGCCCGAGCTGCGAGACCCCCATCCGGCTGCGCCACAACGTCCCCGTCTTCGGCTGGCTGGCCCTGCGCGGTCGCTGCGCCGCGTGCGGCGTCCCCATCTCGGCCCGCTACCCGCTGGTCGAGCTCGCCTGTGGGCTCTTGGCCCTCGCGCTCTTCACCGACTTCGCGGGCGGCCTCCCGGATCCGGCCCGGCTCGCGCAGATCCGCTTCGGCCTCGACGTCGTCGTCCCCTTCGTCATGTACTTCACCTTCGTGGCGGCGCTCGTCGCCGCGACCTTCATCGACCTCGACTGGTTCATCCTCCCCGACGGGCTCACCCTCGGCCCCCTCGCGCTCGGCCCGCTGACCGCCTTCGCGGCCGGCCGCGCCACCGGCGTCACCTGGAGCGACGCCCTCATCGGGGCCGCCGCCGGGGCCTCGGTCATCCTCCTCATCACCGTCGTCTACGGCCTCGTCACCCGCCGCGACGGGTTGGGCGGCGGCGACTGGAAGCTGCTCGCCCTCATCGGTGGCTGGCTCGGCTGGCAGGCGCTCCCCTTCGTGCTCCTCGCCGGGAGCGTGCAGGGGCTCCTCGCCGCGGTCGCCTTCCGGCGCAGCTTCGCCGTCGCCGAGCTCCCCCCGGACCCGCTCGCGATCGCCGGGGACGCCCCCGCGCCAACGCCCCCTCACGAGGCCGAAGCGGTCTCGTTTCGCCACCTCGCCGTCCCCTTTGGCCCGTTCCTCGCCCTGAGCGCAGTCGAGTTCCTGCTCTTCCGCGACGAGATCCGCGGCCTCTTCCTCCACGCCGTGCGGGGCGGGTGATGCGGGTCGTGACCCTGGTCGGCCAGATGGGCGCCGGCAAGTCGACCGTCGCGCGCCTGCTCGCCGCCCGCTGGGCCGCCCAGGGCTTTCGCGCCGTCGACCTCGACGACGCCATCGTCGCGCGCGCCGGGCGCTCCATCCCCGACATCTTCACCAGCGACGGCGAGGGGGCCTTTCGTGCCCTCGAGCGCGCGGTCCTCGACGACGTCCTCGCCCAGCGCGGCGTCATCCTCGCGACCGGCGGGGGCGCCCCGTGCCAGCCCGGAGCCATGGACGCGATCCTCGCGGCCGGCCCCGCGGTGTGGCTCGACGCGGCCCCCGAGGTCCTCGCCGCGCGCGCGGTCGCCGGCGGTGGTCGGCCGCTGCTCGCCGGTCGCGACCTCGCCGGGGCGGCCGCGTTCCTCGCCAGCCAGCGGGCCGAGCGCGAGCCCGACTATCTGCGCGCGACCTGCATCGTCGACGCGACGGCCCCCGCGGACGCCGTCGCCGCCACGATCGCCGCGCTCCTCCCCCCGGAGCTGCCATGGCCGTGATCCTCGACCGCGTCGACGTCGCCCTCGGCGACCGCGCCTACCCCATCCTGCTCGTGGACGCGCTCCCGGGGGCCCTGGCCGCGCAGCTCGTCACCGAGCGCGTCCCCGACGCCGCCCGCGCGCTCGTCGTCACCGACTCGAACGTCGGCCCGCTCTACGCCGCCGAGGTCGTCGGCGAGCTCGCGGCGGCCGGGCTCGTCACCGCGGTCCTCGAGCTCCCGGCCGGCGAGGCCTCCAAGCACCTCGAGACGGTCTCTCGGGTCGTCGATGCTGCGCTCGCACACGGGCTCCTTCGGGGCGACCTCCTTGTGGCGTTAGGCGGCGGCGTCATCGGAGATATCACCGGGTTTGCGGCCGCCATTGTGCATCGCGGGATCGCCTTCGTGCAGCTCCCGACGAGCCTGCTCGCCCAGGTCGACAGCGCCGTCGGGGGCAAGACCGGGGTCAACCACGCCAGCGGCAAGAACCTCATCGGCGCCTTCTGGCAGCCGGTCGCGGTGGTCAGCAGCATGCCGGCGCTGCAGACGCTCGACCCCAGGGAGGTCCGCTGTGGCCTGGCCGAGGCGCTCAAGCACGCGCTCATCGCCGACGCCGCGCTGCTCGAGACGGTGCTCGCGGGCGCCGAGGAGCTGCGCGCGCTCGCGCCGACCCCGACCGCCGCGCTGGTCGGCGCCTGCTGTCGCATCAAGGCCGCGGTCGTCGCCGCGGACGAGCGCGACCGCGGGCAGCGTGCGCTGCTGAACTTCGGCCACACCTTCGGCCACGCCTTCGAGCTCCTGCTCGGCTACGGCGCGCTCACCCACGGTGAGGCGGTCGGGCTCGGCATGGTCCTCGCGGCCCGCCTCTCCGAGCGGCTCGGCGTGGCCCCCTGCGGGGTCGAGGCGCGGGTCCGAGGGGCCCTCGCCGCGCTCGGGCTGCCGTCCGACCCCGACGCCGCGGGGCTCCCGGCGCTGCCCGCCCTCGTCGCCGCCGCGCGCGGCGACAAGAAGGCCGACGCCGGCGGGGTGCGCTTCGTCGTGCTCGAAGCGGTTGGCGCCGCGGCGCTGCGGCGGCTATCGTGGCCCGAGGGCGCGCGTCACCTGGCGCCGCCGCCGCCCGAGCCCGGATGAACGGCCGCCCATGATCACCCGCACACTGGCCGAGATCTACGCCCGCCAGGGGCACATCGAGGAGGCCGCGGACATCTACCGCCGCCTCCTCGCGAAGAGCCCCGACGACGGGACCCTGCGCGCCCGCTTGGCGGAGCTCGAGGGCGATCTCTCGGACGCCCGCGGCGAGTCGCACCGGGACGCTCGGATCGAGCGCCTCCGGGCGCTCTTGCGCCGCGTCAACGCTCGTCGCCGCTGACCCTCGCCCGCCCCGGAGCCACGTATGCCGCCGAACGCCCCGCTCAAGATCGCCGTCATCCACGGCCCCAACCTCAACATGCTCGGCCAGCGGGAGCCGGGGATCTACGGCACGGCGAGCCTGGGTCACATCGATCAGAAGCTCGCGCTGCTCGCCCACGAGCTCGGCTGCGACCTCGTGTCCTGCCAACACAACGGCGAGGGCGAGCTGGTGGACGCGATCCAGCGGACGTCGATCGACGGTATCGACGGCATCCTCATCAACCCCGCGGCGTATACGCACACCTCGGTGGCGATTCGCGACGCGCTGGTCGCGGTCGGCCTGCCCACCGTCGAGGTTCACCTGTCGAACGTGTATGCCCGCGAGGCGTTCCGGCGTGAATCGCTGATCGCTGACATCGCGATCGGTCGCATCATGGGGTTTCAGAAGGACAGCTATCTGCTAGGTCTGCGGGCCCTCGTCGGACACCTGCGCGGGTCCGCCTGAGCCCGAACGGCGCGGCGTCGCGACGAGCGCGGGGCGAGTAGCGCCCGCGCCGCTGTCCTGCTAGTGTACGTCGCATTCTCGAGCCCGGCCGCGCCGGGACCTGTCATGGCCGGAGACATGCCGCTCACCTCGGTGGACAAAGAGAAGCTCGTCGCGTCGGCCCAGCGCCACCTCAAGCGTGGCCAGGTCAAGAAGGCCATCGCCGAGGTCGAGCGCCTGGTGGTGGACGACTCCAACGACCTGCGGGCGCGGCTCGAGCTCGCCGACCTCTACGAGCGCGGCAACGAGCCCAAGCGCGCGGTGACGGTCTACATCGAGGCCGCCAAGCACTACGAGCGCAGCAACTTCGGGCTCAAGGCCCTGGCGGTCTACCTGCGCGCGACCAACCTCGATCCGAAGAACCGCGAGGCCCACGCGGCGCTCGGCCGGCTCTACGCAGAGCAGGGGATGTTCGCCGAGGCCGCGTCCCGCTTTCAGACCGCGCTCGACTGTGCGACCGGCGCCGACGCCGCCCGGGCGCGGCTCGACGTCACGAGCGCGATGCTCGAGCTCGACCCCGACAACCTCGGCGACCGGCTGCGGCTCGCGGAGGGGTACAGCGCGCTCGGGCTCCGCGCGGAGGCGCTGGCCGAGCTGCGCAGCGTCGCGCTCGCGCTCGACGAGCGCGCCGCCGAGAGCGACTTCCAGGTCGTCGCGGAGCGCCTGCTCTGGCACAAGCCCGACGACTTCGAGATCGCGCGCAGCCTGGCGGCCTCCTACATCGCCCAGGAGGAGCCGCAGCGGGCCCTGGCCAAGCTGAAGATGGCCTTCGAGGCGAAGCCGCGCGATCTCGAGATCCTGGGGCTGCTCGCCGAGGCGTTCAACCAGCTCGGGCAGGTCCACAAGTCGGTCGCGGTCCTCAAGGAGATGGCCCGCATCTATGACGAGAGCGGGCTCATCCACGAGCGCGACGAGTGCTACACGCGCATCCTGATGCTCGACCCGAACGACAAGAGCGCGCGGGACGCCATCGGCGAGACGAGCACCGAGGCGGAGGGGCAGACGCTCGAGTTCGCGCCGGAGTCGAGCCGGGTGCGGCCGTCGACGTCGCGCTCGAAGCGCCCGGCACCGGAGGCGTCGGACGACTTCGACGACTTCGACTTCGACTTCGACGACGAGGACGAGATCGGGTTCGGCGGGGTCGCCGAGAACACCATCGTGGACGACGCCTTCATCCCCGACGACGTGCGCGAGCACCTCGACCAGGAGTCGGCGCTGTCGTTGGTGGTCCCGGGGGCGACCGACGGGCCCTCCACGAGCGCGCTGCAGGAGGATCTGCGCGAGCTCGACTTCTACATCAACAACGGCCTCGTGGGCGAGGCGGCGGGGCTCTTGCACGAGCTCTTCAACCGCCACGGTCGTCACCCGCTCCTCGAGCGCCGTGAACAGCAGCTATCAGGCATGCGCTGAGCGTGGTCGGCGGCGCGTTCGACGCGCGGCTGGCGGCGGGTACCGGAACGTCGACCGAGGGGCGAGACCATGGCGGACAAGGAAACGTTGCTGATCGAAGAGCAGGCGCTGTTCGAGCGTGAGCGCGGGCTCGCGGAGTGGGAGGCGACCCTGCAGGAGCAGGAGCAGACCGTCGTCCAGTCGGAGCGATCGTTCAAGAAGCGCAACAAGACGCTGCTGAACCTCGTCAGCTATGTCGCCGAGCAGGAGGCGAACCTGCTGCGCCGGGCGGCGGCCATCGGGCCGGAGGCCTCGCAGCTCGTCGGCGAGCGCCTCGGCGGCTCCGGGGGCGGCGAGTCGGGCGGTCACGGCGGGGTGGGGCTCGAGGACCAGCGCACGGCGATGCTCGAGCGCCGGCGGGAGCTGCTCGAGGCGCGGACGGCGCTCGTCGAGGAGCGCGAGGCGCTCATCGCCCAGCGCTACGAGGCGATCGACAAGGCCGAAGGGACCACCGCCGAGATGGAGCAGCGGCTCCTGGCGCGCGAGCGCGAGATCTCCCAGGCGCTGCGCGAGCTCATCACGTCGTCGGCGTCGCTCCAGGGTGACGACGACGACGACGACGACGACGACGGCAGCGACGACGAGGAGGACCCAGCCCGAGCGCGCGAGGCTCACGGGCCCCCCGGGAGGGGGGAGGGCGTCGAGCCTGATCCGGTCCCGGTCGTGCGGCACACCCAGCACAGCCGGGAGGCCGACGACATCGGACGCGAGCCCCTCGAGGTGGTGGGCGGTGACGTCGAGAGCGACTCGCCGGGGCGCTTCGAGGGGGCCGTCTCGCGGACGGAGGACGAGGTCACGCGTCGCCGTAAGGGGCGCGCGCGGGCCCGGACCAACCAGTTCCGCATCACCCTCGAGGCGCAGCTCGACGGGGGCGACGCCCACCACTTCTTCACCTACCGCGACGACGGGCCTGAGGATCTCCCCGGGATCTTCATCGCGACGCCGAACCTGCTGAAGGTCGGGCGCGAGGTGCGGGTGAGGGTCGGGCTCGGCAAGGGCCAGCTCGAGGCGACCGGGATCGTCGGCTGGCGGCGCCAGCGCGGTGAGGAGGGCGGCCCGCCAGGGATGGGCGTCGAGCTCCTCAACCTGTCGGAGGCCGACCGGGTGCTCATCACGAGTTGGGTGGCCGAACACCCGCCTGTCCAGATCTGATACGGTGACGCGCTGCGGCCGGGCGGGGGCGCCCGGTGACCTCTGTTGCAGTGCAGCAAAAAACGCAAGGGGACGACCATGGAGACCATCCCGCCCGTCGAAATCGGACTGCTCGTGAGGCACGCCAAGCTGCCGACGCGCGACGCGATCCTGGGGCTCTTCGCCGATCACTACCGGGAGTCGCTGGAGCGCGCTTCTGCGGCGGCCGAGGCGGCCGCGGTCGCCGACGAGCTGGGCGCGGAGGTGCTCGACGTCGGCGAGCCGCTCGCGGATCTCGCGGAGCTGGCCGCGGTGGAGATCGAGGCGGCCCCCGAGGGCGAGCGCGCGGCGAGTGATGACGGCGCCGCGCTCGGCGCCTTCGATCTCGAGGGGACGAGCTTCGACCTCGGCGACGATCCGTTCGCGGCGCTCGACGGCGGCGGGGACGACGCCGGCTACGGTGGAGACGACGTCTTCGCGCTGGCGGACGAGCCCGCGGCGGAGACGGTGAGCGAGCTGCTCGACGACGAGGCGGCCCTGGCCGAGGCGATCGACGACGCGGCGGAGGCGTCGGGCGGGGACGTCGGCGCGGAGGCGCCGGAGGACGTGCTCCTCGATGACGACGCGCTGCTCGACGACGCCCTGCTGGCCGACCTCGACGACGTCGACGCGGACACGGTGATCGACGCGGCCGAGGCGGTCGAGCTGGGGCTCGCCCTGGGGAGCGACGCGCCGTCGGTCGTGGTCGAGGGCGACGCCGTCCCGGTGGACGGCGACGAGGTGGTCGCGGCGTCGGAGCCCGAAGCCGAGGCCGCGCCGGCGCTCGAGGTCGCCCCTGACGAGGCGGGGCCCGAGGACGCGACGACGATGGTCCAGGCCATGCCGGACGACGAGGCGGGGCCCGAGGACGCGACGGCGATGGTCCAGGCCATGCCTGACGACGAGGCGGTGGCCGAGGACGCGGCGACGACGGTCCAGGCCAAGCCGGACGACGCCGAAGACGGGCCGTCGCCCGAGGACGCGGAGGCGGCGGGGGAGGACGCGTCGGGGACGGATCGGCCGACCCGCCGGTCCCGCCGGGCGAGCCGGAAGTCGAAGAAGAAGTAGCTCCCGCCTGGGTGGCCGGCGGCTCGCGTCGACCCTGGGGCGGCGCGACCGCCTGGATCGACGTGGTCACCGGGCGGGCGCTGCGCGCGCTCGGGGGGGAGCGCGTGGCGGTGATGTGGTCGCGCCGCTTCGGCTGGCCCTCGTCAGGGTCGGTGACGTGCCTATGATGTGCGCCGCGGTGGGGCAGGCCCGCCGTCTCACGCACATGTCGAGCGTAACCGCGTCATCAGCGCGGCATACGACGCTGGGGCGCGGGCCCCGAACGTGTTAGGCGAGCGATCGGTCGTCCCGGTGGGCGGCGCCCGGCGGACCTGCGGGATCAGGTCACGTCATGCCCTTCCCAATCGCAGAGTCAGAGGGTTCATGAGCAGTCACGAGGGCTCAGGGGACGTGACCCCGATCAAGAGCATCGATCAGCTCGTCGCGCACCACGTGCGGGGGGAGCGGTCGCGCGACGGGTTCCGGGTGGGCACGGAGCACGAGAAGTTCGCCTATCTGGACCCGGAGCTGCGCCCGCTGGTGTACCGGCCCGCGGACGGCACGCCCGGGATCCGTGCGCTGCTCGGTGCGCTCGAGGACGGTCGCGGCTGGAGCCCGTTGGTCGATCGCGGCGAGGTCATCGCGCTGGCCGGGCCCGACGGCTCGATCGCGCTCGAGCCGGGCGGTCAGGTGGAGATGAGCGGGCAGCCGCGCGCCACCCTGCACGAGGCGCGTGACGAGCTCGAGCGACACCTCGATCACCTCGCCCACGTGTCCGAGGTGCTGCCGGTCCGCTGGCTGTGGATGGGCCTGCAGCCGGTCCACGAGCTCGACGCCATCGGGTGGATGCCGAAGCGGCGTTACGGGATCATGCGCGAGTACCTGCCCACCCGCGGGCACCTGGCGCGCTACATGATGCAGGCGACCTGCACCGTGCAGGCGAACCTGGACTACGGTGACGAGCGGGACATGGGGCGCAAGGTGCGGATGGCGATGGGCGTGTCGTCCATCGTGACCGCGATGTTCGCCAACTCACCGCTCAAGGGCGGCGTGGCCTCGGGCTACAAGACGTTCCGGGCGCGCATCTGGCAGGACACCGATCCCGATCGGACGGGGCTCTTGCCCTTCGCCTTCGAGGGGGACGGGGCGACCTACGAGCAGTACGCGCGCTGGGCCCTCGACGTGCCGCTCTTCTTCATCATGCGCGACGGCGAGTACCTCAACTGTGCGGGGCTCCCGTTCCGCGAGTTCTGGAAGAACGGCTATCGGGGGCACCAGGCGACGATGGAGGACTGGGAGACCCACCTCTCGACGCTGTTCCCCGACGTGCGCCTCAAGACCTACCTCGAGACGCGCACGGCGGACTGCGTGCCGCCTGACCTCGTGCTCGCGGTGCCGGCGCTCTGGAAGGGGCTCTTCTACGACGACACCGCGCTCGACGCGGCCTGGGACCTCGTGAAGCGCTGGACCTTCGCCGAGCGCCAGCAGCACCGGGTCGACGTCGCGCGGGACGCGATGGACGCGCGGGTGCCGGGCGGGCACGCGACCGCCGATCTGGCCCGCGAGCTCCTCGCCGCGGCGCGCTACGGGCTCGCGGCCCAGGCGCAGCGCGACGGCCACGAGACCGAGGTCGGCTACCTCGACCCCCTCGCCCGCTACACCGACCGCGGCATCTCGCCGGCGGACGAGATCATGGCGTGGGTCTACGCGAACCACCCCTCGCCGCGGCAGATCCTCGAGCACTTCCTGGTCTGAGGCGGGGTCGAGGCACCCCGGGCTCGGGGTCGGCTGACCCCGCCATCGCGCCCATGGCCGACGTGGCGTCGCGAACGACGCCCGCGCGGGGTGTAGCGCAGCGGTTGGCACGGGTGCTGCAGCGTCGCCTCGCCGCGCGGCGGCGGTCCGCCGCGCCGGCGGTTGTAGGCAGCGCCGTCGCTGGGTATCGTCGTGGCCTGGACGACCGCGCGCGAGCGTCCGCGGGGGCTGAGAGCGTCCAAGGGAACGTGTCATCGTGGGGAGGGGGCCGTGGGCTCATCGCGTCGCGTCGTCATCGCATCGGGGTTGGGGTTCTGGCTGGCCGTGGCGGGGTGTTTCCCGGCCGTCGATGGTCAGGAGGACGTCTTGGCGGACACCGCCGCCGCCGACACCGCGGCGCTCGAGGAGACGGCGTCGCCGCGCGACACCGGCGGGAACGATGACACCACGGTGTCTCCGGACACGGCCCTCCCCATCGACACCGCCGAGCAGGAGGACACGCTCGCGCCGGTCGACACGGCGACGCCGGACGACACCGTCGCGCCGGCGGATACGCAGATCGTCGCGGACACCGTGGCCGCTCCGGCGCCTCCCTCGGGGGTCAGCGCGAGCACCGAGCGCGCCGCGGACATCGACGTGAGCTGGCTCGAGAGCGCGGGGGCCACCGGCTACCGGGTCTATCGGTGCGAGCTGGACGACTGCGCGCCCGAGTCGGCGTGGGATCTCCTGACGGTCGACCCGATCGGCGGGACGCATCTCCTCGACGCGGACGTCGAGGCCCCCGGGCCCCCGGGGGCGCCGACCGGGCTCGGTGCGAGCACGGACGACCCCGACGAGGTGCTCGTGACCTGGGCGCCGGTCATCGCGCCGCTGGCGCCGCGCTATCGCTACCGCGTCGTCGCCGTGGGGCCCGTGGGGGAGAGCGCGCCCTCCGAGGCGGCGATCGGGCATCGCGCCGAGCGCCCGGTGACGGGCTACGAGATCCGCGTCGACGACGGCGGCTGGAGCGAGGTCAGCGGCAGCGCTGGGGCGGCGTGGCACGACACGGCCGCGGCCCCGCCGAGCCTGGTCGCGGGGGAGGCGACCGCGTCGAAGGGGACCTTCGCAGGCTACGTGCGTCTGACGGTCGCGGGGAGCGCCCCGGTCGCGGGCGCAGAGCACAGCTACCGGGTTCGGGCGGTCACGGACTACGGCCCGGCGGACAGCTCGGTCGCCGTGGTGGGTTGGCGCTCCCCGGGCGCGCTGTCGTTTCGCTGGGAGCGCTCTGTCGACACCTCGCCCGAGGGCTTCGCCGCGCTCCCGGGGGCCAACGGGACGACCTTCGACGACACCGGCGCGCCGGCGGACGGGAGCGTCCGCTGGTATCGCGTCGTCGTCTCGGCCGACGGCGCGGCGGACGCGGAGACCGCCGCCGTATCCGGCGCGCGGCAGCCGCCACCTGGCGTGCCGGGCGGGGTCGCGGCGTCCGATAGCCTCGAGGCGTACGTCCTCGTCAGCTGGGAGGCCGTCCCCGGGGCGCTGGGCTATCATGTGTACCGCGACGGGACGAAGCTCACGACCGGCGGAGCGATCACCGGCACGAGCTATCAGGACCTCACGGCCGGCCCGGTGGAGGGTTCGTGGCTCGCGCCGACCGGGCTCGCGGCGAGCACGAACGACTACGACGTCGTCAACCTGACCTGGACCGCGCCGGGGCGGCCCCTAGGGAACAAGGCGCCCTACCAGGTGCAGGCGGTGAACGCGGCCGGGGACGGGCCGCTGTCGGCTGCCGCGCTCGGGCGGCGGGCCGCTCCAGCGCTGACGGGCTTCGAGGTCGAGGTCCGGCCGTCCGGTGGCAGCGCGACCTGGTACACGACCGGGAGCACGCTGGCGGCGTGGACCCACGCGGATCCGCCGAAGGCGACCATCAACGGGGGCACGGTCAGCGTGGGTCAGGGGGATCACCGCGCGTTCGTGCGGCTCGTGAGCTCTGGCGCCAGCGTCGGCCAGGCGCCGTCGGTGACCTACCGGGTCCGCGGCTTGCTCGCCGATGGCACCCAGACCCCGATCTCGTTGTCGAACAGCGGGCGTAGGGCCGTGGGGACCCTCAGCCGGCAGTGGCAGCGGTCGACGAGCACCTCGTCGACGAGCTTCTTCGGGGGCCTGGTCGGCGCCACGGGGGCGAGCTTCGATGACCCAGGCGCCCCGAGCGACGGAAGCAAGCGCTGGTATCGCCTGAGTCTGAGCGCACCTGGCGCGGACAGCCGGGCGGTCGGCACCACCGAGGGCTGGCGCCTGGCCTTCGTCCAGGTCGACGGCGGCGAGGAGCACACCTGCGCTGTGACCAACGACGGCCAGGTCTGGTGCTGGGGTGTGGGGGAATATGGCCAGCTCGGCCGCGGCGTCTTCGAGGGGGCCGACCCGCTCTCGCCGGGGCGCGTGCCCAACCTGGGCGGGGTCATCCAGGTCCACGCTGGGCGTTACATGACGTGCGCGCGGACCGCCGCAGGCCAGACGTGGTGCTGGGGCGGCGAGCACCTCGGGAACGGTCAGGTTGGATGGAGCGCGTCACCGCTCCAGATCCCGGCCTTGACGGGGGCGACCTCGATCGCGATCGGCGAATTCCACGCGTGCGCCACGCTTGCCACGGGCGGTATCAAGTGCTGGGGCGCTGGCGACGGTCGCCTGGGCACCAACTCGTGGGAGCCTGCGCTATTTCCGGCTTCGGTGAGGACCAGTGCCGGGTCGCTTCTCAGCGATCTCGGAGCCGGGTATCAGGTCTCGACGTCGTGGGCGCACACATGCGGCCGCTTGAATTCGGGTGAGATGTGGTGTTGGGGCTCTGACGGCTGCGCATGCGGTGCGCTCGGTGCCGATCCGGGCTCGTTCGACTACTTCGGTACTGCGCTGGTCGCGGTGAGGGTGAGTCTGAGCGCGACGGCTGAAATTGCGGTGGCTGCGACCTACAGTTGTGCGCGGCACTCATCTGGCGCGATCAGCTGCTGGGGAGACGCGTCACGCGGAGGTCTAGGCGACGGGACCACGTCGAACGCCGGGTGGGCGCCCGTCACGGTCTCAGCAATCACGACCGCAGTCGAACTCTCGGCGTCCTGGCTCTCCACATGCGCACGCCTCGCGAATGGGACCGTCCGCTGCTGGGGCGGTAATGAAAGCGGTCAACTCGGGACCGGGAGCGCGGCCGACTACTCGGCTACTCCCGGGACGGTTGGCCCTGGGCTCACGGCGGTGACATCACTCGGGAGTGGCAACTCACACCACTGCGCGATCCAGGGGGGAGATGTCTACTGCTGGGGCGCCAACTGGGGCGGACAGCTAGGCGCTGCGGCGGCTAGCCAGGACCAGTACGGGCACCCGTACAGCACCGTCCCGTTGAAGACGGTGCTGCCGTGAGGGATCTCGCCGGTAGTAGCGGCCTTCTGAGCCCGCGACGGCCTACTTGCAGAGCTGAGTCCAGATCGAATACGGCTTGGCGGTGATGATGATGCACGTCTTCTCGTTCGCCCCGCCGCCCGGGTCACAGCCCGCTGCCGCTGTGGTTGGAGTCGGGCAACTCGTCCCGGATCCGTCTTTCCATTTCTGATCCTGCACGCCGCAGTGAGTGTACTGCGCAGACACTGCCTTGCAGTCCTCTAGGGTGTTGCACTCCCTCGCGTAGACGTCGTCCTGAGAGTTATCGTAGCCGTCGCACTCGCTGTTCGTGAGGATGCAGGCGTAGGGGTCGGCATCAACGAAGGTCCCATCGCACTTCTTGGTGCAGAAGCTGAAGCCCTCAAGGTACGGGCCATCGTAGCAGCTCAGCCCAATATCCTGGCGACACTGGCAGTCCTTGGTGCATCCCATTCCGAGGTCGCGGACCCCGGCCTCCTCCGCCGTACACTCGGTTGAGACGAACGTGTCAGCGACCATCGTGTCGTTCGTGGTCGCGGTGTCGCCGGGCGTCCCGGTGTCCGTCGGTGTGGTCGTGTCCGTCGGGTTGAACGTGTCCGTCGGGTTGAACGTGTCGCCGGTGTTGTCGGCGACGCACACGCCGTTCTCGACGTGGGTGCCTGCGCCGCAGCTCGGGCCCGAGGTGTCGGAGCCGCACGCCGCGACGGCGAAGGTGAGGCCGAGGCCGGTCAGCAGGGGCAGCGCGAAGCGTCGCATGTCGAGTCCTCTCGTCGGGGGGAGCGAAAACCGGGTCCCAGTATCGCCGCCGCTACGGGTCGGGGCAAGGCCCGCCGGCCTACAAACGAGAAGAGCGCTCGCAAAGCGGCTCGGGGCCGCTCTGGGAGCGCTCTAGCTCGGTATCGTGTTGCGGTGCAGCAGCGAGGCCGCGCCGCTTGGCCCTGGCCTACAAGAGGTCTTGGACGGCCTCGCGCTCGCTCAAGAGCTCCTCGGCCGACGCCATCATGCGCGCCTTGGTCGCGTCGCTCACCTTCAGGCCCTGGACGATCTCGTACTTCCACGGGGCGGTGATGCGGACCGGGAACGAGTAGATGATGCCCTTGGGGATGCCGTAGCTGCCGTCGGACGGCACGGCCATCGACACGAAGTCGTTGTCGCCGGTGCCGAGGAACCAGTCGTGGATGTGGCTGATGGCGGCGTGGGCCGCGCTCGCCGCCGACGACTTGCCGCGGGCGGTGATGATGGCCTTGCCGCGGGTCCGCACGGTCTTGTCGAAGTCGCCGGCGAGCCAGTCGGCGCCGACCACGTCGGTCACGGCCCGGCCCTTGCCGACGCCGCCGATGGTGGCGAGGCTGACGTCCGGGACCATCGAGTCGGAGTGGTTGCCCCACACGAAGACGTTCTTCACGTCGCCCGGGGTCGCGCCGGCCTTGTTGGCGATCTGGCCCGCGGCGCGGCTCTGGTCGAGGCGCGTCATCGCGGTGTAGTTCGCCAGCGGGATGCGCTTGGCGCGCGACGACGCGATGAGGGCGTTGGTGTTGCACGGGTTGCCGACGACGACGATCTTGGCGTTGTCCGCGGCGACCGCGTCGATGGCCTCACCCGTGCCGGTGAAGATGGGGCCGTTGGCCTTGATCAGGTCGGCGCGGTCCTGCCCCGCGGTGCGCGGCCGGGCGCCGACCAGCATCAGGACGTCGGCGCCCTTGAACGCGACCATCGGGTCGTCCGACACCTCGATCCCGTGCAGCAGCGGGAAGGCGCAGTCCTCGAGCTCCATCGCGACCCCCGCCAGGGCGTCCATCGCGGCCGGCAGCTCGAGGAGCTGGAGGATGACGGGCTGATCGGGGCCGAGCATCTCCCCGGCGGCGATGGGGAAGAGGAGGCTGTAGCCGATCTGGCCGGCGGCGCCGGTGACGGCAACACGGATGGGCTTGTTCATGATTCGTCTCCTTGGAGAGCGGCGCGACCGTGCAGCGTCACGGACGCGCGAGTCGCCTGGCGGCTTAGCAAATGGCGCGTGGATCGTCCACCTCGGCGCCCCGCGGGGCGTCAGCCGACGACACCGAGGCCCACGAGGCCGTGGCGCACCATCGAGACGGCGATGGCGGCGAGAAAGAGCGACATGACCTTGCCAAAGGCGCGTGTGATCGCGGGCCGCATGACGCGCCTGAGCCGCCTGGCGTTCAGGATGAGGACGGCGACGATGGCGAGGTTGGCGACCAGCGCCCCGAGCACCACGGGCTGCCCATGGGCGTCCGCGAGGACGAGGCACGCGGTGAGGGTCGCCGGCCCGACGATGAGCGGGACGCCGAGCGGCACGACGCCGAAGTCGGCGTCGGCGTCGGCGTTCTTGCGAGCCTCCCGCGAGTGGATGATGTCGTGGATCGCGATCATGAAGAGGATGATGCCGCCCGCCACGCGCAGATCGTCGACCGTGATCCCGAGGAACGTGAACAGGCCTTTGCCGAGGAGCAGCACGATCGCCGCCACGACCGCTCCGGTGCCGACCCCGCGCCACGCGAGCTGGCGCTCCACCGCCGGCTCGAGCCCCTCGGTCATCCCGAGAAAGAGCGGCAGGATCGTCAGCGGGCTGACGGCGACGAACAACGGCACGAAGGCCGCGAAGAACAGCTCGGGCGCGGACATAGCCTCTCCAGGTGGGTATCACGCCGATCGCGAGCGCGCGATCGGCGTGATCCGGGCGGCTCCATCGGAAGGACGGATCCTCGCCGGGCAAGGGGACAGTCCATCACCCTCGAGAGGTGCGGGGGGATCGTCCGCGACCCGGAAGAATTTTTTTCTCCCGCTTCAGTTGTTGATTCTTGCATCCGATACTTGAGAACGATTATCAGTTGTGGGGACGGCAGCGCTGACCTGGAGTCGACCATGATCGTCTGTGTGTGCGAGGGCGTTTCGGAGCGCGAAGTCCGAGCCGCGATCCAGCGTGGCGCCGACAACCTCCAGGCGCTCGGGCAGGCGTGCCGGGCGGGGACGGGGTGCGGGCGCTGCCGGCAGCACCTCGTCGGGATGCTGCGCGAGCGCGTCGCCGCCCGCGATGACGAGCGCCCGGCCCCTCCGGCTGACGGGGGCATGGCGTCGGCCTGACCGGGCTCGCGGGTTGCGGGCGCGCGCGCGCCGTGTACGCTCTGACCTCGCGGTGGCCTCCGGGCTGCGCGCGCCGAACACATCGCCCGCGGTGCGCCGCAGGGCTGGAGGGATCATGCCGAAGACCCCGCCCGATAGGGCTATCATCGCGCTCCTCAACGAGGTCCTGACCGGCGAGCTGACCGCCATCAACCAGTACTTCTGCCACGCCAAGATGTGCGCGAACTGGGGCTTCACGCGGCTCGCCAACAAGATCCGGCACGAGAGCATCGACGAGATGAAGCACGCCGAGGCCCTCATCGATCGCGTGCTCTACCTGGGCGGCGTCCCGAACCTGCAGCGGCTCGGCAAGATCAACATCGGCGAGACGGTCGCCGAGCAGCTCACGGTCGACCTGGCGCTCGAGCACGAGGCCCTGCCGCGTCTGAACGCGGGCATCGTCACCTGCCGCGACGCCGGCGACAACGGGACGCGCGCGCTCCTCGAGGAGATCCTCCGCTCGGAGGAGGAGCACGTCGACTGGCTCGAGGCGCAGCTGGAGCTCATCGATCAGGTCGGGCTCCAGAACTACCTCGCCCAGCAGATGCACGAGGCCTGATGGGTACCGGAGCCCTGCTCCGCGCCGTGTTCCGGCTCGAAGGCGAGCGCACACTGGCCCTGTGTCGCCTCGGCCGCGAGCCGGGAGCGGAGGCCGCCCTCGAAGACGTCGAGGCGCGCCTCACCCCGGCCCTCGCGGCGCTCGAGGCGCTGGGCGTGGCCTACCCCGCCCACGACGTCGCGCGGCGCTACAAGTTCAGCGACGCCGACTACCTCGTGCTCCAGCTGGCCCTGCTGCCATGGCAGGGCCTCGCCGCCGTGCAACAGGCGACGGCCCTCCTCGGCGATCCGGGGTCCGAGATACGCGTCTCACACGTCATCGCGCTCGTGCTCCCCGGGCACGACGACTGGGAGTCCGCGCGCAACGCCCTGGCGTCGCTCCGCGTGCTCGACGAGGGGATCATCACGCTGTCGACCCGCTCGGACGGCGATCCGGCGGTGGTGCTCAGCCTCTCGGTGCGCGAGCTGCTCGGCCTCGAGTGACCGCGCCGCGCGAGACTACGCCGCGCTCGCGGCGCGGCGGCGGCTCACCAGGTTCTTCACGTCCCACACCGGGCCGGCGAGGAAGCTCAGCGGGTCCTCGAAGAAAGCGGGCGCGTTGTGCTCGAAGCGGCGGTGGCCGACGATGTTGAGGGCCCAGCCGGCGCCGAAGAGCGCGGCCGACGCGGCCCAGGGCGGCGTGAACGAGGGCGCGGCGAGCAGGCCGAGCGCGCCCCCGACGATCATCGGGATGCCGACCATGTGCAGCGCCCGGTTGGTTGGATCCTGGTGCTGGGACTCGTAGAACGCGACAGCGCGAGCCCAGCGCTCCTTGAAGCCGCCGTCGAAGTCGTGGTCCGCGCGCCAGCGCTCCTCGATCTGGCGCGCCCCCTTGACGAACATGGCCAGGCCGGCCCCCTTGAAGCCCGCCGTCAGAGCGGCCATGCCGCCGACGGCCAGGGCGCCCGCGCGCTTGTTCTCGTCGCCGATGAGGTCGAGGGCTCGCTTCAGCATGTTCGCTCCGCGGGTTGGCGTGGAGTTGGCGTGGTAGTCACCGCGCTCGCGTGGGGCAAGATCGCCTCGCGCGGCCGCCCCTCTCGGCACGTCTCAGGGGCTGACCGACGGCGCCCAGGTCGCGGTCCCCATGTACTCCGCGACGATGTCGTAGTCGCCCGGCGGCTGCCTCTCCGGGATGCGCACCTCGGCCGCGTAGCGCCCCTCGCCGTCGACCAGCGCGGTTCCGAGGAGCGCCACGGCGCGCCCGTTGCGCCCGTACAGCAGCAGGACCTGGACGCTGCCGTTCGTCACGGCGTCGCCGCGCGCGTCCAGCACCCGACCGCCCACGATCACAGGCTCGCCGCGGAACACGAACGCTCGGTCGAACGCCATGCTGGTGCGCGTCAAGGTCCTCATGGAACCCGGCGGCGGCGGCGGCGCGCGCGGGATGTTGCGGTTGAGCAGCGCGCGGATCGCCTCGGGCAGCGCGTCTGGATCGACGGACCCACCCGCGGTGCCGAAGTCGCGTCGGCTGGCCGCCGGCATCCCCTCGACCGCGACGGCCCCCGCCGTGTGGCCGGCCATCTCGCCCCTGGCGTACGCCTCGGGGCGGTCGAAGGGGTCGCGCGTCCGCGGCCGATGAAGGACCTTGTCGTCGCCGCCGTGCACCACGAGCCGCTCCGCGCCGCCCCCGAGATCCACCCGCATCCAGCCCGCGTTCGGCCCCGGGACGAACACCTCGACGAAGACGTGCGCCTCGTTGAACACGTAGCGCGCTGGGATCCCGAGCCCCTGCGCGGTCACCACGAAGGCGTAGCCGCGGTGCCGGCACACCCCGCGGTGCCCGAGCGCGAGGTCGCGGTAGATCGACGACGCGGACGGCGGCGGCTCCCCGGGCTCGAACGCTCGGAAATAGCCGACGAGCGAGTTCAGCACGACGTCGTAGGGGGCGGCCGGATCGATCCCGGCGAGCCGCGCGACGGCGACGGCCTCCCGGGCGATCGCCGCCGGCGGGTGGGGCCGCAGCCGGGCGGGCACGTCCCGCGGGGTGAGGCCCGTCGGCAGCTGGCGTCCGAAGTAGCCGGCCGGAGCGTCCATGACGAACACGACGCGGACCCGACCAGTCGCGTCCGGGGTCACGTAGAAGTTGTCGGCGCCGTCCTTCTCGAACACGAGCCCCACCGGCGGGGTCGCCTCGTAGGACAGGATGCGGCTCTCCGGGCTGACGCTCGGCAGCGGGACGCGTTGCCCCGCCCGCGCGTCGACCAAGACCGAGCCCCAAAACGCCTCGTGCCCGGGGTCGAGGCGGTTGCCGATCGGCGCGAGCCGCACAAAACCGCGGCGCTCGACCTTCAGAGAGTAGTCGACGTCGACCTCGTCGAGGGCGCGGTTGCGCTTGAACGGCACGATCGAGGGGTCGAAGACCGTGCGGTAGTCGAGCCGCTCCTCGCCGGTCGTCACCCGGTCGGGGCGGGCGATGTCGCCGAGCCCGAGCCGCGGGTCCTCGAAGGTCGGGCCGCCGGGACCGGTCGCCGAGTCCGGGCCGCCGGGCGTCGGGGGGCCGGTCGGGTCGCCGGCGGTCCCGGGGGGGCCGGTCACCGGTGGCAGGCTCGGATCCACACCACCGAGCGCCGACGAGAAGCTCTCCGGCGCGGCGTCGGTGACCCCGTCCGGGGAGTACACCGCCTCGCCCGGGGAGGCCTCCGCCCCGGGGGCCGGTCGCGGCATCGCCTGGCCGTCGCGGCGGAACTCCTGCGGCAGCGTGCCCCCGCCGACCGGGTCGTAGACGAAGACCGGCGCCGCCTCGCCCGCGTGGGCCCCACCGGGGTCCGGGATGCGGCGGTGGATGACGGCGCGCCCGTCCGGGGTCCGTGAGATCCCCGGATCCGAGGGCGTCTCGCCGCGGCTCGGCGCGTCGAACGCCATCCCCGCCGCGCACGCCAGGATGAGCGCCGCCGTTCGCACCGCCCCATGGCACCAGCGCGCGCGACCGGAGTCAAGCCGCGGCCCCGCCTTGAACAACCCGGGCGGATCCACTAAAGCCCTCCCTCGAGCCCGACCGCGACGCCACCGGCCCCGCAGCCCGCGAGGCCCGGTCGACCGCGCTCGCGGACCTCAGCCCCAGCCCGGGAGGACCCCATGAAGCTCGCCACCCTCGACGACGGAACCCGCGACGGCCGCCTGGCGATCGTCAGCCGCGACAACACCCGGGTCGTCGACGCGTCCGCGATCGCCCCCACCTTGCAGGCGGCCCTCGACCGCTGGGACGAGGTCGCGCCGGCGCTGACCGCCCGCTACGACGCGCTCTGCCGCGGCCCGGTCGAGGGCTCGAGCGCCGCCGCCGACGCGCGCTTCCTCGCGCCGCTCCCTCGCGCCTACCACTGGGTCGACGGCTCGGCCTTCCTGAACCACGTCCGCCTCGTCCGCCGCGCGCGCGGCGCCGAGATGCCCGCGTCGTTTCTGACCGACCCCTTGGTCTACCAGGGCGGCTCGGACACGCTGCTCGCCCACACGGCCGACATCGCCTTCCCGACGACCGACTGGGGCATCGACTTCGAGGCCGAGTTCGCCGTCGTCACCGGCGACGTGCCGCCGCGCACCAGCGCCGCCGACGCCGGCGGCTACGTGCGGCTGGTGATGCTCCTCAACGACGTCTCGCTGCGCAACCTCATCCCGAACGAGCTCGGCAAGGGCTTCGGCTTCTACCTGTCGAAGCCCCCGACCGCCTTCGCCCCGTTCGCGGTCACCCCCGACGAGCTGGGTGACGCCTGGGAGGGCGGCCGCGCCAACCTCGACGTGAACGTCAGCTGGAACGGCGCGTGGTTCGGTAACCCGTGCGCCGGCCCCGAGATGCACTTCTCGTTCTTCGACCTCATCGCGCACGTGACGCGCACGCGCCCCCTCGGCGCCGGCACCATCATCGGCAGCGGGACCGTCTCGAACGAGGATCGCGAGCGCGGGTCCTGCTGCATCGCGGAGAAGCGCATGATCGAGAAGATCGAGCGCGGCGCCTTCGAGACCCCCTTCATGGCCTTCGGCGACACCGTGGAGATCGACGTAGAGCGAGGCGGGACCTCGCTCTTCGGCACCATCCGTCAGCGCGTGGTGCAGGCCCCGTGAGCGCCCCCACCTACACCCTCTACAGCTACTTCCGCTCGAGCGCCTCCTACCGCGTCCGTATCGCGCTGCAACACAAGGGAGTCGCCTACGACTACGTGCCGATCCACCTCCTCGAGGGCGGCGGCCAGCAGTTCACGGCGCGCTACCGCGCGCTGAACCCGATGAGCGAGCTGCCGACCCTCGTGGTGAGGGGGGCGGACGGCACCGAGGTGGCGTTGGCGCAATCGGTGGCGATCCTCGAGTACCTTGAGGAGACCGTGCCCGAGCCCGCGCTCCTGCCCCGCGACGCGGTCGCACGCGCGCGGGTCAGGCAGCTGGTCGAGTCGGTGAACAGCTCCATCCAGCCGGTCCAGAACCTCAAGGTGCTCAAGAAGCTCGGTGCGGACTTCGGCCTCGACCGCGACGGCCAGTCCGCCTGGGGACGCTACTGGATCGAGCGCGGCTTCACCGGCGTCGAGGCGCTGCTCGCCGGGGCCGCCGGGGTACACGCCTTCGGGGACGCGGTGACCCTGGCCGACGTGGTGTTGGTGCCGCAGGTGTACAACGC
>PHBI01000222.1 GCA_002841945.1 Deltaproteobacteria bacterium HGW-Deltaproteobacteria-14
CCCTGGCGGCGCCCGCCACGGTGGTCTACGACGGCCCCGGGGACGACCTGTGGCCGACCGCCACCCCGGACGGGCGCTGGCTCGCGTGGGCGCGGTGTCCGGCGGGCGAGACCGCCCCGTGCGGCCTGGCGGTGATGGGCCCGAGCGGCGGCGCGACGGCGCTCAGCTCGCCCGACGGCCCGTGCGACGACCGGCGGCCCGCCCTCTGGCTGGCCCCGGACGGGACCCCGGCGCTCGCGGCCGTGCGCCGGCCGGTGGCGGCCGACGGCGACCTCGGCGCCGCGCAGATCGTCACCCTCACCCGCTTCGGCCGCGCGACCTGGTCGCTGGCCGCGGAAACCGCTCCGAGCGCCCAGCCTTTCTGCTGCGTCGCAGCACCATAGGCATCATGGGTATGACGAGAATCCGCGTTCGTCGTCGTGCAACGCAACATCCACCGCCCACCCCGGCCCCGACGCGGGGATGATCCCGGCGGCGATGGCGCGGGCGGCCTCCTCGACCGCGTCCGGGGCGAGGGGCGCGACCCTGAGCCGCCGATGGCCGGCGGCGCGCAGGGCGGCGGCCAGCGGCGGTGGGCACAGCACCGCGAGGGGCACCGGCTCGAGGGGGTGCTTCGGGCCGGCGACCCGTACCACGCAGCGCTCGAGGTCCACGATCACCGGCGCGCGCGCCGGCCCGCAGCCGACGCGCCAGGTGCTGGCGACGAGCTCGGGCTCGAGGCAGGCGGCGTGCAGCGCCGCGGCGAGGCCCTCGACGTCTCGCTCGGTCGGCGCCGCGCACGGGATCGCCGACCACGGGAAGGCCTCGAGGGTAGCGCGGTCCGGCCTCGCGGGGAGCGCCCCTGCGGCGGCGAGGTACAGCGCTTTCAGCCAGGGCTCGGGGTGGAAGTTGTCACCGAGGAAGTGTACGCCCCGGGACGCCAGGTAGCCGTCCCACCCCAGCGCCGCCCAGGTGGGCCCGAGACCCGCGGGGAGCACCGCGGCCCACGGCTCGACCCCGGCGTGGGCGCGGATCATCGGGGCGAGGCCGACCACCGCCGCGATCGCGCGCCCCACCTGCGCGAACCACGGCGCCATGAAGAGCCCGCCGCGCTCGCCCGGCGCCGGCAGCTCCAGGGCGGGCAGCGCGCAGACCCCGAGAAAGCCCGCCACGCACTCGTCGAGGTAGGGCGGCTCGAGGGGGCGCCGGCGGCGCGACAGGTGCGACAGCTCGTGGACGACCGGCGCGGCGAGCCAGCGGTCGATGACGGCGTGCCGGTCCTCCCCGCCGCCGAGCTCCGCGCCGTACGCCGCCATGTCCGCCGGGAAGCCGTAGAGGATGGGCATCACGCCCGAGAAGTAGGTGCCAGCGTAGACCGACGCGAGGGTCCCGTGGCGCGCCAGGAAGGCGTCGGCGTCCGGAGCGCCGAGGGCGCGCTCCGCGGGGACGCCGGCGCCGGTGACCAGCGCGAAGAAGCGCCGGATCGCGCCGCCGAGGCGCGGCAGCCGCTCCCAGTCCAGCGGCGCGTGGAACAGGGTCGCCTGCGGCTCGTCGGCGGTGCAGACCTGCGCGACCCGGAGCCCAGGCATGATCTCGAGGTAATAGGCGAGGAGCGTCATGACGCGCACCTCCCAGCCGTCCGCCTGCTCGGTCGCCTCGAAGGTGAGCGTCCGCTCGAGCAGCGCGCCGAAGTCCGGGGGCAACGCCAGCGGCGGCGAGGTCGCCCCGGGCTGCCGGCGGCCCTCGCCATCGAGCTTGTCGAGGACCGCGGCGGCGGCCTCGCCGAGCTTGGCCTCGAGCGCGTCGCGCGAGAGCTCGGCCCGCTCGAGCCCAAAGCGCCGCCAGTCGACCATCTCCATGGTGGTCACGATACCCGCGTGGCTTGCAAATACCAGCGTCCACGCGCACCCTCGGGTCCGTGCTCCGCGGTCGCCCAGGGCTCCTCGCCGTCTGCCTCCTCCTCGCCCCGCTCGGGTTGGCGCCCGGCTGTGGCGGCTCCGCGACCAGCGACGCCGCCCACGTCTCGGCCCCCGCGGCGAAAGCGTGCACCCCGCGACTCGACCCGGCCGTCCCGGACGCCAACGCGGCGGCGGCCCACGAGGCCGCGCGCCAGGTCGGACGGAGCCGGGGCGAGCTCGACGCCAACGAGCACATCGCGCTGCGCACCAAAGACGGCTACCGGCTGCGGCGCCTGACCAGCACCATCCTGATGGGGGTGGGGCTGTTTCTGGTCGGGGCGCTGCTCGGCGGCTTGCTGCTGGGCTTTCTCGCCCGCCGCCCGACCCTGCGCTACGCCCGGCGGCTCGACGACGTCATCGACCAGCAGCTCGGCGCCCTGCGCGCCCTCGCCGCGAGCGCCGAGGGCAGCGCCGAGCGGGTGCTGGCCCGCCTCGAGAAGCCCCTGCTGGTCGCCGAGCGGCGCGCGGAGCGCCTCCTCGACCTGGCCGCCCCCCTCGAGGAGCAGCCCGAGAGCGACCTCGCCCGGACCCAGCTCGAGGCGCTCTACACCAAGCTCGAGACCCTCGCCGACGCCGTCGAGCGCCTGCACCTCCGCGCGACCGGCTGGCGCGACCGGCTCGGCGGCGCCATCGACGAGGCGGCCGAGGCCGAGGCCAACGCCCACGTCGACGCCTTCACCGCGACCCTCGAGGGGTTGACGTGATCGGCCGGACCCCCTCGATCGCCGCGCGCCGCGCGCCCTCCCTCGTCGCGGCGCTGCTGCTCACGCTCGCCTGCGCGGCCTGCGGCGGCGACACGCCCGCGCCGTCGGCGGCCCTGCCGGCGCTCGATCCCAAGATCGCCCTCGAGGCGCAGCAGCGCGCGGCCGCGGCCGCCTTGCGACGCGAGAACGAGGAGCGGGGCTGGGAGTGCGGCTACAACGAGGCGTGGGAGGTGGCGCTCGTCGACGCGCGCGACGCCGCGCCGCTGCGCTGGCGGAGCACCACCTTCGGCGCCGTCCTCACCGTCGGCCTGGTCGCCTTCGCCGTCGGCGTCGTCGGCCTCCTCCTGCTGGCGCTGCTGCTGCCTCGCCTCCGCCCCCACGGCCGCGGCGCCGCGGAGGACGACGACGAGCCGCGCCACGGCTTGCTCGCCTTCCTGCGGGCGGGGATGACCCGGATCCTCGACGGCCTGGGGCGCCTGCTGCGGGTCGAGATCTTCGATCGACACGCCGCCGATCAGCGCCTGAGCGCGATCCACGACGCCCGCGACGCGGAGCGCTTGATCACCGCCACCATCAGCAGCGTGAAGGCCGTGGCAGACGAGGCGGACTCCGGCCGCTCGAGCGAGCTCGTCACGGCGCTCGAGGACTGGCGCGCCGATCTCGACCTGCTCGCCGAGCGCCTCGAGGCCCACGGTCCCTGGGCCCCGCGGGTCGAGCCGGCGCCGCTGGTCGGGCGCATGGTCAAGTCCCGCCGGGCCGCTCAACAGCTCCGCCTGGAGTGCGCCCGCGCGGAGCTCGCCGGCGCGCACCCCGACGACGCCACCTGGGCCACCTGGCGCCAGCTCGTCGAGGGCCGCCCCGCCCTCCCGGTCGACCGCTCGAAGGAGGCCCGGCGCGGCCCGCTCCCCAGCTGGGTCCGCCCGACGGGGTGGGCCGGCGTGGCCGCGCTGGCGGTGGCCGTCCCGACGAGCGCGGCGTGGACCGCCGCCGGGGCGTTCCCGCTGTTCTTCGTGCTCCTCTTCTCGTTCGGCGGCCTCGGCGCCACCTTCGCGGCTCGGATCTGGCTCTTCCAGCACGGTCGCCGGGCGCTCCTGCCCGGTCTGGCCGACCGCGTCGCCCGCACCCTGACCTGGATGGCGCTCTTGACGACGGTGCTCGTCACCGCCTCGAGCATGACCGCGACCGAGAGCGGGCTCGATCTCGGCGACCCGCCCCCGGTCGAGCGACCGGCCGAGCTGGGGATCCCACCCCTGCCGCTGATCCTCGGGACCCCCGCGCCGGCGTCCAAGGCCCCTCCCGCGCCGACGCCCGAGGCGCCCCCCGCACCGACGCCCGAGGCGCCCCCCACGCCGACGCCCGAGGCGCCCCCCGCCGCTCCGTGAGCGGGTTGCGCGCCGCGGCCGGGCTCGCGGCGTGGCTCCTGGCGAGCTGCGCCGCGGGGCCGCCCAAGCCCGATCCGACCTGGCTCGACGATCCGCTCTACGCGCGCCACGAGCGCGCCGTCGCCGACTTCCAGCGCACCCGCGACCACGGCGTCGGGGACCCCGCCTGGCGCTGCGACGATCTCTGCCGCGCGAGCGACGAAGCTTGCCAGACCGCGGGCGCCCTGTGTACCCAGGCGGGGCCCGGGCGCCGCTGCGATGACGCGCGCCGAGGGTGTAGCTGGACCCACACCCTGCTCCCCCGCGCGTGCGCCTACTGCGCTCCGCCCCCCGCGACGCCACCATGATCCCCGAACGCCGCATCACCCACCGCTACGAGGACCCGAGCGACGCCGTGTGGGTCGCGTGCGCCGCGCGCCTCGGCTACCGCATCGCGCGCGGTGACGACGTGTACGCCGGCTTCGACGGGGGCGACACGATCACCGTCGCGACCGGCGCCGAGCTCGACCCCGACGACTCCCTCGCCCAGATCATCTTCCACGAGCTGTGCCACGCGCTGGTAGCGAGCGACGACGCGCGCCGACAGCCCGACTGGGGCCTCGACAACACCGGCGAGCGGGATCTCGTGCAGGAGCACGCCTGCCACCGGCTCCAAGCGGCCCTCGCCGACCGCCACGGGCTGCGCGCGTTCATGGCCGCCACCACCCAGTGGCGCCCGCACTGGGACGCGCTGCCCGCCGATCCCCTGGCCGGTGACCACGACCCCGCGATCGCGCTGGCCCGCGCGGGCTGGACCCGGTCGCGGCAGTCACCGTGGCGCGAGGCCCTCGACGACGCCCTCACGGCGACCGCGGCGGTCGCGGCGGCGGTCGCGAGTGCAGCGCAACACGACAGCCTCTGGTCGACGTACAAGCCTCTGCATCCACTAGGCTCTCGCGTCGGGCCCGAGGGCGTGCATTGCAGCAATTGCGCCTGGCGTTTCCGCGCCGGCCCCGGCTACCCGGTGGACCGCTGCCGCCAGCACCGGGATCCAGGGGCGGCGGTGGCCCCGCGGATCGATCCCGGCTGGCCGGCCTGCGAGCGCTACGAGCCGCCGCTCAGCGACGCGAGCTGCGCGGCGTGCGGCGCCTGCTGCCGCGAGGCGTTCCACCTGGTGCCGGTCGGCGTGCGCTCGGCGCTGGCGAAGGCGCGCCCCGAGTGGGTGGTCCGCGACGCCCACGGCGCGCACCTGCCGCGGCCGGGCGGCTACTGCGTGGCCCTCGAGCGCGGCCCGGGTGGCGGCCTCCCCGAGGCTCCCTACCGCTGCTCGGTCTACGACCTGCGCCCCCGCTCGTGTCGCGACTTCACGGTCGGCGAGGACGCCTGCCTCCTCGCCCGCCAGCGGGTCGGCCTGTCGGCCTCGCCCCCCCTCTCGGCGACCACCTCCGGCGCCTGAACCCGCGAAGGCGGTGCTGGGACTCGTCCGGGTGAGGCGTTCTACCCCAGCCGCCCAGAACGTGGGGATGCTACCGTCGGCGAAGCCGACACACCTCCCCCGCGCCAGCGGGGGCCCGGCGAAGCCGGGGCGGGGGGAGCGAGCGCAGGGGCGCCTGGAACGTCTCACCCCGAGGGTTCCCGCCGTGGGCTGAGCCTGCGAAGTCCACGGTGGGAGGGGTGAGGCGTTCCACCGAGGCGCGCCGGAGCGAGCGCATCCGATCGTTCCCGCCGTGGGCTGAGCCTGCGAAGTCCACGGTGGGAGGGGTGAGGCGTTCCACCGAGGCGCGCCGGAGCGAGCGGTTCAAGAAGGATAGGGATCCAAACGCCGGGCCTTGAGCTCGTTCTTGTGCGCAAAGCCCCAGCCGAAGCCGAAGATCGCGTAGATCAGCACCCCACCCAGCAGGTACTCGGGCCAGAAGCGGAAGACGCCGCAGGTGTAGCCGAGCACGACGTTCACCAGTTGCAGGGCGTTGATGGCGTTGCTCTTGCGCCACGCGAGCTTCGGCAGCGGCCAGTTGGAGACCATGAGCGCGGCGAGGACGACGGCGAGGACGGGGAGCCACCGGATCAGCGGCTCGAGGCCGTACTTCTCGCCGATGATGTAGATGACGGCGACGAGGCCGCCAGCGAAGGTCGTGGGGAGCCCGTAGAAGACCTTCGGGCCGTCCGCCGGCAGGATGTCGTCGAGGACGTTGAACTTGGCGAGGCGCACGCAGGCGCTGAGGACGTAGGTGGCGACGAGGGCGATGAGGACGAGATCGACCACCTCGTCGGTCCACATCGGGTCGAGCTTGAGGCGCGCGTAGACGATGGCGCCGGGCGCGATGCCGAAGGTCACGAAGTCGGCGAAGCTGTCGAGCTGCACCCCGATCCGCGACGTCGCGCGGAGGAGGCGCGCCGCCGTGCCGTCGAGCTTGTCGAGCAGCACCGACAGGACGACGAGCCACGCGGCCTCCACCGTGTCGCCGCCGAAGGCCGTGACCACCGCGATGAGGCCGATGAGCAGGCTCACGAGCGTGATGGCGTTCGGCACGACGTATCGCCAGCGAGCGACGGGCCTGCGAGGTACTACGGGGGCGGCCGGCATGTCCGGACGTTAGGCCACCGCGATACGGAGGGCAAGCGCCGCCAGCGCGGTGACGCACGAACGCGGGCGCTCCCTCTCCGGGCGCCTCAACGCGCCGCGCCGGCGGGGCGGTCTGGCGTTGCGACGGCGCTCTGGGGCATGATGCGTCGCAGCGCAAGCGACAAGGGGACAGCCGATGAAGTGGCGGGCGATGGTGGTCGTGGGGAGCATGCTCGGGATCGCGGCCTGCGGGGGCGACGAGTCGAGCGGCGGCGACGACGTCGCCGTCGATGTCGCCCTTGACACGGCGCTCCCGGGCGACGACGTGGTGATCACGCTCGACACCGCGACGCCCGACACGGCGGACACCAGCGACCCCGGCGGCGACACGAGCCCGGCGGTCGGCGGCTTCGGCGCGGCGTGCAGCGGCAACGGCGACTGCGACTCCGGGTGGTGCGTCGAGGGGCAGAAGGGCTACATCTGCACCAAGGAGTGCCTCGAGGAGTGCCCGACGGGCTTCGACTGCAAGTCGATCCAAAACTCCGGGGGCGACGTGACGTTCCTGTGCCTGCCGCGGCTCAAGAAGCTGTGCGTGCCGTGCCTCGAGGACTTCCAGTGCTCGGGCGGCGCCTGCCTCGACATCGACGGCGCGGGCGAGTGCGCGTACGCCTGCACCGACTCGACCGAGTGCCCCGAGGGCTACACCTGCGCGCCGGACGCCAGCGGCAGCCACGGCGGCGACTGGTGCCAGCCTCAGAGCGGCAGCTGCTCCTGCACCACGGACCAGCAAGGTGTGCAACGCACATGCGTCATCGAGAATGAAACAGGCACCTGCTACGGTGTCGAATCGTGCAGTGCAACAGAGGGCTGGGTCGGATGCACCGCGCACGCCGCGGCCGCCGAGGAGTGCAACGGTGTCGACGACGACTGCAACGGGCTCGTCGACGACGGGCTCCCCGCGGAGGCCCCGTGCAGCAACGACGCGCCCGGGATCGGGAGCTGCCCCGGGATCGCGGTCTGCTTCGGCCCGGCGGGGTGGGTCTGCCAGGGGCCCACGCCGTCCGCCGAGATCTGCGACTACAAGGACAACAACTGCGACGGCGCGATCGACGAGGGCTTCGCCCAGGGGGGCGTCTACACCGCCTTCGAGAGCTGCGGGAGCTGCGGCACCAGCTGCGCCATCGGCTTCCCCAACGCGGACTCGACGCGCTGCCAGGTCGACGGCGCGACCGCCCAGTGCGTGGTCGACACCTGCGCCACCGGCTACACCAAGCTCAACAGCTACCAGTGCGTGCCGGACATCGGGAGCGTGTGCCAGCCGTGCACGGCGGACGCCCAGTGCATCGGCGAGGGGGCGGCGTGCGTGACCCTCGACGACGGGGAGTTCTGCGCCAAGGCGTGCGACTCCGCCGCGGACTGCAACGCCGGCTTCGACTGCGTGGAGGTGGCCGGCGCCGCGAGCGAGCAGTGCGTCCCGGTCTCCGGCTCCTGCACCTGTGACGGGACCAACACGAACCTGGCGCGCTCGTGCGCGCTGACCTACACGCCGACCGACCCGAACCAGCCGAGCACGACCTGCAACGGCCTCGAGCAGTGCACCGCCAGCGGCTGGGGGGACTGCCAGCTGCCGGCGGAGGTGTGTGACGGGATCGACAACGACTGCAACGGCGTCATCGACGATCCGTTCCGCAGCGACGGGCGCTACGTCTCGGTCGAGCACTGCGGCGCCTGCAACGTGAGCTGCCTGGCGCTCGCGCCCGCCAACGCGCAGCCGGTGTGCCGCACCGACACGGCGGTCCCGACCTGTGGCTACAGCTGCGTCGGGGGGGCGATCGACGTCAACGGGCTCGGCGACGACGGCTGCGAGTGCGTCCCCCTTGGCGAGGAGGATCTCGCGGGCGACGGGGTCGACGCCAACTGTGACGGCATCGACGGCGACGTCGACGAGGGCGTCTTCGTCGCCAAAGACGGCGACGACGACTGGCTCGGCACCCGCGACCAGCCGGTCGTGACCATCTCGCGCGGCGTCGAGATCGCGCAGAACCTCGGAAAGCGCGACGTTTACGTGGCGACCGGGGTCTACTCCGAGAACATCCGCCTCGCGGTCGGGGTCGGCGTCTTCGGTGGCTACAGCTCGAGCTTCTTCCAGCGCGACCCGCTGCTGCTCGAGACCGCGATCATCGGGGTCACCGCCGACGGCAACCACCCCGGGACGGTGACCGGGGTCAACGTCGGCGCGAGCGGCCAGCCGGCGAGCTCGCTCGTGGGTTTCAGCGTCTTCGGCATCAACGCGGCCAACCAGCCCGGCGCGAACAGCTACTCGATCTACCTGAGAAACTGCGGCGCGGGCCTCACCATCAGCCACAACCGCATCTTCGCGGGCCCTGGCGGCTTCGGCCAGCCGGGTGGTGCCGGCGCGAGCGGCGCCCCCGGAGCCAACGGCGTGGCGGGCGCGGCGGCGCACGACACCGGCCTCTACGTGGACCCGTTCGCGGACTGCAAGCCCGTGAGCGAGCGCGCGGGCGGTAGCCCCGGCGCCCGCACCTGCGGCGCGACCAACGTCTCCGGCGGCCTGGGCGGCTACTCGGACTGCCCCGCCTACGGCTCCGCCCCGGCGGCGGCCAGCGCCGGCCAGGGCGGCAAGGGGCCGGCGCCCGGCGCCGGCGGCGCGGCGGGCTGGGACTCGAAGTTCTGCACCGACTCGGTCACCGCTGGCTGCCCGAACTGCAACTCCTGCTACACCCCGCCGGACAACAACCCCGGGACCGGCGGCAACGGAGGGACCGGGACCGGGGGGACGAACGGGGCGCGCGGGCTCGGCTGCAGCGCTGCGGCGGGCTCGGTCATCAGCGGGCACTGGGTCGGCGGCGGCGGCCAGGCGGGCGGTGACGGCGGCGACGGCAGCGGCGGTGGGGGTGGCGGCGCGGGCGGCGGGGTCTACC
>PHBI01000223.1 GCA_002841945.1 Deltaproteobacteria bacterium HGW-Deltaproteobacteria-14
CGCCGTCGCGGTGTCCGCCGGCTCAGCCGCCTGCGCCGTGTCCGTCGCGTTCGTCTCGCTCTTCGAGCACCCGCTCGCGACCAGCGCGAGCGACACCATCACCATCGCCAGGCCCCTCATGGCACGTCCTCCCTGTTGCTGGAGACCGCGGGAAATGGCCGCGAAGCGTCATTTCCCTGCGGTCGAATTCGCCGCGCAGCGGCGGGTGCAGGCGGCGAAGCCGCCGGATCAGCCCTCTCCGAACCAGCAGCCTGGTGAGACGCACGCGCACGTGCGTCTCCCCGCAGGCCGCCAAGACCACACCGTGCCACAACGCGCGCCACGAGCAAGCCCGCCTCGCGGCCGCAGCTCGCCCGCCCTCGGCTCGTCGCCCCTACCCCCAGCCGCTGCGGACTCCGGCCCTCGACCAGCCGTCGCTTGGCTCAGTTCTGGTCGACCCCGAGCATCGCCCGCAGCACCAGCAGCGTCCGCATGACCAGCTCGGCCAGGCTGTGCTGGTGCGGGTCGAGCTGGGACGACGCCAGCGCGCGCGCCGCCCCCTCGAGGGTGTCGAGCGACATCCGCGCCATCCCGGTCGACAGCGCCGCCGCCCGGTCCGCGGGCGGCATCGGGAGCGCCTCCCGCACCACCGCCGGGTGCTTGCGCCGCTCCAAGAAGCCCAGCGCGACCGCCAGAAACGCCGCGAACCCGCTCAGCGTCCGCAGATCGTCCTCGTCGAAGGCGTCCTCGGTCGCGGCCGTCGCCCCGACCGTCCCGACGACCACGCCGGCGACGATGATCGGCGCCACCAGGCCGCTCGCGATGCCGTCGGCCTCCGCCCGCGCCCGGCTGCCGTCGTCCGACTCGGCCAGCCGGAAGACGCGCGGCTCGCCGGCGGTCACCGCGTCCCCGGTGAAGCTCCCGGCGAGGGGGTGGGGGGCGCCGATGACCGGCACCGGCGACCCCGCGACCGCGCGATACACGTACTCCGCGCCGCGCACGTCGGTCACCGAGGCGCCGTCCGCGCCCAGGACCGTGCGCGCGTGGCGCGCCACCACGTCCGCGACCTCGTACAGCGTCGTCGCGTGCTGCATCGCCATGAGCAGCTCGCGATACGCGACGTCGAGCGCCCGCGCGCGGTCGATCACTGGCTTCACGGACCCTGTCCGCCGGCCCTGCTCAGCCCTCGCCGAAGCTCCGCTCGAACAGCGCGTCGATCGCCGCCTTGCCGCGGTCGTCGAGGCAGCGCGTGCCGGTCCCGGTGAACGTCGCCGACGTGATCTTCGGCTCCCCGGCCGCCTCCCACGCGCCCTCGTTCCAGTGGTACCAGGCCTGCTTGGCCTCATCGAAGACGTAGAGCGGCTTCGAGAAGAGCTTGGCCAGCTCCGCCCCCCAGCCGGTCCCACCCTTGACGGTCCCGTCTTCCTTGATCCAGCCCACGCAGAAGACCTCGGAGCCGGCGCTGACCTGGTGCCACAGGCTCGCGAGGAGCCGCCGGTACTGCGGGGTGTCGCGGTAGACGCGGTGCATCAGCGACGAGACGTACTGCAGGCTCACGTTGCCCTTGGCGAGCTCCACCTGCGACAGCACGTAGCGCCCACGGGTCCGCGCGTCGTCGTGGCCCTCGAAGGTGAAGTTGACCTCTTTGAGGCCAAAACGCTCGGCCGCCTCGCCGAAGGCCGCCTCAGCGCCAGCCGCGGCGCCGCTGTAAAGGGTGCAGTCGCTCGGGTTCATCGCTTCTCTCCAGGGTCCGAAATCGGCGTGGGCGTAACCCGCGGGGAGTTCCGCGTCAAGGGGGCGTCGCCGTGGGGCGTCCCGCTCTCGACCCGCGCCAGCTGCCGGGCGACGTGGCGCAGCGCCATCCACCACTGCTGCTTGGGCCGCTGGCACGCGGCGTCCACCATCCGCGGCAGGTTCAGCAGGTCGTGAAACCGCGTCTCGCCTCCCTCCATCCCGATGTAGGCCGCCGCTGGGTCCTTGGCCCGCGCGTGCTCGATCAGGAAGTCGACGCAGGCGCCCGCGAACCGGGTCGCGCTGATGCGGTCGAAGGGCGACGGCTGACCACCCTGCTGCAGGTGGCCGAGGATCGCCACGCGCACGTCGAAGAGCTCACCGCCCTCCTCCTCGAAGAGCTGCTCCATGAAGCGCGCGTCGTACACGTCGTTGGCGCCCTCGGCGCGGATGAGCAGCCCGAGCCGACGCCCCGCCCGAAACCCCCGCCGGAGCAGCTCGAGGTCGCCCATCATGTCGGCGATGGTCACCCCCTCCTCGTGGATGTAGGCGCGCTCGGCCCCGGTCGCGAGGCCGCTCATCGTCGCGAGGTAGCCGCAGCGGCGCCCCATCACCTGCACCACGAAGCAGCGCTGCTGCGCGCTCGCGGACTGGCGGATCTTGTCCACCGCCCCGACGATCGAGTTCAGCGCCGTGTCCGCGCCGATGCTCAGCTCCGACCCCGGGAGGTTGTTGTTGATGGTCGCGGGCAGGCAGACGATCGGGATCGCGAGCGCCGGGTAGTCGTCGCGCTCGGAGACGAATTTGTGCGCTGCGGTATACGCCGACAAGCCCCCGACGACGAGGATGCCATCGATCTCGTGCTCCTCCACGGCGCGGCTCAAGCCGTAGAGATCTCGCCCTTGCAGCACGCTCCGCCGGGTGCCCAGCTCCGACCCACCGCGCGACGCCCAGCCGGTGACGTCCATCCACTCCAGCCGGCGCAGCTTGCCCTCCGCCAGCCCCTCGAAGCCGTTCTCGACCCCGAGGACCTCGTGGCCGCGGTCGAGGCCGAGGCGGACCGCGGCGCGCACCGCGGCGTTCATCCCCGGCGCCGGCGCCCCCGCGTTCAGCACCGCCAAGCGCAAGGGCCGGGTCGGCACCGCCGCGACGTCGGGCTGGCTCTGGGTCATCGTCCGCAGGACCCCGTGGGCCGCGCGGAAGCCGCCGCCCCGCAGGGTCATGGCGCGCTTGTAGTCCTTGGCGTCGATCGCCTCGCCGATCGCCTGGTTCTGGGCCAGGCAGTCGTCGAGGGGCAGCCGGACGATGCGGTTGCCGCGCATCCCGACGATGATCGGGGCCTCGACCGGGTCCTCGCCGTCGAGCAGGGCGTCGACCGCCGCGTGGCCGAGCAGCGTCCCGAGGTTGCGGTCGAAGGCGCTCGGCGGCCCGCCCCGCTGGACGTGGCCGAGGACCGTGACCCGCACCTCGGTGCCGAGGCCGCGCTCGATGACCTCGCGGATCTCCGCGCTCGCGATGGGGTGCCCCTGGTCGTCGCGCGCCCCCTCGGCCACGACGACGACCGTGTTCTGCCGGCCGGCGGCGCGCGACGCGAGCAGGTGCGCGACGAGGTCGGTGCGCCAGGTGTCGGCCGGCGGCGGATCCTCGGGGACGAAGAACCAGTCCGCGCCGCTGCCGACGGCGCTCATCAGCGCCAGATACCCGCAGTTGCGCCCCATCACCTCGATGACGAAGCTCCGGCGGTGGCTCAGCGCCGTGCTGGCGATGGCGTCGAGCGCCTCGGTGATGCGGTGCAGGGCGGTGTCGGCGCCGAGGGTGACGTCGGTGCCCGCCATGTCGTTGTCGATCGAGCCGACGATGCCGACGACCCGCAGCTTCGGGAAGCGCGCTGCGACGTTCGGCTCGATCGATCCCTCCGCGGCCAGCTCGCCGACGAGCCCCGGCCACTCGCGCTGCAGCGCGTGGGCGCCGGTCAGGCTGCCGTCGCCGCCGATCACGACGAGGCGATCGATGCCGCGCTCGATCATGTTGAGCACCGCCGCCCGCCGCCCCTCGCGGCCTCGGAACGCCTTGCAGCGCGCGGTGCCGAGCACCGTGCCGCCGCGCTCGAGGATGCTCGAGACGTCCCCCCAGGTCGCGGCGTGTATGTCGTCGCCCCCGTCCACCAGGCCCTGATAGCCCTCGTGGATGGTGAAGACACTGACCCCGCGTTCGAGCGCGGTGCGCACGACCGCGCGGACCGCGGCGTTCATCCCCGGGGCGTCCCCCCCGCTCGTCAACACGCCAAGCTGCACGGCGACCTCCTGCGGTCCTCGACGGCCTATGTCCGCCGGGTCGCGCGTGGAGTCAAGAACTGCGCCGCGGCGCGGGCCCGCGCCCGCGCCGGATGCGCAATGGAATCGGGGAGCGCGGACCGCGTCGCAGGGATCCGCCCGCCACGGCGCCGTAACTCGAGATGGGGTCACGCTGATCGCGCGGCCGCTTTACGGGTGTCGTTCCCGAGGGCGACGGGTAGAGTGTGGCTCTACGCCCTCCGGGAGACCCGCCGTGACGCTCCGAAGCAACCGCGCGCTCGCCTTCGCCGCCCTGATCTCGGCCGGCTGCGCCAGCGCCGCCCCGGCCCCGACGCCGCCGCCCGCGCCCATCGTCGCGCCGTCGCTGCTGGCAGCCGTGCCCGCCGACGCCACCTGGCTCGTGGCGCTCCCGGACGTCTCGCGGGCGGGCTTCGACGCGGCGACGCGTCACGCGACCGGGGCGGCCCTCGCGGTGCGCCCCCTGCTCACGGAGCTGGTCGGCGAGCTCGTCACGGACGGGGCGCTGCCCGAGGCCGCGGCGACCCTCGAGGGGGTCCGCCGGGCGCTGCCGGTGGTGGTCGAGCTGCTCGACCCCGAGCGGCTCGAGGCGCTCGGGGTGCGCTTTCCCATGGGGGTGGTGGTCCACGGCGCGCCGATCTGGCCGGTCGCGCGGGTCGCCCTGGCCGATCCGGCCCGCACCCGGGCGGAGCTGGAGCGCCGCCTCGCCACGGCGCCGGGGGTGAGCCGCGAGGTCGCGCCGGGCGGCGTGGTGTGGGTCCTCAGCGTCGACACCTGGACCGTGAAGGTCGGGGTCGTGGGCGCGCAGCTCGTCGCCGCCGCGTGGTCGAGCGAGCTCGGCGGCGAGGTCCCGAGCGAGGCCTTCGCGGCGCCGACCGTCGATCGCGCCGGGGCGCCCGGCGCGGCGAGCGCGGCCCTGCGCGAGGTCCTCGCCCAGACCGGCGGGCGGCCGGACCTGGCCCTGGCTTGGGTCGACATGGCGGCGCTGAGCGGGCGCTTCCTCGATGGCCTGCTCGGCGCGCTCGAGCCCGAGGGCGAGGCCGAGGCGCGGGAGCTCGCCGCCTGCCGGAGCGAGCTCGGCCGGCTGGTGGCCGGGCTGCCGCGGCTGGCGCTCGGCTACCGGGCGTGGACCCCCGAGGCGTCGTCGCTGGTGCTCAGCGCGGACCTCGCCGATCCCGAGCTCGCCGCCTCCATCGCGCGCCTGGGCCAGGGCGGGGCGGCCCTGGCGGTCGAGCCGTGGGAGGCGCCGGAGATGGCCATGTCGCTGTCGCTGGACGTCGGCGAGCTGGGTGACCTGCTGGGGCTCCTGGCGCGGCGCATGGCGGCGGCGGGCTACACCTGCCCCGAGGTGCGCGAGCTCGGCGACGACCTCGCGAACGCGGCGATGCAGGTGGGGGTCTCCGGTCGGCTGTTGCTGGGCGGGCTGCACGCGCTGCACGTGCGCGTCGCCGCGTGGAACCCCGACGCGCCCACGCCGCTGGCGCTGTTGACCGCGCAGGTCGTCGCGGTCGCCGTCCACGACCACCCGGACCAGCTGATGGCGCTGCTGCAGCGCTTCGGCGGGGTCGAGGTGGAGCTGCCGCCGGATGGGCAGACGGTCGCCGTGGCGCAGACGCCCAAGGTGGTCGTCGGTCGCGCGGGGCCGCTGCTCGGGGTGGCCCTGGGAGGCGCCGCCGAGGCGCCGCTCGGGCGGGCCCTGGCCGGGGGCCTCGGCGGGCCGGCGCCGCTGCTGAGCTACGCGGTGGACGGCCGCGAGGGCGACAGCGACCCGGGGCTGGTCGCGCTGATCGACGAGACCATCGCCGCCGCGCCGAGCTTCCCCGACCGCGCGCGCATCGAAGGGGACATGGCGACCGTCGGCGCCACCCCCATCGCCGCGGCGGCGGTCTACGCGCACGCCGCGACCTTGGAGTTCGAGCTCGACGCGGTGGACGGGGAGACGCCGCGCGCGCTCCTCGAGGCGGCCTTCGACGCGCTCGTCGAGCGCGAGCTGGTGCGGCTGGCGCTGCGGGCGGCGCGCGAGCCGACCCTGCGCGAGGCGGCGCCCGGGGACCCCGCGAGCCTGCTCGTCAAGCGCCGGCTCGAGCGGCTCGGCAAGCTGCGGGTCTCGGCCAGGGAGGTGCGGGAACGCTACGCGAAGGCGCGGGCGCAGTGGCAGGCGGACGGCTACGAGACGCCGACCATCGACGAGGTCACGCCGCTGCTCGAGGGGCTCATCGCGTCGGAGGCCGTGACCGCCGAGCGGGCGCGGCTGGTCGCGTTGCAGCGCAAGAGAACCAAGGTGCTCGACAGGCATGCTGAAGCGCTCAGTCGTGTCGCATCGCACTGGGAGGGGGTGCGGGCGCTGCGCGACGCGGTGGCGGAGCGCCTGCGGTCGACGGGGCCGGCGGAGCGGCTCTCGGGGGAGGTGCGGGTGCGCGACGGGCGCGTCGAGCTCCTCGGGACCACGGGGCCGGCGACCCGCGCCTCGGGGGAGCCGGCCGCTCCCGCCGCGGACTGAGGCGGGCTACGACGCGCTGGCGACGGCCTCCTCGGGGGCCGCTGCGCGGGCGGGGGCGGTGGCCGCGTCGTCCTCGCGTCCGGCCCACAGCGCCGCGCGCGCCTCGGCGTTGAGCCGCTCGAGGGCGTCGCGCTTGACCTGGCGGGTCGCCTCCCGGGTCGCGGCCGCGGCGAGCTCGGCGCGGGTCCAGACCCGGTCGGAGGGGCTCGTCCAGGCGTCGATGTCGCGGCGCAACACCTCGAAGCCCACGTCGTCCGGGCTGGTAAAGAGGCTTCTTGCTGCGATGCGGTAGGAGAGCTTCTCCCCGCGCTCTCGGAGGTCGGCGCGGCGCGTTTTGATCGCGGCGCTCAGCGCCTCGTCTTCGGCGGCGATGGCCTCGCCGGCGATCTGCCCGTCGACCGTCAGCTCGCCCGCGGCGTCGAAGGCCTGGGCGTCGAACCAGTCCGAGCGGAGGAGCCTGAGCTTGTCGAGGACGTAGCGGGTCAGGCGGCGGTTGCGCCCCCACAGCATCCACCACGCGCGCTGGCTCTTGGCGAGGCGCTCGATGGCGGCGCACAGGCGCGCGAGGTGGGGCCACTTGTTCGAGCCGAGGGCGAGCGCGGGGTCGAGGGGAAAGCGCAGCAGGCGCCCGAGGTTCGCGAGCTTGTCGCTGGCGACGGCGTCGTCGAGGGGGCCGGCGCCGGTGCGCAGCGCCGCCTGCTCCTCGGCGAGGTCGACCATGACGGCCTTGACGAGGAGCGCCAGGGTGAGCTCGCCGTCGGCGTCGAGGTCGGCGGTGCCGTGGAGCAGCCAGGCGAGGCGCTCGAGCTTCTTCTCGAAGGCGAGGGCGAGGAGCAGGGCGAAGCGGACCTGGGGCGAGGCGATGAACGCCGGGTCGTTGATGCGCGCGGGGTCGGTCACGAGCAGGAGCCCCGAGCTGGTCTCGGCGTTGAGCGTCCGGCGCACGTCGGCGTGGCCGAGGCGCCAGCGGCGAAACCCCCACCAGGTGCGGCCGGCGGGCTCGGGCTCGGGGACGTCGGGGACGACGAGGACGTAGCGGCGCCCTGGCTGAACGTCGGTCAGGCCGCGCATCAGGCGGGCGGCCTCGCGGGCGAGGTGGCGGACGCCCGGGCGCGTGAACGGCCACGTCCAGGCGGTGAGCGGCACGGTGTCGACGTGCAGGCAGAGGTCGTCCTGGAAGGTCTCCTCGACCAGCGGCCCGCCGCTCTTCGAGACGGCGCGCAGAAACGTCCGCGCGTCGGGGTAGGTGTCGCCGGTGAGCGCCTCGGGCTCGGTCGGCTCGAGCAGCGCGCGCAGGCCGAAGTGCTCCCGCGCGCCGAGGACCAGCCAGTGCTGGTCGTAGACCGTCGCGCCCTCGCGGAAGTCGCGACCCGCGATGTACTCGGTGGGGAGATCGGTGTCCTCGGTGCCGGTCGGGTTGAAGGGCTGGTTGAGGACGACGACGACGCGGCCCTCGGTGTGGATGCGCAGGGTGGTGTCGTCCTCGAGGGGCTTCTGCATGTCGCAGTGGCCATAGCGCGAGATGCTCCAGACGTCGGCGGCGACCCCGAGGCGCTCGGTGCAGACCGCCTGCCACGCGAGGTAGGCGGCGCGTGAGGTGGCGTTCTGGGCGACGAAGACGAACTCCGAAGCGAGGTCGTAGCGGAAGGCCGGCTCGGCGCGCAGGGTGAGCTCGCGGTGCTGGGTCGCGACGCGGCGGCCGGTGAGCGTCTCGGCGAGGTGGATGGTCGCGTGCAGGGTGGCGTGCTGGTAGGGCAGGACGCCCGGGGCGAGGCCGACCGTGCCCTCGAGGGTGAAGGTGGCGCCGGGGTCGAGGCGCGGGATGTCCACGACGAGCCCGGCGAGGCCGTCGCGCTGGTCGAGGAGCGGGACGCGGGCGCCGCTGGCGTCGCGCAGGATGACCTGCTCGGGGGGGAGATCGCCGCCGACGAGGGCGAGCTGGACCTGGACCCGGCGGCCGCGCGGCGTGTCGCCGCCGAGCGGGAGCTTCGAGATGTTGTTCACGGCGAAGCGGTAGCGGGTGCGCTCGCCGGGGGCGAGGGAGCGCAGGGCGATGACGCCGTCCGGGTTCTCGACGGGGTAGCGGGCGACGAGCTCGCGGGTGGTGACGACGCGCTCGTAGCGGCGGCTGAACGGGGTGTCGCCGCTGGCGTCCTCGCGGCCGCGCTGAAAGGCCAGGGGGCGGACGTCCTCGCGCTCGACGCGCGGGGGGCCGACCGGGGCGCTGGTCGGCGGGCGGACGCGAAAGCGCAGGGTGCCGGGCAGGGCGGCGCTCTCGCCCGGGGCGAGGCTGCGCGTGAGGTGCAGGGTCTCGCCGAGGGGGTCGACCCAGGTGCCCTCGGCGAGGACCACGCGGACGCGCTGGTGGGCCGGGGTGGGCATGCCGCCGACGTTCTTGACGACGAGGCCGGTGGCGACCGCGATCTCGCCGAACTCGAAGACGCCGTCGCGGTCGGGGGAGTCGTCCTCGACGAGGTGAAAGCTCACGAGCTCGAGGTCGTAGCGGCTCGCCCAGCGGGTCTCGGCGCCGGTCGCGGTGGTGACGGCGATGGTGAGCGCGCCGTCGCGGCCGTCGGCTCCTGGGCTGAGGACCGCCCACGGGGTGCGCCCGCTCGAGCCCGAGCGGCCCGAAGAGCCGCCCGGGTTGGAGTGGGTGACGGTGCGGGCGACGCGCTCGGTCCGCGCCTTCCCGTTCATGTCGGTGCGGGTGACGGTGTCGTACTCCGTCTCGGTCCAGGAGTAGCTCGAGCCGCCGGGGCCGCCCCAGCCGCCGGAGCCGCCGCGCCCGTGGTGGCCGGGGGCGCCGCCGTGGCCGCCCGTGACCAGCGGCGCCGGAGCGTCGAGGTCGCGCACGGCCATCAGCAGGTAGGTGTCGTACTCGCCGACGGCGAGCAGGATGGAGCCGCCGTCGCCGCCTGGGCCGCCGTCGCTCCCGTGGCCGCCGTGGCCGCCGTCGCCGCCCGGGCCGCCGTCGCC
>PHBI01000008.1:0-84274 GCA_002841945.1 Deltaproteobacteria bacterium HGW-Deltaproteobacteria-14
CCGACGTCAGCCCCCGCCGCGGCGCCCGTAGAGGCCTCCGCGCCGGCGCCTCCGACCCCGGCGCCGCCTGCGGCCCCGGAGCCCTCGTCGCCCCCCGCGCCGGCGCTCACGCCGCCTCAGCCGGCGGCGGTCGACGCGCTCTCGGAGCCAGGGCCGGTCGCCACTGGGGGCTTCGACAACGACGCGTGGGAGCGCTTCGTGGACGGCGTGCGGTCAGACAACCCAGCGCTGGCGAGCGTGCTGGACCACGCGCAGCTGCGGGCGGTGTTCGACACCACCCTCGAGCTCGTCTTCGCCGGCGTGAACAGCCTGCGGCGGGCCCGCGCCTCCGAGGCGTCGCTGGTCGAGCTGCTCGCGCAATACGCCGACGGCCCGAGCGCCGTGCGGTTCGTCGAGCAGGTCGTCGACGACCTGTCCGACACCCCCTTCCGGCGCCGCCAGGCGCGCGCGGCCCAGGCGCGCGAGCAGCAGCGTCGCGACCTCGAGGCCCACCCCCTCGTGCGCGACGTGGTGGATCGCTTCGGCGGCGCCCTGGCCCACATCGAGCTCTACAAGGACGACGCGCCAGGCTGAGCGCGCCGTTGACCACACCCCGGCACGGAGACGAACCATGAACCTCGACGAGCTGCTCGGCGGCGCGAACCTCGAAGGCCTGATGCAACAGGCCCAGCAGATGCAGGAGCAGGTCAAGCAGGCCCAGGCCCGCGCCGAGAAGCGGCAGGTGGTCGGCGAGGCCGGCGGCGGCATCATCAAGGTGACCGCGAACGGCAGGCTGGAGATCCTGAGCGTCCAGATCGACCCCGTCGCCGCCACCGGCGAGGACCTCGAGATGCTCCAGGACCTCGTGACCGCCGCCGTGAACGACGCCCTGCGCCGCGCCAAGGAGACCGTGCGCGAGGAGATGGGGCCCATGGCCGACGCGATGAAGGCCTCCGGCCTCGGCGGGTTCTAAGCCGCCCCGATGCCGCTGCTCCCTCCCGCCCTCGACAAGCTGGCGACGCTCCTGTCGCGCCTCCCCGGCGTGGGGAAGCGCTCGGCCACGCGCTACGCCTTCCACATCCTCGGGCAGCCGGAGGAGTTCGCGCGGAGCCTCGCCTCGGCCCTCGAGGAGCTCGTCACCCACGTCCGCTTCTGCGTCGACTGCCACGCGCTGACCGAGCACGAGCAGTGCGACATTTGCCGTGATCTGAGCCGCGACCGGACCCTCGTGTGCGTCGTCGAGACCGCGTCCGACCTCGTCGCCGTCGAGCAGACCGGCGCGTTCTGCGGCCTCTACCACGTGCTGCACGGGGTCCTCGCGCCGCTCAAGGGCATCGGGCCCGGTCAGCTGCGCCTCGCGAACCTCGAAGCGCGGCTCGCCGCGGTCGGTGCGCGAGAGGTGATCCTCGCGACCAGCACCGACGTCGAGGGCGAGGCCACGGCGCTGTATCTGGCCAAGCGGCTCGCTCCGCTGCCGCTGACGGTGTCGCGCATCGCCACCGGCGTCCCGATGGGGGGAGAGCTCGAGTACCTCGACCAGAACACCCTCTCCCGGGCGCTCTCCGGGCGGCGCGCCTTCGAAGGCTGAGCCGCCGGGGCGGGTGGGATTGCCCCGGGCGGCGCGAAGTGGAACCATGCGCGCACCGATGGTGCCCCCCTCCCCGCTCGACGGCCTCGACGACGAGGCGCTCTTTGCCCGCTACGTGGCCGGCGAGCCCCGAGCCTTCGAGGCGCTCTTCGCCCGCCTCGCGCCGCTGCTCACCCGCGTCGTCCGGCGCCGGGTGTTCGACGCGGCGCAGGCCCAGGACCTCGTGCAGCAGACGTTTCTGCAGATGCACCGCGCCCGCCTCGACTTCCGCGTCGACGGGCGGCTGCGGCCGTGGGTCGTCACCATCTGCATGAACGTCGTGCGCCAGCACTTCCGGCGGACCCAGCGCGCCGCCGAGCTGCCCCTCGACGACGAGGGCTCGTGGATCCCCACCGTGGCCCCCCACGACCCGGTCCGCGCCGAGGCCGCGCGCCAGCTCCACACCGCCCTCGCCCAGCTCCCCGAGGGGACGCGGCGGGCCATCGAGCTGCACTGGCTCGAGGGGATGCCCTTCCCCGAGGTCGCCGAGGCCCTCGGGATCTCCACCAGCGCCGTCAAGGTGCGCGCACACCGCGGTTATCAGCGGCTCCGAGGCATCCTCGAGCGGCTCGATGTAACCGGAGCGGGGGGCGCCGCACCAGACCCCTCGGAGGCCGAGCACGGATGAACTGCGAAGAGGTCCAAGAGCGGCTCCTCGAAGGGGCCGACGCCAGCGAGGACGCGGCGATCGCCACGCACCTGGCCGGGTGCGTCACCTGCCGGGCCGTGGCCGACGCGCGCGGCGGGATCGAGCTCGACGGGGGCGACTTCGCCGCGCTGTTCGCCGCGGTCGAGGCGGAGCAGCGTCGCGAGCGCGGCCCGCTCGCCTGGCTGCGCTCGCGTCCGACCTGGGTGCGACGCAGCATGATTTTTGGAATGGCCATTGTGATCGCAACAATAATACTTGTTGCGATGCGGCGTCCGGACTTCGCCTTCTACCCGATGGGGCGCTTCGCGCTCGAGCTCGGCCTGCTCGCCGGCGCGCTCGCGGTCGCGGTCGCGGTGGCCGTGCGGCCGCGGCTCGACGTGCCTTCAGCGCGCGCCACCTCGGCGCTCGTCGGGCTGGCGATCCTCGTCCCGGTGCTGCTCGCCGTGCTGCCCCAGGCGCACGCCGGGCACCCGGCCTCGCTCCTCGGGGTGGGCTCGGACTTCCTCCCGCGGGCCATCGGCTGCCTCGTCTGGGGCCTCGTCATGGGGACGCCGACCGCGATCATCGCCTTCCTCGCGCGCCGGGACGGCGGCGGGGAGCCGCGGCGGGATCTGCTCCTGGCCGGCGCCGCCGGGCTGGCCGGGGTGATCGCCCTCGAGATGCACTGCCCCATCACCGACGGCGACCACCTGCTGGTGGGGCACGTCAGCGTCGTGGTCATCCTCGTCGCGGTCATCGCGGTCGCGGGCTGGCTCGGCGGCCGGCTGCGGCGTCGCCGAGGCTGAGCCCGGAGGCGGGTGAGCGCGCGGAGGCGGGGAGACGCCCACCTCTTGGAGGCGGGCGACGAGAGGCCTACGCGATGACGTCCACGCGCATGTAGGGGCGCAGCGCCTCGGGCACGGTGACGGTGCCGTCGGCGTTCTGGTAGCGCTCGAGGAGCGCCATGACGGTGCGCCCGACCGCGAGGCCACTCCCGTTGAGGGTGTGGACGTACTGCGGCTTGGCGCCCGGCTCCGGGCGATAGCGGATGTCCGCCCGCCGCGCCTGGAAGTCGAGGAAGTTCGAGCAGCTCGAGATCTCGCGCCAGCGCTGCTGGACCGGGAGCCACACCTCGATGTCGTAGCACTTGGACGCCGAGAAGCCGAGATCACCGCCGCACAGGCTCACGACCCGGTAGGGCAGGTCGAGGGCCTGCAGCACCGCCTCGGCGTGGCTGACGAGCTCCTCGTGCACCTGGCTCGAGGTCTCGGGCGTCGTGAAGTGGACGAGCTCGACCTTCTGGAACTGGTGGACCCGGGTCAGCCCCTTCACCTCGCGCCCATAGCTGCCCGCCTCACGGCGAAAGCACGGGCTGAACGCGACGAAGCGGAGCGGCAGGTCGCTCGCCTCGAGGGTCTGCTCGCGGAGCATGTTGGTGACCGGGACCTCGGCCGTCGGGATGAGGAAGAGGTCGTCCGGCTCGATCCGGTAGGCGTCCTCCTCGAACTTCGGCAGCTGCCCCGTGCCCGTCATCGCGTCGCGGCGCACGATGAAGGGCGTCAGCACCTCCTCGTAGCCGTGGCGCTCGACGTGGAGGTCGATCATGAAGCTCGCGAGCGCTCGCTCGAGGCGCGCGCCGAGCCCCCGATAGAGGGCGAAGCCCGCGCCGCTGAGGCGCGCCGCGGCTTCGAAGTCCAAGATCCCGAGCGCCGTGCCGATCTCCTCGTGCGGGCGCCCCTCGAAGGGCAACACCGTGGGCGTACCCCAGGTCCGCACCACGACGTTGTCCGCCTCGGTCCTGCCCAGCGGTACGCTGTCCTGGGGCAGGTTCGGGAGCGACATCAGCTCGAGGCGCAGGGCCTCGTCGGCCTCCTTGATGCGCTCCTCGAGCTCCTTGACCCGGGTCGACATGCCCTTGAGCTGCTCGCGCAGCCCGGCCATCGCCGAGGGATCGGCCCCCTTCTGCCCGAACTGCTTCGACAGCTCCTTCTGCTCGTAGCGCAGGCTGTTGTGCTCGGCCAGCGCGGCGCGCCGCTCCTCGTTCAGCGCGAGCAGCGCGGCGAAGCTGGCCTCCGGATCCCGTCGCTGGAGGCGCGCCGTCGCCTCCTCCGGGTGCTCTACGATGTACTTGAGGTCGTGCATCGCAGCTACTCCTTCGGCTCCGTCTTCACCTGGTTACGCAGCGCCGCGAGGCGCTCGTGTACGCTGGTCGTCGGCCCGGCCGTCGCCATCGGCGCCGCGGCCGGCGCCACGACGCTCGCCGGCTTGGCGGTCGCGGGGGCCGGTGGGGTCTCGGCCGGCGCGGCGGGCGCTGGTGCGGCCACGACCGCGGCGTCCCGTCCTCCGCGGCGACCGCGTCGAGCACCGCCCCGGGAACGTGAGCGCGCGCGCGTCGCGTCGTCCGGGCTGTCGCCGTCCTCATCGGCGTCGTCTTCGCCGTCGCCGTCGCCGTCGCCGTCGTCACTCCCCTCGTCGTCCGCGTCGTCCCCCTTGGCCGCCGGGGCGGCCTTGGGGGTCGCCTTGGCGCGGGCCGGCCTCTTGCCGCCGTTGCCCGTCGCCTTGACGGCCTTCTCGGCCACCGCCACGGCCTCCTCTTCGCCCTCCTCTTCGCCCGCGGCGTCCTCATCGGTCACCTCGGGCTTGACCGGCTCGGCCTTGGACTTCGCGGGCTTGGGCGCGACGTCGCTGGCCGCGGCGGCGACCGCCGGGCCCGGCTTCGCGTCCGCGGCCTTGGCGCCGCCCTTCGCCTTCGCGTCGGTCTCGACCTCGCCGCCACCCGTCGCGGCGGCTTCGGGCTTCTTCGCCTCCGCGCCCTCCGCCTGGACCTGGGCCGCCTCTGCCTCGCTGGGTGCGGGGGAAGGGGCGCTCGCCTCGGCCTTGGCGTCCTTCGCGTCCGCCTTCGACTCCGTGGCGCGGGCCGGCTCGACCCGAGCGCGGTCGCTTCGTGCGGGGCCGGTCGCCGGGCGGGAAGAGGGGCTGCGCAGATCCACCACCCCGGCCCGCAGGTCGATCACCCCGCCGGCCCGCGGCACCGCTGGCCGTGTAGCAGGCGCAGGCGCGTCGGCCGTGGGGCGCTTCGCTGGGCTGCTCTGCTGTTGCGACGCGGACGAGGACGCCCCGGACTCCGGCTGGTCCGACCGCCGCTGCTCGCGCGGCTGGCGCTCCCGCGATCCACCACGCCGGTCGCCGCGGCCGCGCTGGGGCGGCGTGTCGTCGCTGTCGCCGTCGTCGTCGCTGTCATCGCTGTCGCCGTCGCTGTCGTCGCCATCCGCGCTCGCCTGGTCGCCGTCCGACTCGTCCGCGCGGGTCTTGCGGCGACGCCGGCGGCGGCGCTTCTTGCGGCTCGCGCCGTCGTCGTCCTCGGTCGAGGCGGGCGTCTCGCCGGCGCCCGGCGCCCCGTCGGCGTTCGCGGCGGCGGTGGCGTCCTTGCTCTCCTCGGTCACCTCGTTGTCGCCCTCGTCGCGTCGCTTCCGGCCTCGGCCCCGGCCGCGCTCGTCGCGATCGCCCCGGGCGTCACGCTCTCCCTTGTCGCTCTTGGGCTCGTCGCCGCTCGCGTTCGGGCTCGCGGCGCGCTCGTCCTTGTTGGGCTCCTTGTCGCGGTCGCCGCGCCGGCCGCGGTCGCCGCGGTCGCTGCGCCCGCCGCGGTCGCGGTCACCGCGTCCGCCGCGTCCGCTGCGCTCGGAGCGGTCACCCCGGCCGTCACTGCGGCCCCGATCGCTGCCGCGCGTGGACTTGCCCTCGGCGTCCTCGCTGGCGCGGTCCTCGCGGGTCCGGCTGCGGCCCCCGCTGGCCCGGGTGCGCTGGCCGCGACCCCGGTCGTCGGCCTCCTTCGCCTCGACGGGCCGCTGGCGGCGGGCCTCCGGCTGTGCGCTGGGCTCGGCGACCGCGGCCACGCTCCCCACCGGCGCGTTCTGGTCCTCGAGGGGTGGAGAAGCGCCGAACCACCGCTTGATGCGCCCCCACAGCCCCAGCTGCTCGTGCGCCAGGCGCTCGCGCTCCTTGAGGAGCTCGGTCCGGGCCTCGGTGAGGCGGGTCTGGGCCTCCAGCTCGAGCTGGCGCTGGCGGGACTCGTCAGCCTCCTGCTGAGCGCGCAGGCGCTCCTTCTCGAGGGCCATCGCCGCCTCGATCTCGCGGCTCTTGGCCTCGAGATCTCCCCGGTCCTGCCCCGGCGGGGTCCACCCCGTCCGGCGCTCGGTGATGTCGAGGATCACCTCCTCGTCGTCGTCCAGCTCGCGCTTCTCGACGTCGCTGCGGACCAGATCGATGGTCTGCAGCACGCGCCGCGGCCGCTTCGACTTGCCCGGGCGGCTCAGCAGCTCGACGTACGCGACCATCGGCGGGCAGTGGTCGTCCGCGTGTACCTCGATGGTCGTCTGGGTCTCGGCCTCGAGCTCGACGAGCTCGCGGCGCTTGCGGTTGACGAGGTAGTTCGCGATCTCGGTCGTCATGCGCGCCTGGGCGTGCATGTAGTTGCCGCGGATCACCGTCTCCTTGAGGCGCCGCAGCAGGTAGAGCGCGCTCGACTCGACCGAGCGCACCCGCCCGGTGCCGCCGCAGGCCCGACACGAGGTGAAGCTGCCGGTCATGATCGAACTCTGGAGCCGCTGGCGGCTGATCTCCATGAGCCCGAAGTCGCTGATCTTGCTGAACTTGACCTTCGCCTTGTCGCTGGCGAAGGCGTCCTTCACGGCCTGCTCGACCTTGCGGATGTTGTCTTTGCTCCGCATGTCGATGAAGTCGACGACGACCAGCCCGCCGCGGTCGCGGATCTTGAGCTGGCGCGCGACCTCGGCCGCCGCCTCGAGGTTCGTCGTGAGCGCGGTCTGTTCGATGTCGTCGGTCTTGACGCGCCCCGAGTTGACGTCGATGGCGACGAGGGCCTCGGTCTGGTCGATGACGATCGAGCCGCCGGACGCGAGGTCGATGCGGCGCGCGAAGATGTCGTCGATCTGGTCTTCGATCTGGTAGCGCGAGAACAGCGGCCGCGAGTCCGCGTACTGGCGGACCTTCGACTTGAGCTCGGGCGCGAGCGCCGTGCAGAAGTCCACGATCTCGTCGTAGACGTCCTTGTTGTCGACGACGATCTCGTCGATCCCGGAGTGCGCGTAGTCGCGGATGAAGCGCAGCGCGATGTGGCGCTCCTGGTGGATGATCCCGGCGCCGCGCGAGGTCCGGAAGTGCTCCTGGAGGTTGCTCCAGAGGCGCGAGAGGTACTCGAGGTCCTGGGCGAGCTCGTCCTTGTCGCGGCCGACGCCGTTGGTCCGCACGATCAGGCCGAAGCCGTCGGGGACGGGGAGCTCGTCGATGGCCCCCTTGAGGCGCGTCCGCTCGTCGCTCTCGACCCGCCGGGAGATCCCGGTCTTGTCGGAGTCGGCCATCAGCACGACGTAGCGACCCGGGAGCGAGATGAAGGTCGTCAGGCTCGCGCCCTTGTTGCCGATCTCGTCCTTGACGATCTGAACCATGAGCTCTTGGCCCTGGATCAGGACGTCCTGGATCGTCGCCTTCTTGCCCTTCAGCGCCTTCGGGTAGTAGCGGCTGTGGATCTCGGACAGGGGCAAGAACCCCTGCTTCTCCGCGCCGTAGTCGACGAACGCCGCCTGCAGGCTCTGGTTCACCCGGTGGACGACACCCTTGTAGATGTTGCCCTTGTTGTTATCGACCCGGGAGGTGTCGATCTCGAGGTTCTGGATCTTGCCCGACTCGACCAGCGCCACGCGGGTCTCTTCGTGGGCGACATTGATAAGGAGCTTCTCGGCCATGGGCGGTCCTCCCCCGGACGATGTCCCGGGGAGCGCGGCTGCGCGGTGACCGCCGAAGCGGTCCCCGCCGACTCAGGCGAGTCGCTGGCGGCGTGGCGCTCGAGCGGCTGACGGCGGGTCTTCCCCAGCGTCGTTCGCCCTCGCGTCCACACTCAGCGCATCACCATCGCCGTCGCGCGTCTCCCTGTCGTTCATCCGAGTGCCGACGGCGCCGCGCCGCGTGACCCAGCCGTCCGGTGCTCCGCCCGAACGCCTCGCCCCCGCTGTCGCAGCGCCGTATGCGGCGTGCATGTATGATGTTTCGCGGTCGCGGACCTCGTTGCCCCCGACCGCCTCGTTCGACGCGAGCCGGATGGCCCACCGGCGGCGGACCGCGCTCGCGTCTGCGTCTTCTGTGGAACCGGTGGCGTCCGTGTCGTCGCCGGCGTCCTCAGTGCTGTTCCCGTCGTCGCCGCTGCTGCCGTCGGACGGACCGGCATCGGGGGCGAGGGTGTCTCGATCGGGCGCCGAGGGGATCTCGGGCCTTTCACTCGGTTCGCTGACGAGCTCGCAGGGCGATCCGGTCGTCCCGTTGGGGCAGGCCGAGTCCGTCCCGCAAGCGCACCAACCCGCAGCCGCGAAGATGAGCGTCGCCATCGCCGCGGCCCGCATCGTCGTGTGCACCCGACCCGTCGTGATCGGCACCTCGACCGCGTCACTCCGCTCCCCTCGTGGGGCGAGCCGACGTCCGCGGAGCGGGCGTGGCTGGAGTCCGAAGCGGCCTGTGTGCAATGAACACCCGGGGTTGGAGCGAACGCCTGGGACGACCTCACGAAGCCCGCCCATGGCGCCGCGGAAACTTACGCGACCACATCGGGGCTGTCAACGACCGCCCCGCACGCCGTGGCGCGGTGAGGGGATGTGGCCTCCCGGGACGCGCGCTGCTATAGGACCGGTCGCCGCGGCGACCGGTCATTGCCCGCGGTCGGAGGCTCGATGTCCACACCGGCGGTCGCGTGAAATCCTGGCAGGCGGCGTCGCTGGTGCTGGTGGCGTGGGCGGCGCTGCGCCTCGGCGCGTCGGATCCGCTGCTGACCGCGGCCGACGCCGACGCGTTGAACGGCGGGATGGACCTCGCGACGGCTCTGACGGCCGACGACGGGAGCCTGGCCGAGCGCCTCCGCGTCGGGTTCGCCACCCACGAGGGCAACCCCCGGGTCGCGCTGCTGCCGCCGGACCAGAAGTGGCGGCACGCAGTCGTCGAGCCGCCGGTGGCGCGGTGGGCGGTGGCGCTGGGGATCATGCTCACGCCGGGCTCCGACGACACCCCGAACCTCGATCGGGCGGCCACCGGCGCCGCGCTCCTCGTGGCGTTGGCGCTGGCGCTGCTCGCCGCCGCGCTGTGGCGCCGCGACCGGATGGCCGCGCTGGTCGCTCCGGCGGTGCTGCTGAGCCTCCCCGGCGTCCTCGACGCCGCCCACGGGCCGGGCGGTGGGGCGGCCGCGCTGCTCGCGATGACGCTGCTGGTCCTCGCCGTCGACCGCCTCGCGCCTCCGGCCGCCAACCCTGGGCCAGTGGCCGAGCCGGCGGGCGCCTGGCCGGCGGCGGTCGCCTGGGCGCTGACCCTGGGGCTACACCCCGGGGCGGCGTTTCTGGTCATCCCCATCTTCGTCGCCTACGCCATCGCGCGACGCGCACTTGCGGGGGCGCCGGCAGGGGGCGGCGAGCTGCGTCTACCGCGGGCGCCGCTCAGCCTCTTCCTGCTGCCGATCCTCGGGCTGGTCGTGTTCGTCGCGCTGTGGCCGGCGCTGTGGGAGGAGACCGGCAAGCGGACCGGCAGCTGGCTCATGGACACGTGGTGGCTCTTCAACCCGCGCTACGACGTCGCCGGGGTGGCCTTCGACCAGGCGCGCGACCGGGCCGCGATGGGCTGGACGGGGTTGGCGACCTGGGCGGCCTGGACGCCGGTGAGCGTGCTGGTCGCGTGGGTCTTCGGGGTGGCGCGGGTCGTCCGACAGGGGCGCGGGGCGCGCTGGTTCCCGCTCCTCGCGTGGGTCACGCTGATGCTCGTCGGCGCGGCGGACGGCGGCCTCTTCGGCGGTCGGCTGTCGCTCCTGCCGCTGCTGTGGGTGCCGACGGCCCTGGTGGCGGCGGGCGGGGTGGCCGAGCTCGCCGACGTCGCGCGGCGGCGTCCGGGCCCCCGCGCGACCGGCCGGGCCCGGATGATCGCCACCGCGGTGGTGCTGGCCGTGCCCCTGGCGAGCGGGCTCACGGGGTGGCCGCCGAGCCCGCTCGGTGGGGTCGGTGGGGAGCTGCTGCGGCCGGTCCCGCTCGCGTGGCTGCGCGAGGTCGCGGTGCAGGACCCTCGCGCGCGCGTCGGGTTCACCCCCGAGCCCGAGCAGTGGCGCCCGGCGGTCGAGGTGGCGATCGACGCGGCGGAGCTGCCGCTGCGCTGGACGCCCGGGGACCGCGCCGACTGGCTCTTCGTCGTGGGTGAGCCGGCGGGGGACGTGGCCGGGCGCCTCACCGGGGTGTCTCCGGTCCGAGAGGGTCGCCTCGGGGGCGTGACCTGTCGGGTCTACCATCTGGCGCCCGAGCGCCTGGGAGCCGCCTCGGCGCCGCGCTGAACGTTTTCGGGGCGGCCCGGCAGGGGTGGACAATCCAGTAAAAGAGCCCCAAGGTACGGGGCGGATCGGTCACGATTCGCCTTGGCCATCATCATTGTTTCGTTTGCGCCTCGATGCCACACACCTCATCGCGTTGCGCGGCGCGACTGACGTCGCGCCCCAAAGCCATCGCTCGCGCTCCCCGAACCAACCGGAGTAGGACATGCGCAAACTGATTGCGTTGGTGGGCCTCGCCGTGCTCGGTGTCGGTGGGTACTACGTCGTCCAGAAATACTCGAAGGCCATCCCGGAGAAGCTGGAGCGGAGCGCGCTCGACGCCTTGCACAAGGCGAACATCGTCGGGATCACGGTCGAGATGGACGGCCTCGACGCCACCTTGAGCGGCGCCGTCCCCACCACCGCCCAGCGCAACGCCGCGGTCGCCGCGGTCGCGCAGGTCTCCGGCGTACGCAGCGTCGATGGGGTCGCCGTGGCCGTGCAGGCGCCCGACCGGGGACCCGGTGAGCCCGGGAGCGCCGACGTGGGGATCGACCTCGAGGCGACCTGGGCGGACGGGAAGCTGGCCGTGCGGGGCCAGGTCCACGGCCAGCAGCTCGCCGACCGCATTGCACAAAAGATCGCGCAGACATTCGATGGGGTCGAAGTGACGCGCACTGTGCAGGTGCGAGATGGTGCCCCCTCGAAGGACAAAGAAGAGGAGCTGGTCAAGCGGGTGGTCGCGGCGATCGAGGCCCTCGGGCACACCTCGCAGGGGACGCTGCGCGTGACCGACACCGGCGTGACCCTCAACGGGACGGTCGCCGACGAGGAGACGCGCGAGCAGATGACCAAGCTGCTCAAGAGCTTGACGCCGTCGGGTGAGCTGGCGCTGTCGGTGGTGGTGGCGCCGCCGGTCATCGACCCGATCGACGCCGGCCCGACCGACGAGGCGGACGTCGTCATGGCGGCGCTCGACGACGGCGCGGTGGCGCCGGACGCGGGGGGCGAGCCCGACGCCGGGTCGCCCGACGCCGAGCCTGCGGTCGACGCCGAGCCCGCGGTCGACACCGAGCCTGCCCCGGATACGGCGCCCGCGCCGGACACCGCCCCGACCCCGGACACGCTGCCCGAGGTGGACACGGCGGTCGTCGCCGAGGCGGGCACGGCGGCCGGCGCGTCGGCGACGGCGGTCCCTCACGGGGTCGACCTGTCCGCGACGACGCCGCTGACCGACAAGGAGTGTGACGACGTCCTGTGGTGGCTGGTGGAGGGCGACAAGCACATCCAGTTCGACAGGAAGCGCACGCTCCTGCCGGAGAGCGACGCGCGGGTCGTCCAGGCGGCGGCGATCCTGAAGCGCTGCCCGGACGCGAAGATCGAGGTCCAGGGCTACACCAACGCCTATGGCGAGCCCGACGCGCTCCGCAGCCTCGCCTACCACTGGGCGTTCAACACGCGTAAGCGGTTGATCGAGCTGGGGATCCCGAAGACTCGGATGACCGTGAAGTCTTACGGCTACAATCGCGCTCGGTACCCGGACACCTCCGAGACGAGGCACCTCAATGATCGCGTCGAGTTCAATGTGAAGGGGGTCAAGTAGCCATGGGGTTCTTGATTGGTGAGATCATCGCCTTCCTGGCGGGCGCGGCGTTGATCGGGCTCTTCATCGGGTGGGCGCTCTTTGGTGGCAAGAAGGCCGCCCCGGTCGCGGCTGGCGCGGGCGCCAGCGCCGAGGCGCTGAAGAAGGCCGAGACGCGAATCAAAGAGCTCGAGGCCGAGCGAGACGGCGGCGCGAGCAATCTGGTCGAGCGCGACGACGAGATCGCCCGGCTGCGCCATCAGATCGCTCAGGCCGAGCAGTACCGCGTCGAGAGCGCGGAGCGCATCGAGCAGCTGAAGACCCAGGCGGGGGTGCTCCAGGAGCAGCTCAAGGAGCGCGACGCGGACCTCGCGCTCGCGGGCGACGCGGGACCGACGCCGGGCACCGGTGTGGCCGTGGCCGAGCTGACCCAGCGGCTGCACGAACGTGAGCTCGAGCTGAAGAAGCTGCAGGTGCGCTACGACGACCTGGCGAGCGCGGCGGGGCCCGACGCTCCCTCGGTGGCTGAGCTCAAGGCGCAGATCAACGAGCTGCGCGCGACGCTGGAGAGCGGTGGTGAGATCGCCGGCGGCGGCGAGAGCGAGCCGGTCTCCCGCCTGATGGAGCAGAACGCGAAGCTCTCCGAGGAGAACCTTGGGCTCAAGGCGGCCTACGAGGCGGCGGAGCGCTCCCTCGAGGAGCAGGACGGCGCGATGGATCAGCTGAGCCAGGTGCTCCTGAAGTCGCAGCAGGAGTCCGCGGCGCTCAAGCAGGAGCTCGCGTCGCTGAAGGCGCAGGCGGGGCGGAGCTCCGAGCTCGGTATCACCTTCCCGCCGCCGCTGCCCGCGGGGCGCGCGGTGGCTCCGTTGGCGGTCGAGGACGCGGCGGAGGAGGAGGACGCGACCCGCGCGATCGCCGCCTTCGATCTGCCGGACGACGACGACGACGACGAGCTCCCGCCGCCGCCGCCGCTCCCGCCCGCGCCGCCGCAGCCCGCCGCGGCGCTGCCGGTGCCGGTCGTCGAGGAGGTCGAGCCCGAGGAGGCGACGGTGGCCATCCAGGTCTTCGACCTGCCCGACGAGGGCCCGCCGCAGCTTCCCCCGGCCGCCGCCGAGGACGAGGAGGAGGCGGACGAGGCGACGGTCGCGATGCCGGTCTTCGACCTCGACGAGGACACCGAGCTCGACGCGTCGGCGGCGCCGCCCGTCGAGGTGGACGGCGCGGACGACCTCAAGCGCATCAAGGGGATCGGCCCGGCGACGGAGAAGCGGCTCAAGGCCGCCGGGATCGAGAGCTGGTCACAGCTCGCCGCCCTCGACGACGCGGGGATCGACGCGCTGGCCGAAGAGATCAAGGTGTCGGCGGACAAGATCAGGAAGGAGGAGTGGGCCGAGCAGGCTCGCGACCTCCAGGCCAACGGGTGAGCCTCGAGATCGAGCTGAAGCTGGCGCTCGCCGATCCCGGCCGGCTCGGGGCGCTCCTGGCCGCGCTGCCGGAGCCGGCGGCGGTGGTCGAGCAGCGCAACCACTACTTCGTGGACGACGGCCGCGCGGCGGCGGGTGTTCCGGCGATGGTGCGGGTGCGCGAGAGCTTCGAGGAGCGCGACGGCGCGATGGCGCTGCGGGCCATCACGCTGACCGTCAAGCGACGCCACCAGACCGTGGACGGGCTGTTCGTGGCCGAGGAGCACGAGCAGCCGCTCGAAGGCGCGCTGTGGGAGGCGATCGGGCGCGGTGCGGCGGCCCTCGAGGCCGTCACTGGGCCGGCGCTCGACTGGCTCCGGGCCCAGGGACCGCTCGGGCCGCTGCGGCGCCAGGGGGCGATGACCAACCGGCGCCACGTGGTCCCGCTCGGGGGCTTCACCCTCGAGGTCGATCGGACGGTGTTCCCGGACGGCTCGGTGGACGCCGAGGTCGAGGTGGAGACCGAGGACGCCGTCGGGGCCCGCGCGGTCGTCGAGGCGGCGGCCGCCGCGGCCGGGGTCGCGTTGGTCGACCAGACGGCGACGAAGTACGCGCGCTTCCTCGTCCGCGGTGGGGCGTGACCCGGCGGACGCTCTTCGACGCGCTGTCGAACGCGGTCCTCGGGCGGGCGCCGCGGCACCCGCTGCCGCCGGCCAACGCGCCCAGGTTTCGGGCCGAGGCCGGGCTGCCCCACGTCGAGAGCTGGTTCGTGCGCGCCAACGCCCCGGACGCGCCCCGGGCGCTGTGGTTGAAGGCCACCATCCTCGCCCCGCGCGGCGGCGGCGCGAGCGCCGACGCGTGGGCCATCGCCTTCGACGGCGAGGCTGGTCGGACCTACGCGACGCGGCTCATGATCCCGTTGTCCGAGGCGGACTTTCGCTCGAGCGACGGGGCGGCGAGCGCGGTCGTGGGGCCGTGCCGCTTCACCTTCGGCGATGAGGGTGCCGCCAGCGGCGCGCTCGTCGACCCCCGCGACGGCGCGGCGACCTGGGACCTCGCCTGGCGCCCGCTCGCCGGGCCGCTGGGGGCGCCGCTGGTGCTCTTCCCCCACGCCGGGATGCTGACGCGGTCGTTTCCGCGCTCGAAGCTCCTGACGCCGGTGGCCGCCGCGTCGTTCTCTGGCGCGCTGGAGGTGTTCGGCGAGCGCTGGGACCTGACCGGCTGGCGCGGGATGCAGGGGCACAACTGGGGCCGCGAGCACGCCCCGGAGTACGCCTGGGGTCACGTCCTCTTCGCTGACGCAGGGGGTGAGGCGGAGTGCGTGGCCGAGGGGTTCTCGGCGCGGATCCGGCTCGCTCGCCGGCTCTCCCCACGCCTGAGCGCGCTGGTCGTGCGACGCGGGGACGAGGTGTACCGCTTCGATCGGACCCTCGACTTCTGGCGGCAGCGGGCGTCGATCGACGACCTGGCGTGGACCCTTCGGCTCGCGTCCCCCGACGGCGTGGCGGAGCTCGCCATGGCGGCCACCCCAGAGGCGATGGTGTGCCTCGGCTACCGCAACCCCGACGGCACCCTGGCGTACTGCTACAACTCCAAGCTCGCGGGCGCGGCGCTCACCGTGACCCCACGCGCCGGCGCCCCGTTTCGCTGCGAGAGCGCCCACGGCGGCGCCTTTGAGCTGCTCACACGGACCCCGGACCCGCGCTTCCCGCGCGTGGTGTGACCCGACTGAACTCCGCGCGGCGCGGCGCGGCGCGCGACCTAGACCTACGCTTGGGCAACCATGGCGTCGCAAACGGTCGCCGACCTGCCGGCGCTCGTGGTCAAGCGCGGGGGCGTCCGTCCACGCGCTCGGCGAGGCTGCGCCAGACGCTCGCCTCGACCTCGCGCACCTCGGGGTCGGCCAGGGTCCGCTCGGGGTGGCGCAGGGTCACCGACCAGGCCATGCTCTTGTGCCCCTCGGGGACCCCCGCGCCGGTGTAGACCGACTGGAACGCCACGGCCTTGATGCGGTCCGGGGCGGCCGCCGCGATCGCCGCCTGCACGTCGGCCGCGGCGATGTTGCGCTGCACGATAACGGCGAAGTCGCGGAACACGGAGGGGAAGCGCGGAAGCGGCTCGTAGCTCGGCGGGAGGGCCTCGCTGCGACGCCACACGTCGAGGTCGAGCTCGAACACCGCGGCCTGCTGGCGCAGCTCGAGCTTCATCGCGACGGCGGGGTGCACCTCGGCGAGGTGCCCGATGACGACGCCGGCGAGGCTGAGCGTGGCCTGACGCACCGGGTGGGCCCAGGCGTGCGACACGCCGCCGCCACGGACGGTCAGCGGCGTGCGGTCGATGGCGCGGGCGAGCCCCGCGAGGGCGTCACGGAGCTCGAAGAAGGTGGCGGCGGTGGGCCCGTCGGGGAGCTCGGCGACCAGGCCGGCCAGCATCACCGGCTGGTCGGCGACCTCGCTCGGGTGCGGGTGATAGACGCGGCCGACCTCGAAGAAGCGGAGGCCGTCGAAGCCGCGGGTGTTCTTCTCGGCGGCGCCGAGGAGCCCCGGGACGAGAGAGCGCCGGAGCGCCGGCATCTCGGCGCTGATGGGGTTCTTCAGCGTCAGCCGCTCGCCCGGGGTGACGCCGATGCGGGCGAGCAGGGGTTCGAAGTCGAAGGAGTAGGTCTGGAGCTCGTCGAGGCCGCCGGTCTGGGTCAGATACCCGCGGACCGCGTGCTCGAAGCGCTTGCGGGCGTTGGCGTCCGGGCGGATGAGCTTCACCTCCGGGGGCTCGGGGGTGATGTTGTCGTAGCCGTGGATGCGGCCGACCTCCTCGATGAGGTCCTCCTTGATGCCGATGTCCTTGGTGGCGCGCCAGGAGGGGACGATGACGTCGAAGATCCCTGGCTGCGGCTCGCTGACCGCGAAGTCCAGACCGGTCAGGATCTCGCGGATCCGCGCGGCGCCCAGCGCGGCCCCGAGGCGCCGCTCGACGAGCGCCACCGGCAGGCGGATGTGGGTCGGCGCGGCGTAGGGGGCGGCGACGTCCATGAACGCGGAGGTCACGCGCGCGCCGGGGCAGAGCGTGAGCACGAGCCGGCAGAAGGCGCGCGAGGCGTCCTCGACGAGGTGGGGGTCGAGGCTCTTCTCGAAGCGGGCCGAGGACTCGGTGCGGATCCCGAGGCGCTGTGCGGTGACGCGGATCACCGCCGCGTCGAAGTTGGCCGCCTCGAGCACCATCGCGGTGGTGTCGTCCTTGATCTCGGAGTTCTCGCCGCCCATCACGCCGGCGAGGGCCACCCCGCGGTCGGCGTCGGCGATGAGCAGGTCGGTCGCGTCGAGGGCGCGCCGCTGGCCGTCGAGGGTGGTGAAGGCTTCACCGGCGCCGGCGCGGCGGACGACGATGGCGGCGCCGCTGATCTGGCGGGCGTCGAAGGCGTGCAGCGGGTTGCCGGTGTCGAGCATCACGAAGTTGGTGGCGTCGACGACGTTGCTGATGGGGCGGGTGCCGACCCGGGCGAGCAGCAGGCGCAGCCACAGCGGCGAGGGGGCGATGGTGACGCCGTCGAGGCAGACCGCCGAGTAGCGCGGGCAGGCCGTCGGGTCGTCGACGCGGATCGTCAGCGGGCGGGCGTCGGTGAAGGCGACCTCGAGGTCCTGGGGCAGGAGCTCGCGGCCGAGGAGCGCGGCGACCTCGCGGGCGATGCCGCGGTGACCCCACAGGTCCGGGCGGTGGGTGAGCGACTTGTTGTCGACCTCGAACAGCGTGTCGACCACCGGGTAGGCGTCCGCGAACACCGTGCCCGCGGCGGGGGCGCCGTCGAGGACGAGGATGCCGGCGTGCTCCTCGGAGAGGCCGAGCTCGCGCTCGCTGGCGATCATCCCGTGGGACTCGACGCCGGCGACGGTGGCGACGGCGATCTCGAGCTCGCCCAGCTTGGCCCCGGGCAGGGCGACGACGACGTCCTGGCCGGCGGCGACGTTGGGGGCGCCGCAGACGATGGTGCGGACCCCGTGGGCGCCGGTGTCGACGCGGGTGACGCGGACGTGCTTGCCCTCGATGGCGTTGACCTCGAGGACGCGGCCGACGACGACGTTCGGGCCGAGGTCGGCGCCGACGCGGTGGACGCCCTCGAGCTCGGCGACGGCGAGGGTGAAGCGCTTGGCGAGGACGTCGAGGTCGACGCCGGTCAGGTCGACGTGGCGACCGAGCCAGTTGGTGGAGATGTACATCGCCTCACCCTTGCCGGAACTGCGAGATGAACCGGAGGTCGCCGCCGAGGAGGTGGCGGATGTCCTCGATCTGGTACTTCATCATGACGAGCCGCGAGAGGCCGAGGCCGAAGGCCCAACCCTCCCACTCGTCGGGGTCGAGGCCGCCGTGGCGCATCACGTTGGGGTGCACCAGGCCGCAGGGCAGCAGCTCCACCCAGCCGGACTGCTTGCACACGGCGCAGCCGCTGCCGCCGCAGACCTGACACTGGATGTCGAGCTCGAAGCCCGGCTCGACGAACGGGAAGAAGCCCGGGCGCAGGCGCACCGTGACGTCGCGCTCGAAGATGTTGGACAGCAGCGTCTTCATCGAGTGGATGAGGTTCGCCACGCTGACGTGGCGGTCGACCATCACCCCCTCACACTGGTGGAAGGTGTGCTCGTGCGAGGCGTCGACGGCCTCGTAGCGGAAGACGCGGCCCGGGAAGATGGCGCGGAACGGCGGGCCGAGCTCGCGCATGGCGCGCACCTGGCCGGTCGAGGTGTGCGTGCGCAGGAGGTTGCCGTCGGTCAGCCAGAAGGTGTCCTGCATGTCGCGCGCGGGGTGCGTCGCCGGGATGTTGAGGCTGTCGAAGTTCTGGAACTCCGTCTCGACCTCGGGGTAGTCGAGGAGGTGAAAGCCCATCGCCCGGAAGACGTCCTCGATGTGGCGCGTGACCTGGGTGAGCGGGTGCAGGGCGCCCACTGTGCGCGGGCGCGGGGGCCCGGGCAGGGGCAGGGTGGCGTCGAAGTCCGGGTCCTCGCACAGCGCGGCGATGCGGGCGGCCTCGAGGTCGGCGCGGCGGGCCTCGATAGCCCGGGTGATGGTGTCGCGGACCTCGTTGACCTTCTGGCCGACGAGCGGTCGGTCGGCCGGGGCGACGTCGCGCATCCCCTTCATCAGGGCTGTGAGGGCCCCCTTCTTGCCCAGGAAGTGGACCTCCTGGTCGCGGAGCTGCGCCTCGTCGTCGACGCCGGCGAGCGCGGCGCGGGCTTCGTCGAGGACGGCGTCGAGTTGGTCGAGCATGGGGCCTCACGTCTCTGGAGCCTCGGAGGCCGCGGACGATAGCCAATGCGCCCGCGCCCGTCGAGGGTCAATGCGCGGGAGCGGGGGAGAGCGCGGCCAGCGGGACGCCCACCGCCCGACGGCGCGGGCGGCAGGGGTCAGGCAAGGCCGAAGCGGACGAAAGTAAAAAGTGAGGGTGCCTGACCCCTTGCATCAGGCAAGGCCGAAGCGGACGAAAGTAAAAAGTGAGGGTGCCTGACCCCTTGCATGATCCCTCGTAGGAGGGGAAAGGCCGAAGTGACCCCTTGCATGATCCCTCGTAGGAGGGGAAAGGCCGAAGCGGACAAAAGTAAAAAGTGAGGGTGCCTGACCCCTAGGGGGTCCATGGGGGTCAGGCACCCTCACTCTTTATCTTCGCGTCGGCCGACGCTCCGTCGTCGGCGGGGTTGGAGGCGGCGGCGAGGTCGCGGACGAGGGCGGTGAAGACGTCGCCGCGGTGGCCGTAGCTCTTGAACTGGTCGAAGCTGGCGCAGGCCGGGCCGAGCAACACCGTGTCGCCGGGCTCGGCGAGGCGCTGGGCCGCGCGGACCGCCTCGTCGAGGGTCTCGACGACGATCGTGTTGTGCGACGCACCAATCGCTGACGCCAAGCTGTTGCGGGTTTGTCCGAACAGGACGGCGACTCGTGTTCGCTCTCGCACAAGGGCGCCGAAGGCGGTGAAGTCGGCGTCCTTCTCCGACCCGCCGGCGAGCAGCAGCAGCGGGCCGTCGATGGCGCGGATCCCCGCGGCGGCCGCGTTGGCGTTGGTCGCCTTGCTGTCGTTGACCCAGCGCACCCCGTCGATGGTGGCGATGGGCGCCAGGCGGTGGGGCAGGGGGGCGTAGGCCATCAGGGCCTCGCGCGCGGTGGCCAGCGGGATCCCCCAGGCGTCGGCGGCCAGGGCGGCGGCCAGCGCGTTGGCGACGTTGTGCCCGCCGAGCAGCGGCAGCTCGTCGCGGCGCATCAGGGCCTCGTTGCGGCCAGCGCGGACGAGCCACAGGGTGGCGCCGTCGAAGTAGGCGTCGGCGTCGGGGTTGGCTAGCGAGAAGGTGCGGATGCGCGGCGCGGAGGGGCGCTCCCAGGCCGCGATGTAGGGGTCGTCGGCGCTGAGGATCAGCGTGTCCGAAGCCGTCATCGCCGCCCAGACCCGGCGCTTGGCGGCCTGGTAGGCGGCGAAGCTGCCGTGGTAGTTGAGGTGGTCCTCGGCGATGTTGGTGACGATGGCCACCCGGGGGCGGAAGTCGACGCAGGTCGTGAGCTGAAAGCAGCTGATCTCGGCGATGACCAGCGAGCTCCGGGTCAGCTCGTCGAGGCCCTCGCAGAGCGGGTTGCCGAGGTTGCCGCCGACGAAGGTCGACGGGTTCGCGAGCGCCGCGATGGCGCCGAGCATCGTCGTCGTCGTGCTCTTGCCGTCGGTGCCGGTGATCGCGAGGATCGGCGCCGGGGACAGTCGGTAGAAGAGCTCGACCTCGCCGATCACCTCGGCGGCGACCGCCGCGATCTCGGCGCGCACCGGCGACACCTCGGCGACCCCGGGAGACAGCACCGCGACGTCACCCGGACGCGGCAGGTTGGTCCCAGCGACGAAGGTCACCCGCGGGTCGAGCGTCTCGGGGCGGGTCGCGTCGGCCCGCGCCTCGACCAGGCGCACGTCGCCCCCGCGGGTGGCGAGCGCGTTCGACGCCGCGAGGCCGCTGCGTCCCGCCCCGACCACCGTGAAGCGCACACCGGCGACCTGCATCAGCGGGCCTCCGCGTCATTCAGCTCGGCGGCGTAGCGGTCAGCGAGGCGAAAGAGGTCGTCGCCGCCGAAGAAGATGACCTGCTGCCCGACGCCCACGGTGCGGTGCAGGAACGGGACGATGTCGTCCATCTCGGGGAGGTAAGTCACCTCGGGGCCGCGCGCGCGGATCTTGTCGCACAGGTACGCCGTGTCGATGCCCGGGATGGGCACCTCGCCCGCGGTGTAGAGCTCGGTGATCACCGTGTGCGTGGCGTCGTGGAAGGCCTCGGCGTAGTCGTCCTGGAGGTAGTTGATCATCGTGAAGCGGTAGGGCTTGAACACCGCCACGATGGGGCCGTCGTCGCTGGCCGCGGCCTGCAGCACGCGGCGGATGCCGGTCGGGTGGGAGATGTAGTCCTTCACGATGCGGCGGCCGGCGGCGTGGACCACGGTGAAGCGGTTCTCGAGGCCGGCGAAGGTCCCGAGCGCGGCGGCGATGTCCGCGTAGTCGACGCCCAGGTGGAGCGCGGCGGCGGCGGCAGCGATGGCGTTGTCGACGTTGTAGAGGCCGGGCTGGGTCAGCGCGACCTCGCCCAGCGGCGCGCCATGGGAGACGAGGCTGAAGCGGCCGCCGTGGATGCCGGCCTTGGCGTCGACCCCGCGCACGTCGGCGCCGGGCTCGCGGCCGAAGGTCGTCACCGGCGCCTTCAGCCGGGCGATGATGGCGCGGGCGCCGGGGTCGTCGTGGTTGACGACCACCCGGGTGAGGCGCGGGTTGGCGTTGAGCGCGGCGACGACGGTGTCCTGCACGTGCTCGAGGCTGTCGTAGTAGTTCAGGTGGTCGGCCTCGAGGTTGTTCACCACGACGACCGTCGGCCGGACGTTCTTGAGCGAGCCGTCGGACTCGTCGACCTCGGCGACGATGACGTCGCTGTCGGTGACGCGGGTGTTCTGCTTGCCCATGTTCTCGAGCAGCCCGCCGATGATGAAGCTCGGGCGGCGCCCGGCCTGCTCGAGGATCCACGTGATGGCGCTCGACACCGTGCCCTTGCCGTGGGTCCCGACCACGCCGACCGCCAGCGGCCGCGTGTCGAGGATGTCGCCGAGGAGCTCCGAGCGGTGGCGCACCGGGACGCCGCGCTCGCGGGCGGCGACCAGCTCGACGTTGGTCTCGGGGATCGCCGTGGAGTGCACGACCAGGTCGACGCCGTCGATGTTGGCGGCGGCGTGACCGATGGTGACGTCGGCGCCGGCCTCGCGCAGCCAGGTCGTCAGCTGCGACTCGCGCACGTCGGAGCCGGAGACGTCGTGGCCGAGGGCCAAGAGCGCCCGGGCCACGCCCGAGACGCCGATGCCGCCGATGCCGATGAGGTGGATACGGGTCTTCTCTGCCAGCACGGTGCGTCTCCTCTCCCAGGCTCGGCGCGCATCATTTCAGGGTCCGATCCCAGGGACAACTAATCTGCGCGCCCACTTCCCACAGTAGGTCAGGCGCGCGTCGCGTCCCCCCGCCGGGCTGATCCGACGTGACGGTCAGCCCGGCGGTCGCGCCAGGGCGTCGGGGACGCCCCTCAGGGGCCGCCGTCGCGCCCCCCCGCGAGCTTGGCCCGCGCCTGCTTGGCGGCCTCGCGGGCGATCTCGCGGAGCGCGACGTTGGGGTGGCCGGTGGCCAGGTTGTCGAGGTAGCGCAGGGCCACCTCCCCGCCGATGTCGCCGAGGGCGTGGATGGCGACCAGGTGTCGCTCCTCGTTGGGGCCGTCGGTCATCTTCACGAGCGCCCGGACGACCTCCTCGCGGCCGTCGCCCAGCAAGCCCAGGGCCGCCCCGGCGCGCAGCGTGACCAGCGGCTCGTCGTCGGCGGTCAGCCGCGCGAGGTCGTCGACCGCCGCCTTCAGCCCGCGCTCGCCGGCCTCGGACGCCGCCTCGATGAGGATCCCGGCGTGCTCGTCGTGGGCGAGGGCGTCGAGGACCTCGGCGTCGGTGGCGTGGCGCATGCGGATCTGCCCGTTGAGCGCCCGGGCCGCCCGCCGCGCCACCGTCGCGATCGCCGCCTCGAGCCGCTCGCGCCACGGCGCCGCGTCAACGCCCCCGAAGGGCTGCACCTCCGCCAGCTCGATCCGGTAGGTGTCCTCGTCCTTGCCCTCCCCCGGGCAGCGCACCTCGGCGTTCACCACCGCGCGCGCCTCGCCCGCGTCGGCGTCGATCACCGGCCGCCCGTTCCGCACGAGCCCATACCCGAGCACCACCTCGCCGGTACAGGCGCCGACCTCGCCGTCGGGCGCCCGCGTGAACGCGTCGTCGGCGAAGAACGCGGCGCTGACGAGCTCGGCGCCGCGCTCGGGCACCCCGGCCGGGCGCACGTCGGGCGGGGTCATGTCGCCAAAGCGCAGGTCGGACAGCCGCGGCGCGGGAGCGTGGCGGCCCGAGGGCGGCGTGACGCTGCCGGTGTCGGCCCCGGGCGGGGCGCTCGACGCCGGGGTGTCTCCGCCGCGGCACGCGCCGGGGGCGAACATCAGGAGGACCAGGGAGACCGCGCTGGGGCCGAGACGGAGCATCTCACGATGGTGCCGCCCCCGCCGCCTCGCGTCGAGCCCGAAGCGGCCGAGCGCGCCGGGGCAGCCCTTGCCGGCCTCCCTCCGAGCGCCCATAATCGCGGCCGTGATCCCACCCATCGGCCGCTGGGTCGCCGTCCCCCCGGACGACGCGCTCCCCGCCCTCACGACGCGTCGCGCGGACGCCGAGGTGGACCCGACGACCCTCGGGATGCGCCCCGACGACATCGACGCCATCTGGCAGGGCGCCGTCGACCTCTATCGGAGCCGCACCCAGCCCGCCGTGGCCCTGTGCGTGCGCCACCGCGGCCAGGTCATCGTCGACCGCGCCATCGGCCACGTCCGCGGCAACGCGCCAGGCGCCACCGGGCCCCCGGGGCCCCTCGCCACCCCCGACACGCCGTTCTGCATCTTCTCGGCGTCCAAGGCGGTGACCGCCCTGCTGATGCACGAGCTCGACGCGCGCGACGCCCTGCGCCTCGACGACCCGGTCGCCGAGTACATCCCCGAGTTCGCCGCGCACAAGAAGGGCTGGGTGACCCTGCGTCACCTCCTCAACCACCGCGCCGGCATCCCCGCCGTCCCCCTCGAGTACGATCCCCTCGCCCTCGCCGGGGAGTGGGATCGCATCATCGCGCTCCTGTGCGCTCAGAAGCCGGTCAGCGTCGCCGGTCGCCGCCTCGCCTATCACGCCATCAGCGGCGGCTTCATCCTCGCCGAGGCCGCTCAGCGCGCCACCGGAGAGCGGATCGAGGCCATGTTGCAGCGCATGATTTCTGGTCCGTTAGGTCTGGATATGGCCTATGGAATCAGTGCAGAGCGTATCGACGCAGTCGCAGAAAACGCCTACACGGGGCTCCCCGTGCCGTTCCCGATCTCGCGCATCATCAAGCGATCTCTCGGCCTGTCGATGGCCGACGTCGTCGACGCGTCGAACGACCCTCGATTCTACACCTCGGTGGTCCCGTCGGGGAACGTCGTGACGACCGCCGACGGGCTCTCGCGCTTCTTCCAGCTGCTCCTCGACGAGGGAGCGGCGGGCGGCGTCCAGGTGCTCGGCCGGCGGGCTGTGCGGCGCGCCCGGGTGGAGTCGGCCTACCTCGAGCTCGACCTGACCCTCGGCATCCCGCTGCGCTACGGGCAGGGGCTGATGCTCGGGTCGCACCCCTTCAGCATGTACGGTCCCGGCACCCGCAAGGCCTTCGGCCACTACGGCTTCGTCACCGTCATCGGCTGGGCCGACCCCGAGCGGGACCTCGCCGCCGCCGTGATGACGAGCGGCAAGCCCATCGTCGCGAGCCACTACCTCGCGCTGTGGCGCCTCTTGAGCGCCATCGCGCGGCGGGTGCCCAAGCACGGGGGGTGATCGTCAGAGGTTCTCGGTCGTCACGAGCACGGGATCATCGGCGCGCGCCGGGACGTCGGTCCAGGCCGTCGCGGGCTGGGACGCCGGCCGCGTCGGCGACAGCGCGCCGCGGCCGGAGCCTCCGGAGGCGGCGGGCGGGCTTTGAATCTAGTGTCTTAGGCCCGGCCGCCGACTTCCGTTGACGACGCCGTGGGCCGGTGCTACCGCCCTGTGCCAGGCTCCGCACGGCGCATGCGCCAGGTGGCCGGCGGTCGTGCTGGGCACTGCCAGAGAAGAACATGGACGCCTTCAGCCCAGACCCCTGGGTTCAGAGTCAGTCATCGTTCGTAGACCTCTACGACCTCGCCTTCGGGTACCGCGACTTCGCCGCCGAGGCGTCGTTCCTGGCCAAGGCCGCCCAGCTGTGGGGTGACCACGCGCCGCGCCGGGTCATCGAGTGGGCCGCCGGTCCCGGCCGCCACCTCGCCGCCTTCGCCGCGCGCGGGGCGGAGGTGGTCGCCGTCGACCTGTCCAGCGAGATGCTGTCGCTGGCGGCGCGAACGATCCACGGCGACGGCCGCGCGACGCTGCTCCTCGGGGACATGTGCGAAGTGACCGTCACCCCCCCGGCGGACCTCGGCTTCACCATGCTGTCGTCGATCCACGGGCTGGCGAGCGAGGCCGACCTGCTCGCCCACCTCGCGGCCGCGGCGCGGTCGCTCAAGGAGGGCGCGATCTACGTCATCGAGGCGACCCACCCCCGGGATCTCGAGCCCGACGGTGGCTGGGCGACCGCCTGGCACATCCGCGCCGGCGAGGACGAGGTCTACGCGCGCTTCACCCTCGATCTCGCGCGCCGCGACGGTCCTCATGTCCCCGCCGCCGTCGAGCTGCGTGGCCGCCTCGCCGGGGTCGTCACCGACCACAGCATCGAGATGGCGTGGCTCGTGCCGGACCTCGACGGCTGGCGGTCGCTCGTCGAGGCGACGCCTGGCCTGACCTTGGTCGCCGCCCTCGGTGGCCTCGACGTGACGCTGGCGCACACCGCCACGAACGCGTGGCGCCTCGTGCTGGTCCTCCGCCGCGACTGACGCCCGCGTGCGGCCGGCGCACGCGGCCCCGAGAGGCTGCGGCGCGCGCCACGGCCACCCGGGGCGCGCGTCGTCGCCGCGCCCCCGGTGGGGGACCGTCAGAGGTTCTCGGCCATCACGAGGAACGGGACCGCCAGCATGCGCAGGACGTCGATCCCGGCGGTCACGCGCAGGTCGTGCTCCGCGCCGTGCCCAGCGGTCAGCAGCTGGTAGCCGCCCTCGATGCGGAACACCCCGTAGAAGAGATCGGTCCCGACCACGACGCGCATCCCGCCGCCGAGGTCGCCATCCGCCGAGCCGAGCACCCCGCGCAGGCCGACCGACGCGCCGAAGTGGACGCTCGGCAGGTACCCGATGTCCGCCCCGATCAAGAAGAAGTGGCTGTCGCCGCCTCCCTCGAAGCCGTAGCCGAGCATCAGCGTCATCAGCGTCTGCGCGTCGGGGTTGAGGACCTGGATGTTCGGCAGGATGTCCACGGCCCCCACCACGTCCCGCTCGGGGTCGACGTGCCACACGGCGCCGCCGGTGACGCGGATCCCCGGGATCGGGACGATGTCGCCCGCGCGCGCCGGCGGGGCGCTCGTAGCCAGGGCGAGGAGGGCGGCGACCAGCGGCAGGGTCCGGTGGGGGCGGAGCATGGTGACCTCGATTGTTCCAGCCCCTCGACGATACCAGGTTTTCGCGGCGCGGGGGCGAGGGGCGAGTCTCCCCCCGAGGGACGTGAACCATTGACCCTGTGCGCAGGTGCCGCCTACCTTCCCGGGACCATGATCCGCATCCACACGCCGCTCGCCGCCCTCTCGCCCCTGCTCGCCATCGCCGCGCTCGCCAGCGGCTGCCCGAGCGCGACCCCCGAGGCCCGCGACGCCGCCCCCGCCGCCCCGGCGCACGCCGCGAGCGGCGAGGCGACGCTGTTTCTGATGGCCGACATCCGCGGCGTCCTGCGCCCCTGCGGCTGCACGGTCGACCTACAGAAGGGGGGCTTCGACCGGCTCGCGCCCTACCTCGCGAAGGAGCGCGAGCGCCACCCCGACGCCAAGCTCCTGCACGCCGGGCCCATCTTCTTCGAGGAGGGGCACGTCGAGGCGGACAAGCGAGCGCAGCGCGTGCGGCAGGCGGAGGTCGCGGCGGATCTGGTGGCTCGGGTCGGCGTGGACGTCGCGGCGGCGACGGCGGCGGACGCCGCGGCGTCGGACGGCAAGCTCAAGGCGCTCGGCGAGCGCGCGCACCTGACGCTGACGGCCGCCAACCTGCGGCTGGAGGCCGACCCCGGTCTGAGCGCGTTCGAGGTGCGCACGATCGGGGGCATACGGATCGGGATCTTCGCGCTGGCCTCCCCGGAGGAGGCCGAGCACCTCGGCGCGCGCGGGCTCATCGAGGAGCCGACGGCCGCGGCGACGCGGACGGTCGCGGCGCTGGCCGACCGGGCGGACGTCGTGCTGCTGCTGAGCGGGCTCGGGCTGCGGGAGACGAAGCGCCTGGTGCGCAAGGTCGCGGGGATTCACTTCGCGGTGGTCGGCGGGATGGGCGAGCACCCGGCGGTCAGCGAGGAGGCGGAGCTGGTCGGCGACACGCGGGTCATGCAGTTTCACCGCGAGGGTCGCTTCGTGGGGCGGCTCACCCTCGCGCTGGTCGCCGGCAAGACCGCGTTCGTGGACGCGAGCCAGGCCAGCCCGGCCGAGCTGGCGGAGCTCGACGCCCGCGTCGCCCGGCTCGAGCAGAGCCTCGCCGGGTGGGAGGCCAAGGGCGACGGCACCGAGCGGGAGGTGCGCTCGGCGCGCCACCACCTCGCGAGCCTCAAGGACGAGCGGAACAAGCTGGCGGCGCGCAAGATCGAGGTCCCGCGCGACCAGAGCAGCTTCTCGTTCACGCTGACGCCGCTGAACTGGGACCTGCCTCAGGACCCCGATCTGCTCGCCATCATGGACGCCTTCGAGCAGGAGCTGGCGAAGATCAACGTCGCCAACGCCGGGACCCTCCCGGCGCCGAAGGAGGGCGAGGCCTACTACGTCGGCGCGGCGAAGTGCTTCGACTGCCACGAGGGGCCGGAGAGGTTCTGGAAGCAGGACCGCCACCACGACGCGTGGGCGACCCTCGAGCGCGACAACAAGACCTTCGACACCGAGTGCGTCAGCTGCCACGTGACCGGCTACGGCAAGGCCGGCGGCAGCCTCGTCGGCCAGGTGAAGGGGCGCACGGCGGTGCAGTGCGAGGCGTGCCACGGGCCGGGCTCGCTGCACGTGAAGGACTCGAAGAAGGCGTCGATCAACGGCCACCCGACCGCCGAGGTGTGCCAGGGCTGTCACAACAAGCACCACTCGCCGGAGTTCGACTTCGCCGTCTACAAGCCCAAGCTCATGGTGCCCGGCCACGGCCTGCCGCCGCTGCCGGACGAGGACGACGACGAGTAGCGGCCTCGGCCCGGACCGCCAGGGCTGACGGAGCCCAGCGCGCGGAGCCTGGGTCAGGGCGTCAGGTCTGCAGCGTATCCGGGCGGGTCGGTGGTGCCGGTGAGGGCGTCGCGGTAGAGCAGCGCGACGTAGCCAGCGCCCGCGCTCGCGGTGAAGGTCGTGCCGTACTGGCTGTAGTTCACGCCGCCGCGGGCGGTGACCCGGCCGGTCCCGAGATCGAGGGTCGTCGCCTCGAGGCGCACGTAGCCGCCCGCGCCCGCGCCGCTGCGCGCGGCCGTCGGGACGCCGAACCCGTTGGCGCTCACCTGGCCGCTCGCGCCGACGGTCAGGGTCCCGCCCACGTACAGCGCGATGATGCCGCCGCCCAGCGTCTGCCCGGGGCCGGTGAGGCTCGGCCCGCTGCCGTTCCAACACGAGTAGCTGCCCGCCTGCGCCGAGCCGAAGGTGAGCCTGGTGCCGTCGGCGACGCCGTACACTCCGCCGCCGGCGGCCGGAGTGCGGCCGGTGTTGCTGCGCCCGGTGGCGCCGGACGTGGCGTGCCCCGGCGCTGAGTTGACGTCGCTGGTGGACCAGAAGGACGAGTCATAGACCGCCGCGTAGCCGCCGGGCGCGCCGTAGGCGGTCTGGGTCGTCACGCGCGCGGGGCCGTCGATGGTCTCGCCCCGCTCCGTCGCCACGCTGTCGGAGCAGCTCGAGTTGTCGGTGCTGCCTCGGCCCGGGCGGTAGCCGGCGTTGGCCACGCTGATGGTCCCGTCGAGGGTGAGCGTGCCCGCTCGGAGCGCGAAGACCCCGCCGGTCAGCCCATCCCAGGCCGTGACGCTGAGGGTCGCCCCGCTCGGTACCGCCAGGGCGTCGTAATGGGGGACGCGCTGGAGCAGGACCTTCTGTTGGCCGGTGGCGACCCCGATGTTGGCGTCGCCACCGGCCGCTTCCCCGTAGAAGTTCGCCTTGGCTGCCGCGAACGTCACCACGGTGCCGGTGACGTCGGAGACCGTGAGGAGCTCGTAGTTGCCAACGTTGGCGACGCCGGCCGCGGCGCCCTGGGCGTTCAGCAGCAGCACCTCGTCGCCCGGCGCGAGGCACTCGGCGGTCGGGGCGGGGGCCACGGTCGCGGTCAGCGAGGAGAGCGCGACGACCGAGTAGCCGACCATGTCGGCGCAGGTCCGGCCGCTCGCCGGCAAGAGCGGGGCCGAGCTCAGGTTGGTCGTGCCCAGCGGGGCCTCCAACTCGCAGGTGCCGTTGCAGCCGTCGCCGTCGAGGGTGTTGCCGTCGTCGCAGGCCTCGCCGGCGCCGGGGTCCAAGGTCCCGTCGCCGCAGGCGGTCGCCACCAGGTCGAGGGTCGCCGCGGCGGAGACGCAGCCCGCGTCGGGGTAGGCGACGAAGATCCAGGCGGTCTCGCCCTCGGCCAGGTCGAGCCAGATCGACGGGTCGCTGCCGGCGGCGGCGGTGCAGGCGAGCTCGGCCCCGACACACGCGTCGCGGGCGTACAGGACGGGCTCGAAGCCGTCGCCGTGGGCGGTCATGCGGTAAGAGCCCGCGGTGGGCGCGGTGAAGGCGACCGTGTGCTCGGGGCCGCTCGCGCCGCAGCTCGCGCCCACGTCGTCGTCGCTCGCGGCGCACAGGTCGGCGCTGGTCACGTCCACCCCCGGCGCGGCCACCACGCCGTCCTCGCACAACGCGCGCCGCGAGTAGCCGAAGGTGACCGCCGAGCCGGCGGCGCAGGTGATGTCGTCGACCGTGTCGGCGGTGATCGCGACGTCCCAGTGGACGAGCGGCCAGCCCTCGGCGTAGGCCGCGGCGGCGCCGACGTCGACCCAGCCCACCGCCTGGAAGCGGCACACGCCGCCCACGTTGGCGGCGAGCCAGGCGTCGGCGAGGCGCCAGCTGAGGTCGATGTAGTGGCCGTTGGCGACCTGGGCGACGCCGGCGAAGCGCAGCGCAGCGGCGACGGCGGTCGTGAGCGCGTCCCCCTCGCTGAAGCAGGTCGGGGCGCCCCCCGCGTCGGTGCAGCACAAGGCGGCGCCCGCGAGGGTGACGGCGCTCGCCTCGTCGATGCCCGCGGTGCAGCTCAGGCCGGTCACGAGGGTCGGGCCGCGGTCTCCGGTCGTGGGGTCGTGGGCGAGGGCGTCGACGCAGTCGTACTTGGCCGAGCAGAAGACGTCCTGCAGGTCGAAGGAGAGGTCGAGGAAACCCTGCTGAGCGGCGCGCGCGACGGTCAGATCGAAGGTGACGGCGGCGTCGGCGTTGGCGACGCAGGGGACGACGCGGCTGGCCGCGGGCGGCAGGGCGACGTCGGTCAGCGGCGCGCCGCCGGGGCCGAGGACGTCGATCAGCGTGACGGTGACGCGGTTGTCGACGCCCGCGACGCACGGCGAGATGTAGGTGAGCGAGCCGTCGGCGTCGCCGCCGCGGTCGTCGAGGGTCACGACCGGCGACCAGGCGCCGCCGTCGTCGTACTCGATCAGGACATCGTAGATCGCGCCGGTGACCAGCGGCAGCGTCAGCGGGGCGACGTCGATCGCCACCCGGCCGGCGGCCTCCCGCGGTGCGTCAAGGCACGCGGGTGACGCGAGCAAGCCGACCCAAGCCGCAATTGCGGCCGTCGCTGTCCGTGGTTGTCGCATCCTCAGGCTCCCGTTTCCGCATCATGTTATCGCGTTTGCGAGGGCAGGGCATTCGCAATCGCGACGGGGTTGTACCCGGCGCGCGGGCACCCGGCGGTGTGGGCGGTTGTCCGGTGGCGGGGAGTGCGCTCTACTCCCGCGCATGAACGCCACTCTGCTGCGCCTCCTCCCGGTCCTGCTCATCGCCGCCTGCGCCTCGACGCCGCCGCCTGCGCCACCGGCGCCGGCCGTGCCCGCCGTGCCCACCGCGCCGCAGGCTCCGCCGGAGCCGCCGTATCGCGTCGAGGACGACGGGGTCGTGCGCCTCGAGGCGACCCCGGAGATCCCCGGCGAGGTGCGCGACCGCCTGCGCCAGTACCTCAACACGCGCAGCGCGGCGCTGGCCGACCTCGCCCCGGACGGCTCGGGGGCGCTGGTCCTGACGCGCTTCGCCGAGACGCGGCAGCTCCACCGGCTGACCGAGCCCCTGGGCGCGCGCACCCAGCTGACCTTCGCCGACGAGCCCGTCAGCGGCGCGAGCTTCGTGCCGAACGACCCGAACGCGGTGCTCGTCAAGGCCGACATCGGCGGCAACGAGCAGCACCAGCTGAGCCGCCTCGACCTGACGACCGGGCGGTCGACGCTGCTGACCGACGGCAAGAGCCGCAACCAGTCTCCCGTGTGGTCGCGCGCCGGCGAGCGCCTCGCCTGGGCGAGCACGGCCCGCAACGGCAAGGACTTCGACCTGTGGCTCGGCGACGGGGCGACGCCGGCCGGGAACGCGTTGCTGCTCGAGGTGAGCGGCCTCTGGTACCCGATCGAGTGGTCGCCGGACGACGAGCGCCTGCTGGTCGGCGAGTACGTGTCCATCAACGAGTCGCGCCTCTACCTGCTCGACGTGGCGACCAAGGCGCTGACCCGGCTCAGCCCGGAGGCGCCCGTGGCGGCCTATCGCGCGGCCGCCTTCGGCAAGGGCGGCGCGAAGGTCTACGCGACCAGCGACCGCGACGGCGAGTTCACCGAGCTCTACGAGGTCGACCTCGCGTCCGGCGCCTGGAAGTCCATGACCCACCACGTGCCGTGGGACGTGACGGAGCTTGCGGTGTCGCGCGACGGGGGCACGGTCGCGTTCGTCGTCAACGAGGACGGCTTCTCGCAGCTCCGGCTGCTCGACGGGCGCACGGGCAAGCAGGTCATCGTCCGGGGGCTCCCGCGCGGGGTGCTCAGTGACCTGATCTTCGCGCGCAAGGCCGACGTGCTGGGGTTCAGCGCCGTGACGCCGACGTCGACCGGGGACGCGTACACCCTGAAGCTCAAGGGCAACAAGCTCGCGCGCTGGACCAAGAGCGAGATGGGCGGGCTCGATCCGGCCAGGCTCGTCGCGCCGACGCTCGTGCGCTTCGAGACCTTCGACGGGCGTCAGATCCCGGCGCTCTACTACCGCCCGCCCGGGCCGGGGCCGTTCCCGGTGCTCGTCAACATCCACGGCGGCCCGGAGTCGCAGGCGCGGCCGGTGTTCAGCGCCCTGACGCAGTACCTCGCGGCCGAGCGCGGGATCGCCGTGATCTACCCCAACGTCCGCGGCTCGGACGGCTACGGCAAGAGCTACCTGCTGCTCGACAACGGGATGAAGCGCGAGGACTCGGTCAAGGACATCGGGGCGCTGCTCGACTGGATCGGCGCGCAGCAGGAGCTCGACGCGCAGCGGGTCGGTGTCCTCGGCGGGTCGTACGGCGGCTACATGGTGCTGGCCTCGCTCGTCACCTACGCCGAGCGCATCAAGGCGGGGCTCGACGTGGTCGGGATCTCGAGCTTCGTGACCTTCCTCGAGAACACGAGCGCCTATCGGCAGGACCTGCGGCGCGCGGAGTACGGCGACGAGCGCGACCCGGCGATGCGCGCGTTCCTCGAGCAGGTGTCGCCGCTCAACCGCGTCGGCGCCATCACCAGCGCCCTGTTCGTCGCCCAGGGGGCGAACGACCCGCGGGTGCCCGAGGGGGAGGGGCGGCAGATCGTCGACGCGGTGCGCACGACCGGCGCGGACGTCTGGTACATGCTCGCGCGCAACGAGGGGCACGGCTTCGCCAAGAAGCAGAACCGCGACACCCTCTATCTCCTCGCCGCGCTGTTCTTCGAGCGGCACCTGCTCGGGCTGTGACCTGAAGCGGCAGGTCGAAGACGGGAATCGGCGAGGCGGCGGATCATGCTCCATGGCTACCGTGCCTCGCCCCCTCCGGCGAGCGTCCCCGCGGCTACTTGGCGTAGAAGAAGCGCTCGTGGACGATCTTACCGTCCTTCCAGGTGCGCACCGCCACCTGGTTCATCTCGACGCGGCCGACCCCCACGAACGAGAGATCCCACGACCACTGCGACAAGCTCGTGTCGCCGTTGACCGCGCTGGCGACCAGCGTCGCCCCGAAGAACTCCTCGATGCTCCCGAAGAACTCGAGCTCGCGCTTGCGGTTGAGCGCCTTGCCGACGAAGGGGGCCTCGCTGTTCTCCTGCATCACGACGTCGTCGGCGTAGAACTCGTCGAAGGCCTCGATGGCCTTGCCGGAGAGGATCAGCTCGTTGACGCGGGTGTCGATGGTCTGCACGTTCATCTCGGTTCCTGGGCTGGAGGTTACCGAGACACCATGGCCACCGAGACGCGGAAACAGAAGACCCTGTTTCTACACTCAGTGTTTCCATGTGGAAACAGTAGGCGACGCTGGAGCTGCCGTCCAGGCTCGGCTACCACGGCTCTGGCGTCAGCTCCGCCGCGCCTCAGCCCAAGCCTGGAAAGCCCTGATGGCGCAGCGCGTCGTAGACCACGATGGCGACGGAGTTCGAGAGGTTGAGGCTCCGGACGTGGCTCGTGATGGGGATCTTGTAGAGGTCGCCGGCGTAGGCGGCGCGGAGCTCGCTCGGGAGGCCCGTCGTCTCGGTCCCGAAGACGAACCACGGGTCCTCACCCGGCTCGAACGCCGTGTAGGGGCGGGTCGCGTGGCTCGAGAAGAAGGCGAGGCGCTCAGGGGCGCGCTCGGCGACGAGCGCCTCGAAGCTGTCGTGCAGGTGCAGCTTCACGCGCGGCCAGTAGTCGAGCCCGGCGCGCTTGAGGTAGCGGTCCTCCAGCGAGAAGCCGAGCTTGCCGACCAGGTGCAGGTCGACGTCGGTGCCGGCGCACAGGCGCGAGATGTTACCCGTGTTCTGCGGGATCAGCGGGTTGACGAGGACGACGTGCATCGGCGGACGGCCCTCAGCCCCCGGGCGCGTACTGGCGGGGCATCACCTGGCTCGGCGCCTCGCGGCCCAGCGAGATGACGCGCTCGACCAGCGCCTCGTAGTCGTTGGCCGCGACCGACTTCGGCGCGAACTCGAAGATCGACTGGTGCTGGGCGGGCGCCTCCTTCAACCGGGTGTTGATGCGGATGGGCGGCAGCACCTTGTCCTTGAAGTAGCGCTCGAGGTTGCGGATGACCTCGTGGGAGATGCGGTTGCGGACGTCGTAGAACGTCGGCAGCACCCCGAGGATCGTGATGGGGTGCCGCAGCTCCTCTTGCACGCCGCGGAGGGTCTCGAGGATCTGCTTGACGCCCACCAGCGAGAGGTAGTCGCAGGCCACCGGGATCAGCACCTGGTCCGCAAAGTAGAGCGCGTTCTGGTTCAGCAGGCTGAGGCTCGGGCCGCAGTCGAGCACCACGTAGTCGTAGTCGAGCACGTCCTTGAAGCGGTTCTTCATCACCCGCGCCGGCTGGTGGACGTGGGCGAGGTGGACCTCGACCTTGGCGAGGAGGTTGTTGCTCGGCAGGAGATCGAGGTTCTCGCGGACGTTGATGATCGCGTCGCCGGGCTCGAGGCCGTCCACCATGACGTGGTAGAGGTTCTGCTCGCCCGAGGCCCCGAGACACACGCCGACGTTGCCCTGGGAGTCCATGTCGATGATGAGCGTCTTGTAGCCGGCCTGGGCCAGCCCGTGAGCCAGCGACACGGTCGTCGTCGTCTTGCCGGTGCCGCCCTTCTGGTTCATCACCGCGATGCGGCGCGCCCCCTTGCGCTGGCGGAGCTCCTGGCGGACCGGGTTCTCGCGGCACTCGGTGCTGCAGAAGAAGCGCTTCTCGCCGCCGACGAAGGCCATCTGATAGGCGTAGCGCGGCTCGAAGGCGGTGCCGCAGGCCGAGCAGGTCTGCTGGCGCTGCCCGAACAGCGCGCGCTCGTGACACGCCTGGCTGCAGTAGTAGGTGGCGACGTTCCCGGCCCGCTGGACCTGGAAGCTGAACCTGGGACTGAACTCGGTCTCACACACCGAGCACGTCACGACCTCGGACATCATGCCCTCCGACCACTGCCGTGGGTTGCGGCTCGCGAGCCTTGCTCGGCGTATAGCACCATATATGGCAACTGTCGCAACCCGATCCCGTCCGCGGCGTGGCGCGGTGCGGCCGTCACCAGGGCCTGCGATCAGCGATCGAGCTCGTCCCAGAGCCGATCCTGCGCCTCGAGGGCGCCCGAGCTGCACCACGCACAGCTGAGCCCCGCGCAGGTGGGCTTGTGCTGCGTCCGGATCAGCGTCACCGGCCGCTCGGTGTGCCGGATCACGGTCTCGGCGACGCTCCCCGTCATCATCCTGGCGAACCCCGTCCGGCCGTGGGTGCCCATGATGATCTGCTTGGCGTCGAGTCGATCGGCCTCCTCCACGATGCGCGTGGCCGGGATCCCGGCGATGACCAGCGTCTCGATCTCGAGGCCAGCGACCTCCTCGAACGCCAGATACGCGGGCAGGTGCGCCGCCGCCGCTCGGGTGACGTAGTCGATGGCGCGCACCGTCTCACCCTCGGGGTCCGGCTGGATCAGCGTCTCCGCCGCGACCGTCGGCGGCAGCTCCACCACGTGCAGCAGGACGAGCTTGGAGCTGTCACTGCGCGCGACCCCCGCGGCATGCCGGACGACCTCCGCCGAGCAGTCCGAGAAGTCGACCGGCACCAGGATGATCTCGCTCATGTGTTCCCCCCTCAGAATCGAAACCAGATGTCGGCCACGGGGAAGACGTGCAGCGTCTTGCGCTCGTCGGTGTTCGGCTCGTAGATGAACTCGCCGAAGCCGACCCCCCCCCCGAGGTGGACGACGTTGGACAGGGCTACGGCGTACATCAGCTCGAGGGACGGGCGGAGAAGGCGCCCGCCGTCGCTCGTGTCGAGGTAGCCGGTCGCGTGCAGCATCAGGAGCTGCGACGCGTCGATGAGCCAGTGCGCCGAGGCGTGGACCTCTGCCAGGCCGCGGGTTGGTCGCGCGCCGAGGAGATCGATCCCCGGACCCGCGCCCACCGAGAAGAGCCAGTCGCGACCGGCGCGGAACGTGAGCGTCGCCGTGAGCTGCACCGTCCCGGGGAAGCCGCTCCCCGGCGTCTCCTCGGTCGCCGGCGCCCCGGCCTCGTCCTCGCGCCGAATGAGCGACCACGAGCCCGCGAGGTTCAGCGCGACGGTCGCGACGCCGTACCGCGAGACCCGCCAGCGCAGCGCGATGTAGGGCTGGCCGAGCAGCAACAGGACCGGGTGGATCGCGACCTGCAACTCGTCCGTCACCCCGATGGACAGCGGCGTCATCACGCCGATCTCCACCATCCCCTGCTCGAGGGTGAACGCCGTCCCGTAGTTGAGGTCGATCGATCGGCGCCAATCAGCGCGCGCAGCGCCGATGCTCACCGCCGGGGCGAGCACCAGGACCAACGCGATGATGATCCGGCGCAACATGGCGACAGCATACGTGCGCCTCGCGTGGGTGCCAACGCTCCATCCTGCGCGACCGCGCCGGGGCGCCCGGGGAGCCGACCCCCCGGGCGCCGCGGCGGCGATCCCCTCAGCTCGCGTCGTCGCCGGGCTTCCTCGCGGGCTTCGGCAGCCGCACCGGGCCGCTCAGCGTCGTCGGCCCCTCGACCCGCAGCCAGCCCTTGAGCTTGTGCACCGTCTTGAGGCCGATACCCTTGACCCGCGCCAGCTCGAGCGGGCCCTTGAAGGTGTGCTTGGCGCGGTAGGCGACGATGCGCTCGGCCTTGGCCGGCCCGATCCCGGGGAGGTAGCCGAGCTGGTCGGCGGTGGCCTCGTTGATGTTGACCACCCCCTGGGCCGCGCCGTCGCTGGCGGTCGGGGGCGCCGCGGGGGGCGCGGCCAGCGCCGCGGACGCCGGGACGAGCAGGGCGAGGGCCATCAGGACGGCGATGAGGGGCTTTCTGGACTGCGAGGACATGGAAGACTCCTGGTTGTGAGCGACGCCAACGCGGCGTCGCCGAAGCCAAAAGCACGTCCCGTGCCGAACCCGCGGGGCCACCTGGAATGCGGGTGAGCGCGCCGCTGCGGCGCCCGGCGGGACACCGCGGTGTCCCATCCGCGCGCGGAACCGTCTCAGCCGCACCCCGGGGCGTCCCATCGCGGGGTCGGTGTGTCCCGTCACGGCCGCGTCGGTGTCTCGTCGCCGCGCCCGGGGCGGCGCCGCGGGCGCCGCCCGTCAGTGCAGGATGGGGCCCTGGTCGCCGCCGGTGTTCAGCTTGATCTCGCCGAACTTCTGCTCGTAGAGCTGGAGGTTCTGCCCCAGCGCGCGGAACAGGAACTTGGCGTGGATCGGGCTCAGGATCAGGCGCGAGACCACCTTCGCCGTCGTCGTCTGCGGCGGCAGGAACATGGCGTCGAGCACGAACTCGGTCTGGTTGTGGAAGATGCGCGCCATGTTCACGTACTCGCCGAGGGCCATGTTCTCGTCGAGCTGCACGTGGATCTTGAGCGCTGGGGGCGGCGGGTTTCCGCCGGGGGGGGTCTCGTCGGACACGTGCGGCCTCCTGGGTGTCGCCTTTCCTCGCGAGCCCGACGATAGTACAACAGCGAGCGCGGCCACAACCGGCGTCGGGCGCGCCCCGGCCGGGTCGGACAGGGGGGACGAGATGGCAGCAGACGGCGTGATCCTGGCGATCGACCAGGGCACCACGGGCTCGACCGTGGTCATCATGAACCGCGCGCTCGAGGTCGTGGGCCGCGCGACGACCGAGTTTCCGCAGATCTATCCGCAGCCCGGGTGGGTCGAGCACGGGCCGGAGGCGATCTGGGGCAGCGTCGAGCAGAGCCTCCGCACGGCGCTCGACGGGGCCGGTATCAGCGGTCGCGACGTCCGCGCGATCGGCATCACCAACCAGCGCGAGACGACCGTCGTGTGGGAGCGGGCCACCTCGCGCCCGGTGCACAACGCCATCGTGTGGCAGTGCCGGCGCACCACCGACGTCTGCAGGGCGCTCAAGGACGCCGGCCACGAGGAGCGCGTCCGCGAGCTCACCGGGCTGGTGCTCGACCCCTACTTCTCCGGGACGAAGGTCGCCTGGATCCTCGACCGCGTCGAGGGCGCGCGGGCGCGAGCCGAGCGGGGCGAGCTGGCCTTCGGCACCGTCGACAGCTACCTCCTGTGGCGTCTGACCGGCGGCGACGTCCACGCCACCGAGGTTAGCAACGCCTCTCGGACCCTGCTCTACGACATCCACGAGAACGCCTGGAGCGAGGAGCTCCTCGCCCTGCTGCGGGTCCCGCGCGCGGTCCTCCCCGACGTGCGGAGCTCGTCGGAGGTCTTCGGCCACACCCGGGGCCTCGGGTTTCTGCCCGACGGCATCCCGGTCGCCGGCATCGCCGGCGACCAGCAGGCGGCGCTCTTCGGCCAGGCCTGCTTCGCCGCCGGGCAGGCCAAGGCGACCTATGGGACCGGCGCCTTCGTGCTCATGAACACCGGTGAGACCCCGGTCGCGAGCACCCGCGGGCTCCTGACCACCATCGCCTGGCGCCTCGGCGACGGGCCGACGATCTACGCCCTCGAGGGGGCGGTCTTCATCGCCGGCGCCGCGGTGCAGTGGCTGCGCGACGAGCTCCGCGTCATCGACAAGGCCTCCGACATCGAGGCTCTCGCGCGCACCGTCCCGGACGCCGGCGGCGTCACCGTCGTCCCGGCTTTCGCGGGTCTCGGTGCTCCCTATTGGGATCCCGAGGCTCGCGGCGCGATCCTCGGTCTGACCCGCGGCAGCGGTCGCGGTCACATCGCCCGCGCGACCCTCGACGGCATCGCCCATCAGGTCGCCGACGTGGTCGAGGCCATGGCGGCGGACGCCGGCCGCGACCTCGCCGGGCTGAGGGTCGACGGCGGAGCCGCGGCCAACGATCTGCTGATGCAGACGCAGGCGGACCTACTGGGATCCGAGGTGCGCCGCCCGACGCTGCTCGAATCGACCGCGTGCGGCGCAGCATTCCTCGCCGGTCTGGCCGTCGGTTACTTCGCGGGGCTGGACGACATCGCCAGCCGGTGGCGCGAGGACGCGCGTTTTGCGCCGCGGCTTTCCGAATTGGAGCGTGACGTGGCGCGCCAACGGTGGAAGAACGCAGTGCGGCGCCTCCGAACCAGCTGAGCATTGACTCTCGCGTCCGGAACTCTACTTTAGGGGCCCCAACCGTCGACCACCCTTCAACCCGGTCGACACCCGCCCCGCCCCACTCCACGACGTCACTACAACGCGACGGCGTGCGTCAACCGAGTCGAAATGCACCTCCGAGACCTCAAGCAGAAGAAGATCACCGACCTCCTGGGCCTGGCGAAAGAGCTCGGCGTGGAGGGCTCCGGTGGGATGCGCAAGCACGAGCTGATCTTCGCGATCCTCCAGGCCCAGGCCGAGCAAGACGGGCTCATCTACGGCGAGGGGGTCCTGCAGATCCTCGCCGACGGGTTCGGCTTTCTGCGGAGCCCGGACTTCAACTACTTCCCCGGCTCCGATGACATCTACGTGTCGCCGAGCCAGATTCGCCGGTTCAACCTGCGCAACGGGGACACCGTCAGCGGGCAGATCCGCCCGCCCCGCGACAACGAGCGCTACTTCGCCCTGCTGAAGGTCGAGGCCATCAACTACGAGGACCCCGAGGTCGCGCGCACCAAGACGCTGTTCGACAACCTGACGCCGCTGTACCCGCAGCAGCGGCTGCTCCTCGAGTTCGACCCGGCCAACCTCTCGACGCGCATAATCGACTTCGTCGCGCCCCTCGGAAAGGGGCAGCGCGCCCTCATCGTGGCGCCGCCGCGCACCGGCAAGACGGTGCTGCTGCAGGACATCGCCAACGCGATCATGGCCAACCACAAGGAGGTCTACCTGATCGTGCTGCTCATCGACGAGCGGCCCGAGGAGGTGACCGACATGCAGCGCTCGGTCCGCGGCGAGGTCATCAGCTCGACCTTCGACGAGCCGGCCCAGCGCCACGTGCAGGTCGCCGAGATGGTGATCGACAAGGCCAAGCGCCTCGTCGAGCACAAGCGCGACGTGGTCATCCTGCTCGACTCGATCACCCGCCTCGCCCGCGCTTACAACACCGTGGTCCCGCCGTCGGGAAAGGTGCTGTCCGGCGGCGTCGACGCCAACGCCCTGCACAAGCCGAAGCGCTTCTTCGGCGCCGCCCGCAACATCGAGGACGGGGGCAGCCTCACGATCATCGCGACCGCGCTCGTCGACACCGGCAGCCGCATGGACGAGGTGATCTTCGAGGAGTTCAAGGGCACCGGCAACAGCGAGATGCACCTCGATCGCAAGCTCATGGAGCGGCGGATCTTCCCGTGCCTCGACATCAAGAAGTCGGGCACCCGCAAAGAGGAGCTCCTCGTCGATCCGCTCAACCTGAACCGCACCTACATCCTGCGCGAGCTGCTGCATCCGCTGAACACCGTCGACGCCATGGACTTCCTCGTCCGCAAGGTCGGCGGCACCGACAACAACTCACAGTTCTTCGACTCGATGAGTCGCTAGCGCCGGCTGGGCCCGGGGCCCGGTCTTCGATTATCTCTTGCGGCCCGGACCGCGTTGCACTAAACACGCCGGGCTCGACGCCAGGGTCCCGCACGCCATGACGTGGACCGGGCGCGAGCCAGCATCCCACGGAGGATCGCCGTGAAGTCCGATATCCATCCCAAGTACCATCCGGTGATCTTCGTCGACGCGTCGACGGGCGACGAGGTCATCACGAAGTCGACGCTGACCAGCCGTGACACGCGCGAGGTCGACGGTGTGTCGCACTTCGTCATCAGCACGGACATCACCGCCTTCTCGCACCCGTTCTTCACGGGTAAGCAGAAGCTGATGGACACCGAGGGCCGCATCGACCGCTTCCGCAAGAAGTACGGCAAGTAGGTCATACGCGGGCGCTGCGCGCGCCCGGCCGCGTCCCAGGCGACGCGGCGCGCGTCTCGAAGCGCCCGGCATTGGCGGAACCTCCGCACATGCCGGGCGGTCTTGTTGATTGGCCCAGGTCACAGGGTCGGCGCGCAGGTCGCGCCGCCGAGGTGATGCAGCGCGATGTTCCAGCAGCTCGATGAGGTCGAGGGACGCTACGAGGAGCTGACCTCGTTGATGGGCGACCCGGACGTCGCGGGCGATCCGGAGCGCTATCGCGAGGTGGCGCAGCAGCACGCCCAGCTCGCCGAGACCGTCGAGGCGTGGCGCAGCTTCAAGCAGGTGCGCGAGGACCTCGCGTCGTCGCGCGAGCTGCTCCTCGACGACGACCCGGAGATGCGCGAGATGGCGCGGGCCGAGGTCGAGGGGCTCGAGGAGCGGCTAGGGGCGCTCGAGACGGAGCTCAAGCTGCTGCTCCTGCCCCGGGACCCGAACGACGACCGCAACGTCGTCCTCGAGATCCGCGCCGGCACTGGCGGGGACGAGGCGACGCTGTTCGCGGCGGACCTGTTCCGCATGTACAGCCGCTACGCCGAGGGGCTGCGCTGGAAGGTCGAGCTGCTCTCGGCGAGCCACTCCGAGGTCGGCGGCTTCAAGGAGGTCATCGCCCTCGTGAGCGGTGATCGCGTGTACTCGCGCCTCAAGTTCGAGGCGGGCGTGCATCGCGTGCAGCGCGTGCCGTCGACCGAGAGCCAGGGCCGGATCCACACCTCGGCCTGCACCGTCGCGGTGATGCCCGAGGCCGACGAGGTCGAGGTGCAGCTCGATCCCAACGAGCTGCGCATCGACGTCTATCGCTCGTCGGGGCCGGGCGGGCAGTCGGTCAACACGACCGACAGCGCGGTGCGGGTGACCCACATCCCCTCGGGCCTGGTGGTGATCTGCCAGGACGAGAAGTCGCAGCTCAAGAACAAGAACAAGGCGCTGAAGGTCCTCGCCTCCCGGCTGCTCGAGATCGAGACCCAGAAGGCGCACGCCGCCGAGTCGGATGCGCGTCGCGCGATGGTCGGCTCGGGGGACCGCTCAGAGCGGATCCGGACCTACAACTTCCCGCAGAACCGGCTGACCGACCACCGCATCGGCCTGACCCTGTACCGCCTCGACAGCATCGTCGAGGGCGACGGGCTGGGCGAGGTGATCGACGCCTGTACGGCGTACTTCAACGCCCAGCTGCTCCAGCACCAGCAGGAGGGTGCTCAGTAGCCCGGTGGGGAGCGCGGGAGGACCCACGCACCTGCGGTGACGTGCGGCGCGCGCTCGGGACGACCGCGCGCCGCGTCGCGGTGACTACTGGGCGCCGGCCGGCGCGGGGCTCCGGTTGCCGACCTCGCGGGAGAACCAGCCGCCGGTGAGGGCGTCGAGGTCGGCGGTCAGGCCGTCCACGCGCAGCTGCTGGTGCAGGGCCTTCTCGACGCTGGTCGGCGGGCTGAGCTCCATCTCGACCTGGAGCTGGCGGCGCGCGTAGTAGAGCTTGTTGACCGTCGTGAGGATGTCCTCGCGCTGGTTGACGAGGCGCTCGATCTGACGGGTCGCCTGGATGCCGTCGCGGTTGAAGACCAGGCGCGTCAGGTCCCACTCGGCGCGGAGCTCGAGCTGGAGCTCGCCGTCGGTCGACACGAGGTCCGACACCGACCCCGAGCCGGAGCTGGTGGTGCGCACGTCGGTGTCGTCGCCGTCGGTCCGCCGCAGGCGCCCGTAGAGGCGCCGCGGGAGCAGGTTCGCGAAGCGCGCCTCGGACTGCCACGAGTCGTACGCCTCGGGGTTGACCCGCGCGTACTTGGCGGCGGCTCGCTGCACCTCGACCACCGACGGCTCGAAGTCGAACTTCGCGAGCAGGCGCTTGGCCTGGATCATCGGGTCGGTCTCCGCGTGCGCTACCGGCGCGGCGAGGAGGAGGGCGGCAGCCAGCGCTGGGATGATGCTCTTCATTTCGGGCTCCGGTTCACGGGGAGACGGCGGGCGCGTCGCGGGTCACGCCGATGATGGGGAAGTTGCCGGCGGTGTAGACGTAGAGGTCGGCCTCGAGCTGCTGGATCGTCAACAGCTCGCGCGCCGCGTCGCGGGTCGAGCGGAACTCGGTCGCCACGAGGTCGACGCGCTTCTTCACCCAGGTCTGGTAGAGGGGACCCACGGTGTTGCGGACCTTGGTCTGGCCGCGGCGCGCGGAGAGCTCGGCGGCGCGGACGGCGGGGTCGGTCCCCTCGAGGGCGAGGAGCACCGCGGGCATCAGATCCCAGCGGAACTCGAAGCGGATCTCGTCGTTGAGCGGCTGCACCTCGACGCCGTCGAGGATGCGCCGCCCGATGGCGGGGATGAACTGGAAGTCCTCGACGCGCTTGCGCGTGGAGATGACGCGGAAGTACGCGTGCGGCAGCAGCCACGCGAGGGAGCTCTCGGTCTCCCAGCTCTTGGCGTCGCCGACCTGTATGGGGCGGGCCTTCGCCGCCCAGGTCATCGTCTCTTCGGCGGTCGGCAGCCCGTCGAGGGCGCGGCGCGCCTGGAAGTGTGCCCGGGCGCTCCACAGTCGCTCCTGCTCGGGGACGAGGCGCGCCGTGCCCCCGCGCCCCACCGCGTACAGGTAGCTCGCTCCCGCGCCCGCCGGCGCGACGTCCGCGAGGCGGCGGTCGATGAGGCCGTCGTCGCGGCGGCGCCACCCGGACTCGTCGCTGAACTCCCACACGCCGTTGCGACCGACGGCCCACAGCGCCTTGTCTCGACCGAGGGCGAGCCGCATGACCCCCGGGACCTGCCAGCTGGCCTCGGTATAGGCGGCCTTCTCGGCCTCGGCGACCACCACGGTCACGTGGTTGGTCGACGCGACCAGCACGCGGTCGGGGCCCAGCGCCAGCAGGTCGGTGGTGATCCCCCGCGTCGACCCGATACCGAGCGGCACCATCCCGACGTTGGTCTCGACGCGCAGCCCGTCTCGCGACACGACCACGAGCCGCTCGCCGAGGAGGCCGAGGACGAAGACCGGGACGTCGTCGTTGCTACCGACGAGGCGGCGGCCGAGGCCGTCGGCGCCGAGCTCGATGAGGCCCCGCTCGGTCGCGAGCAGCAAGCGTCCCTTGGCGTCGCGCAGGGCGTCGTTCACCGCGACCCGGCGCCCGCCGAAGCGCACCTCGCGGCCGGTCCCTGGGCGTCGGGCGGCGCGCTCGACCGTCCACAGCCCGCGCCCGGTGCAGACGAAGAGCTTGTCGCCGATGACCCGCAGGCGCGAGACGCCGAAGCGGTCGTTCGAGTCCCCGGAGTCCCCGCCGGCGTCGTCGGCGGCGTCGTCGGCGTCGTCGGCGTCGTCGGCGGAGTCCTGCGAGCCCACCGCGATCGGCAGCCCGGTGAGGGGGTCGATGTCGTCGTTCGCGTCGACCGCGTCGGTGTCGTCGGGATCGTAGAGCTCGCCCGTGTCGGGGTCGATCTGGTCGCCGCCGTCCGGGTTGACGGCGTCGAGAGCGCTCGGGTCGTCAGGGCCCACCGGGTCGGCCTCGATCTGCTCGCCTTCCCCGCTCTCCCGCTCAATGGCGGTGGCGCGTGACAGCTGCAGCACGAGCGCGAAGCTGTCGCCGGCGTCGTCGGAGACCCAGACGCTCGAGCTCGAGGCGATCCACAGGATCTGTGGGTCGCCTGGATCGCTCACGACCGCCGTCATCCCCGCGGTGCTCGGCACCGGGCCGACCGGCTCCCACACCAGCTCGGCGCGCGCCGAGCCCGGCGCGCCCAGCACGCTCGCCCCCAACACGCCGACGGCGAGGACGACGCGCGCTATCCCCGCGAACCGCCGCGCCACGCCGAGGCCCGCAGAGCGCCCCCGCGGGCGACCTCCCACGCACCAGCTTCGGACTTCCATCCGGGACCCGCTGCCGTGCCGTGAGTTCAGGGCGTCGCTCCTGTCGGTCGAAGGGGCGCTGGCGCCGATCGCGACGCCGGCGCCCACTGTAGAGGGCGCCGCGCACCTCGGCAACCGCCGCGTCGTCATGACGTGCTGCGCGCGCGAGATCGTCACCGGACGCCCGCGCTGCGGCGTCCCGTCACCAGTCTTCGGGGGTGAACTCCACGACCCAGGGGACCCACTGCTCGGTCGGCTTCCCGTCGACCAGCCCGGGCGAGAAGAGGAGCTGTCGCCCCACCTTCTCGGCCTCGCGGTCGAAGGCGCCCCCGGCGCCGCGCACCAGCTTGACCTGCTTCACCTTGCCGTCGGTCCCGATGAGCAGCGACAGCGCCACGCTCACCGATCGCCCGAGGCGCGGCGCGTCCTCCGGGTAGACCCCGCGGACCCGCCGCTTGACCCGCGGCGGCGTTCGCTTGGGGGCCTTGGTCCCGCCGGTCCCGTCGCCGACCTTGTCGGGGACCGCGTCGGGGTCGTCGACCTGCTGGACGTTGGTGTTGCGCTCGTTCGCCTCGACTCGGGCGTCGCCGAGGATGTTCTCTTCGCCCGACTGGATCGTCACGCCCTTGCCGAGGGTCGTCAGCCCGGTCAGCACCAGCGGCGCGGGCTCGCTCTTGGGGGCGTCCTTCGGCGACTCGCGCTTGCTCTCGCGCTTGGGCTTCGGCTGCCCTTCCTTCTTTTGGTAGTTCTTCGGCTTGCGGGTCGCCTCCTTCTTCGGATCCGGCGTCTCGGCGACCTTCTCCTCGGGCTTCACGACTGGTTTGGGCGGCTCGGGCTTCACGATCGGCTCGGGCGGCTTGGGCGGCTCGGGCGGGGCGATCTTCGGCAGCACCAGCGTCGACGGCGGCAGCTCCGCGAAGGTGGTCGGCTGCGGACACGGCGCCGAGTCGCGGGTCACCGTCAGGTCGTGCTTGCCGAGGTGCCACGTGAGGCTCGGCCCGTCGAAGGGCACCTCGAGCGCCCCGCGCGGGAAGCTCCCGCCCTTGCCGGGGTCGAAGCGCTGGGGTTGCCCGCGATCCTCGAGCCCGGGGGCGAAGCGGTTGCGCTCGCCGACCGGCAGCGTGAGCGGCTCCTCTTCGACGTTGTCCCAGCCGAAGTAGGCGATCGCCGTGCGGTCGCTGACCGCCTTGACGCACATCAGCCGCGGCCTCACCGGCGAGTAGACGCTGCGGACCACGCCAATCGCGACGCCGCCGCTCGCCACGGCGATGGCGACGGCGATGGTCAGCCGGTGGCTCTGACTGAGCACGCTACTGGATCTCCATCGGTTGGGTGTTGATGGCCACGTCCGGTATCCCGAGCAGGCGAATGGTGTCGATGACCTTGAGGACGGCGCCGTGGGTGAGGCGCTCGTCGGCTGCGACGAAGGCCTCGAGCTTCGCGCCGCGCGCCTTCATGTCGGTCACGTAACCTTTGATGCCGTCGAGGTCGGTCTTGTTCCCGTTGAGGAAGAGGTTGCCGTCCTTGTTGATGGCGAGCGACAGCAGCTGCTTGTTCGGTGACTCCTCGGCGGTCGCGGCCCGGGGCAGCTGCAGCGGCACGTTCGGCGGCGGCTTGTAGTCGTCGAACTTCTCCTGCACGAACTCGGTCGTGACCATGAAGATGATCAACAGCACGAGCACGATGTCGACGAAGGGAACGATGTTGATCTCGTTGAGGCCCTCGTCGTCGTCCTGCAGGCTACCGCCGGCCACTGGGACCTCCCGCGAGGGGGCTCGCCTTGAGGTAGGCGAGCAGCATCCGTGCGACGCTCTCGGTGTTACCCGTCATGATCCGGATGCGGTTCTTGAAGGTGTTGAACGCCACGACCGAGGGGATCGCCACGCCGAGGCCGACCGCGGTGGCGATCAGCGCCTCGCCGATGCTGCTCATCACCTGAGCCTTGAGGACACCCCCCTCGGCGCCGCTGCCGAGCGCGCTGAAGGCGCCGAGGATGCCGATGACGGTGCCGAAGAGGCCGATGAACGGTGCGCTGTTGCCCAGCGTGCCGAGGATCGGCAGGAAGCGGTCGTAGTAGACGCGCTGCTGGGCGATGGCGGCCTGGATGACCTCCTCGACCGACTCGACGCCGTCGTCCCAGGCGTCGAGGGCGGCCTTGAGCACGCCGCCGGTCATCCCATGGAGGTTCCCGAGTGCCTCGCGCGCGGCGGGCGGGCCCCCCTCGCGCAGGGCACCGACGACGCTCCGGGTCAGCGACTCGGGGTCGACCTGATGGCGCCGGAAGAAGATGAAGCGCTCCACCATCACCACGATGGCGAGCAGCCCGAGCCCGACGAGGAGCCACAGGACCCACTCGGCGCCGAGGTTTTCGAAGAACTGCAGCAGGCTTTCGGTGAGCATATAGGTCTGCGCCCGGTCGATGATGTGTGCAGCGATGTAGATACGGACCCGAGCGGCGGACGCCAAGCTCGAAGTTGTCGCACGTGGGCGGACTTCGCCGCCGCAGCCCTCGGGGAGCGTGGCCACGAGCGGGGGGATCGCCCCCGTGACACCCGAGGGGACGCGTGCTAACCAACGCCCCATGTCGGCCCACCACCAGTCGAGCACCATCGCGCGCCCCACGGCCGCCCTCGGCGCCCCGGACGAGGGCTGAGCCGTGCTGGTCCTCGGCGTCGACCCGGGCACGCTGGTGACCGGCTGGGGGTTGGTGACCTGTGGTGCGGGGGGCGCGGTGCGTCACGTCGATCACGGCATCATCCGCACCAACGCCGCGGCGCCGCTGTGGGACCGCCTCAAGGTCATCCACGACGCGCTGCTCGCCGTCGCCGAGCGGCACCGCCCCGCGGCGCTGTCCCTCGAGCAGTGCTTCGTCTCGAAGAACGTCCAGTCCGCGCTCAAGCTCGGTCACACCCGCGGGGTGGTGATGCTCGCCGGGCTCGCCGTCGGCGCGGAGATCCACGAGTACACGCCGATGCAGATCAAGTCCGCCGTCACCGGCAGCGGGCGCGCCGACAAGCACCAGGTGGCCGAGATGGTCCGCGTCATCCTGGGGCTCTCTTCGGCCGCGCCCTATGACGCCTCCGACGCGCTCGCCGCCGCGCTGTGCCACGGCGCCGGGGCCGGGGTGCGCGCGCGGGTCCCGGCGAGGGCCCGATGATCGCCTGGCTCAGGGGCGAGCTCCGGCTCCGCGACGAGGACGGGCGCGTGATCGTCGACGTCGGCGGCGTCGGCTACCTCGTGACCGTGCCCATCGGAGTGCTGGGGCAGAGCGTGCTCGGCGACACCGTCGAGCTCCACGTCCACACCAACGTCCGCGAGGACGCCATCGCGCTCTACGGGTTCGAGACCGAGGACCAGCTGCAGGCGTTCAACGCCCTGATTCAGGTGTCGAAGGTCGGCCCGAAGCTCGCGGTGAACGTGCTGAGCGGCATCGATCCGGCCGGGCTCGCCGACGCGGTCGAGCGCGAGGACCTCGCGCGGCTCGCGACCATCAGCGGGGTCGGCAAGCGCCTCGCCGAGCGGCTCTCGCTCGAGCTGCGCGGCAAGCTCAAGATCACCGGGCACGCGCTGCGCGCCACCCCCGGCGTCCGCAGCGCCGAGCCCCAGCGCTTCCGCGACCTGCGCTCGGCGCTGATGAACCTGCAGTATCGGCCCAAAGAGATCGACGGGGCCATCGCCCAGCTCCGCGAGGAGGACCCGGACGCCGAGTTCGACGCGCTCCTGCGCCGCGCGCTCGGGCTGTTGAGGAAGTAGGAAACCCCTTATGACCGACGACGCCCGGCCCATCTCACCGACCCCTCGCGAGGACGACGCGCGCTTCGACAAGGCGCTGCGCCCGACGACCTTCGACGACTACGTGGGTCAGGTCGAGCTCCTCGCGAACCTGCGGGTCTTCGTGAAGGCGGCCGCCGGGCGCGGCGAGGCGGTCGACCACATCCTGTTCTCCGGGCCGCCCGGGCTGGGCAAGACGACGCTCGCGCACATCATCGCCCAGGAGGCGGGCTCGGACATCGTCGTGACCAGCGGGCCGGCCATCGAGCGCAAGGGGGATCTGGCCGGCATCCTGACCAACCTGAAGCCGCGCGACGTGCTGTTCATCGACGAGATCCACCGCCTGAACGCGGCGGTGGAGGAGAACCTCTACCCGGCGATGGAGGACTTCGAGTTCGACCTCATCATCGGCGAGGGGACCTTCGCGCGGAACATGAAGATCACGCTGCCGCCGTTCACGCTGATCGGCGCGACGACCCGGTCGGGGCTGCTCACGTCGCCGCTGCGCGACCGCTTCGGCATCATCAACCGCCTCGACTACTACACGGTCGAGGAGCTCGAGCGCATCGTCCACCGCTCGGCGTCGATCCTCGGCATCCCGGTCGACGACCGGGGCGCCCTCGAGATCGCCCGGCGCTCGCGCGGGACCCCGCGCATCGCCAACCGCCTGCTGCGCCGCGTCCGCGACTTCGCCGAGGTCGAGGGGCAGGGGATCATCGATCTCGCCATCGCGACCTTCGCCCTCGGGCGGATGCGGGTCGACCAGGACGGCCTCGACCCGATGGACCGGCGCCTGCTCGAGACCATCATCGACAAGTTCGCCGGCGGCCCGGTGGGCGTCGAGACGATGTCGGCGGCCCTGAGCGAGGAGAAGTCGACCCTCGAGGACGTCTACGAGCCCTACCTCATCCAGGAGGGCTACCTGATGCGCACCCCGCGCGGCCGCGTCGCCACGCCGAAGGCCTACAAGCACATCGGGCGCCGCCCCGGCGGCCGCACCGCGCCCCCCGACGACCAGGGCACGCTCCTCTGAGCGAGCGCGCGCAGGCGAGGTGAGCGACGGCGCTATTCGGCCTCGTCGCCGAAGACGACGCCGATCGATCGGGCGGTGCGGACCATCTGTCCCTGCGGGTCGACGAGCTTGGCGTGGCCGATGGCCTCGCGGATCGGGACGTCGACGATCTCCGTGCCACGCAGCGCGACCATGCGACCGAAGCCGCCGGCGGCGACGAGGTGCGTCGCCGCCTCGCCGAAGCGCGTCCCGAGGACCCGGTCGAAGTTGCTCGGGCTGCCGCCGCGCTGGACGTGGCCGAGCACGGTCACCCGCAGGTCGAGGTCCACGATGTCGGCGAGCCCCTCGCCCACCCGCGCCGCCGCGCCGAAGAGCCGCCGCATCCCGCCCACCTCCCGGTCGTCGCGGTAGCTGGGCTCCCCGGCCGCCGGGATCGCGCCCTCGGCGACGACGACCACCGAATACGGCTGCCCGCTCACCCGCCGCGCCTCGATGGCGCGCGCGACCGCCGCCAGCCGGTAGGGGATCTCCGGGATCAGGATGGCGTGGGCGCCGCCCGCCAGCCCCGCATGCAGCGCGATCCAGCCCGCGTGCCGCCCCATCACCTCGACGAGCATCACGCGGTCGTGGCTCTCGGCGGTGTCTCGGAGCCGATCGATGGCGTCGGTCGCGACCGCGACGGCGGTGTCGAAGCCGAAGGTGTAGTCCGTCGCGCCGAGGTCGTTGTCGATGGTCTTGGGGACCCCGACGACGTTGGTCAGCCCGCGGTCGATGCACTGCTGCGCGATGGCCATCGAGCCGTCGCCACCGACCGACACCAGGGCGTCCAGCCCGAGCCGCTTCCAGTTGGCCAGCACCCTGTCGAACACGTCCGCTTCGACCTCGCGCCCGTCCCGCTCGACGGGGTAGGCGAAGGGGTTCGAGCGGTTCGACGTGCCCAGGATGGTCCCGCCGCGGGTGTGGATGTTGCGGATGACGTCGTCGTCGAGCCACCGGTTGCCATAGGGCGAGCGGTAGTCGAGGTCGATGAGCCCGCTGAACGCGTCCTCGACGCCGAGCACCTCCCAGCCGTAGCCAGCGGAGGTCTTCACGACCGCGCGGATCACCGCGTTGAGCCCGGGGCAATCCCCGCCGCCCGTCATGATGCCGATCTTCCGGATGCCCACCGCTCACCTCCTGCTGCTCGCCCGCGCTGGATTGTGACGCCCCGCCGCGCCGCGCGCAACGCGGCGACGGCCTTCACTCCAGGACGTCGTCGCTCCGCCGGGCCTGGCGCCTACCTCTGCGGCGCGCAGCTCGCCGACTCGCTCACGACCTCCACGCGGCCCGCGATGGGGCCGCCCCGCAGCGCCGCCGCCATGAGCTGGGCCTCCCCGAACGCCTCCGTCGGGTTCGGGGCCCCCCCCATGGTGATCTGCACGCGCCCGCCCGCGATCGGCTCCATCACCAGCGGGACGCTCATGACGAGGTCGTCGACCAGGATCGCCAGATGCCGACCGGTCAGCCGCGCCGTCAACGCCTCGAAGCGCTGCGCGCCGGCGCCGCTGAACTGCGCCCAGACGAAGGGCTGACCGTGGTCGTCGTGGTCGGCGCGGGCGTCCACGAGGTCACCGTCGCGGAGCTCGGGCCGCTGAGCCAGCGGCCAGACCTGGTACTGCGGCCCGCCCTGCGGCCTGGCGTCGACGTAGACCCCGGCGGCCGCCGCGCCGACCGCGAGCCCCGCGAGGCGACCGACGACGTCGAGGGTGTCGGGGGCGTCGACCGTGAGGTAGACCGAGCGCGAATCCCGTCGCACCGACGCCGCGTCTCCGAGCTCGTGCGCGACCGCGTCTACGAAGGCGTCGTCGAGGGGCAGGACCTCGCGCAGCGACAGCTGCCGCGGCTTCGTCAGCGCCTCGAGCACCGCCGCCTTGGCCACGTCGAAGCGCGCGCACGCCGGCCCTCCGTTGACCTGCACACCGACGATCAGCCGGTCCGGCGGCGCCTCGCTCAGGTCCACGTCCCCGAGCGAGATGTCGTCGCGGTCGTCGACCACCGCGAGGCGCTCCCGCACCCGCTCGGCCGCCGCCGTCCGATCACCGGTGATCGCCAGCTCGAGCCGCACCACGCCGTTCGGCGTCGCGCCGCACGCGCCCAGCAGCGCCGCCGCGACCACACCCAGGGTGAGCCCCGGTCGTCCCATCCGACTCTCCTCGTCATCCGGCGCGAACCCGGCGCCGCCCGTTCCGCGGACTACAACCGACCGAACGCTAGGCCTTCTTCCGGCCGATCATGAAGTCGAGCAGCCGGTCGACCTTGCTCCCGTACGGCGGCAGCAGGAGCCCGACGGTGTTGATCCGCGCCTGGCGGAACACGGACTTGCGGTGCGAGAGCGCCTCGAAGCCCTCGCGCCCGTGGTACGCGCCCATCCCGCTCGGGCCGACGCCGCCGAAGGGCATGTCGTCCTGGGCGATGTGGAGCATCGTGTCGTTGACGGCCACCCCGCCGGACACCGTCTCGTGCAGCACCCGGCGGACGCGCTCGCGGTCGCGGTCGAAGTAGTACAGCGCCAGCGGCCGCGGTCGCTCGTTGACGTAGCGGATAGCGTCGTCGAGGCGATCGTAGGGCACGATCGGCAGGACCGGCCCGAAGATCTCGTCCTGCATCACCCGGAGGCTGTCCGGCGGGTCGATGATCAACGTCGGCGCGAGCTTGCGCGCCTCGGGGGCGAGCGCCTCGCCGGCCGGGTTGATCTCGACCGTCCGCACGTCGGCCGCCTGGGCCTCGGCCACGTAGCCGGCCACGCGGCGGTAGTGCGCCTCGTTGACGATGGCGGTGTAGTCGGGGTTGTCGGCGAGGGTCGGGTAGCAGCGGCGCACGACCTCGCTGAACGCGTCCACGAAGGCGTCCACCTGGTCGCGCGGGCACAGCACGTAGTCGGGGGCGATGCAGGTCTGGCCGGCGTTCAGGAGCTTGCCGACGGCGGTCCGCTCGGCCGCCTTGGCGATGGGGAAGTCGCCGTGGACGATGGTCGGGGACTTGCCCCCGAGCTCGAGGGTCACGGGGACCAGGTGCTCGGCGGCGGCGCGCATGATGTGCCGCCCCACCCCGGTCGACCCGGTGAAGAACAGGTGGTCGAAGGGCAGGCGCGAGAACGCGATCCCGACCTCGGGGCCGCCGGTCACGACGCCCACCACCCGCGGCGAGAACAGCTCGGCGACCAGCTCGGTCATCACGTCGGCGGTGCGCGGCGCGATCTCCGAGGGCTTGATGAGGACGCGGTTGCCCGCCGCGAGCGCCGACGCGAGCGGGACCATCGCCAGCTGGAACGGGTAGTTCCACGGGGCGATGACGCCGACCACGCCGAGCGGCTGGTAGACGACCATGTTCCTGGCGGGCCGGAAGAGCATGTCGACGTGCCGCCGCGACGGCTTCATCCAGCTCTTCAGGTGCTTCTGCAGGTACTTGATGTGGGCCACGAGGACGAAGACCTCGGCCATCGCCGTCTCGTGACGTGAGCGAGCGCCGAAGTCGGCGTCGATGGCGTCCGCGATCCGGCCCTCCCAGCGGCGCGTGGCGTCGAGGAGGCGCGACAGCGCGTCCATGCGCTGGGCGTAGCTCAGCCCGCCGGCCTCCTCCCAGCCGGTCTTCAGCGTGGCGAAGGCGTCGTGGACGAGGGCGTCGGCGGACGCGACGGGCTCCAGCGTCGAAGCGGCGGTCATGCGGCACCTCCAGCGGCAAAGGTCGCCGCAGCCTACGCCCGCTCCGGGGATGGGTCCAGCCGCCGTCCGCGCCTCGTGGGCGGGTGTGCGCGGCGCCGTCTGCGCCACGGACGCCGTGTCAGGCGTCGGCCTCGGCGTCCGGCTCGGCGCTGGCCGAGGCCTTGACCTCCTCCATGTCGAGGGCCGCCACCTTGGTGACGATCTCCTCGAGCGCCGAGGCGGGCAGCACGCCCGCGCTGCGATACACCACGACGCGGTCGCGTATGACCATCAGCGTCGGGATCGACTGGATCTGGAAGTAGCCGGCCAGCTCCCGCTGATCCTCGGTGTCGACCTTCGCGAAGACCGCGTCGGGGTGGGCCTCGGAGGCCGCCTCGAAGGTCGGCGCGAACATCCGGCACGGCCCGCACCAGGCCGCCCAGAAGTCGATCAGCACGGTCGCGCCGTCGCTCACGAGCTCGTTGAAGTTGTCTTTCGTCAGGGTCACGGTGGCCATGGCGGCTCCTTCGGGTGCGCTCGACCCCCATCAGCGGGGGCCGAGCGGGTGAGACGTTAGGCGCCGATCGGCGCTGCACAACTCTGTTGCGTCGGATTGTCGCGGAGCCGCAGCGGCGCTCGCCATACCCGCCCCCGCTCGGGCCACCGCGGGCCGCGCGATCTCCGCGGTGAGCCCGAGCCGGGCGCCGAGCGACCGATCCGCCCACGCGCGCCTCGGTTGAGCCAAAGCGCACGCCGCGTCGCTCCGCGGCCGTTTGGCGTGTCCCATCGGTGAGTTACGCCGCCGGCGCGATCTCTATGCCTCTGCAATCAAAGAAAAATTTCGCTCCGCGGTGGGTTAAGGGTCGACAACTGGCCTGTGTTATATTCCACTCCCGGGCCGAGGCGGGCGGGCGTGAACGCGGGTGGTTTCACACTGGCGGCGTCCCCCACCAGATCTCCGGGTCGCGCTCAAGTCTCGATGGTGACTCGCCATTCGAGCCAGTGACCCGGGTTGGCACGCCGTATGCTGGGTGGCGGACGGCCGCGGGCCGCGGACGAACCAGGGGTGACCGGAATCATGCAAACAGTGAATGCGAAGCTCGTTTACAACTTCGAGGAAGCCAACGCGTCGATGCGCGACCTCCTCGGCGGCAAGGGAGCCAACCTCGGTGAGATGACCCAGCTGGGCCTCCCCGTACCTCCCGGCTTCACCATCACGACCGAAGCTTGTCGCTACTACAGCGCCAACAACGCCGTTCCCGAGGCGCTCCTCGGCGAGATCAAGGTCGCCCTCGCGGCGATGGAGAAGAAGGTCGAGAAGCGCTTTGGCGACCCCGCGCGCCCGCTCCTCGTCTCGGTGCGCTCCGGCGCCGCCGTCTCGATGCCGGGCATGATGGACACCATCTTGAACCTCGGCCTCAACGCCGAGACCCTGCGCGGGCTCGTGGCGGCCAGCGGCGACGCCCGCTTCGCCTGGGACGCGTATCGGCGCTTCGTGATGATGTTCAGCGACGTCGTCCTCGACATCCCGAAGGCGCGCTTCGAGAAGATCTTCACCGACGCCAAGCGCGCCCTCGGCGTCAAGCTCGACACCGAGGTGCCGGCCGAGCACCTCGAGAAGGTGTGCGGCGACTTCCGCGCGCTGGTCGAGAAGACCCGCGGCGAGACCTTCCCGGACGACCCGTGGACCCAGCTCACGCTGGCCGTCGAGGCGGTCTTCCGCAGCTGGAACAACGATCGCGCCAAGGTCTACCGCAAAAACGAGGGCATCTCGGACGCGATGGGCACCGCCGTCAACATCCAGGCGATGGTGTTCGGCAACCTCGGGCTCGACTGCGGCACCGGCGTCGCCTTCACCCGCGACCCCTCGACCGGCGAGAACGCGCTCTACGGCGAGTACCTCATGAACGCCCAGGGCGAGGACGTCGTGGCCGGCGTCCGCACCCCGATCCCGCTCGCGGAGCTGCGCGTCGAGAACCCGGCGATCTACGACGAGTTCTGCAAAGTCGGCGAGCGCCTCGAGCAGCACTTCCACGACATGATGGACCTCGAGTTCACCATCGAGCGTGGGCGCCTCTACATGCTGCAGTGCCGCGTGGGCAAGCGCACCGGCGCCGCCGCGGTGCGGATGGCGGTCGAGATGGTCGGCGAGGGGCTGATCACCAAGGCCGGCGCCGTGCAGCGGGTCAAGCCGGCGCTGCTCGACCAGCTGCTCCACCCGCGCATCAACGAGTCCGACAAGAAGAAGAAGGGCGTCACCGCCATCGCCACCGGCCTCGCCGCGTCCCCGGGCGCCGCGGTCGGCCGCATCGTCTTCCACGCCAACGACGCCGTGGCCGAGAAGGCCGCCGGCCAGAAGGTGCTGCTCGTCCGCGAGGAGACCAACCCCGACGACGTGCACGGCATGCTCAGCGCCGAGGGCGTCCTGACGGCGCGTGGCGGCAAGACGTCGCACGCGGCGGTCGTGGCGCGCGGCTTCGGCATCCCCTGCGTCGCGGGCTGCGAGGACCTCCACATCGACGAGGAGGCCGGCACGATGGTGGTCGGCGACCGGACCTACCACGCCGGTGACTTCCTCACCCTCGACGGCACCACCGGCGCGGTCTACGCCGAGGCGCTCGCCCTCGAGCCCGCCCAGGTGACCGGCGACTTCGGGACGCTCATGTCCTGGTGCGACGAGTTCCGGACGCTGGGCGTGCGCACCAACGCCGACAACCCGCGCGACGCCGCCCAGGCCATCGCCTTCGGCGCTCAGGGCATCGGCCTGTGCCGCACCGAGCACATGTTCTTCGAGGCCGACCGGCTGCCGATCGTGCGCGACATGATCCTCACCAACGACGAGCGCCAGCGCGAAGCGGCCCTCGCCAAGCTCGAGGTGGTCCAGCAGGCCGACTTCGAGGGCATCTTCCGGGTGATGGACGGCCTCCCGGTGACGATCCGCCTCATCGACCCGCCGCTGCACGAGTTCCTCCCGAGCTTCGAGGACCTCGTCAAGCAGGTCACCGAGCTCAAGCTCGCGGCCAACGTGCTCGGCGGCCACGCCATCGAGCAGCTGCTCGACGAGAAGCAGGCGCTGCTCAAGGCGGTCGAGTTCCAGCGCGAGTCGAACCCGATGATGGGCATGCGCGGCGTGCGCCTGTCGATCATGATGCCGGGCCTCGTCAAGATGCAGACCCGCGCCATCATGCGGGCCGCCATCAAGGTCAAGCAGGCCGGCATCGAGGTGCTGCCGGAGATCATGATCCCGCTCGTCGGCCACATCAACGAGCTCAGCCTCGTCAAGGGGCAGCTCGAGCAGGTCGCGCGCGAGGTCCTCGCCGAGGCCGGCGTCGAGGTGCCCTACAAGTTCGGGACGATGATCGAGATCCCGCGGGCCGCCCTGACCGCCGATCAGATCGCCACCGAGGCCGAGTTCTTCAGCTTCGGCACCAACGACCTCACGCAGATGACCTTCGGCTACAGCCGCGACGACGCGGAGCCCAAGTTCCTCAAGAGCTACGTCGACATGAAGGTCCTCGACGCGAACCCGTTCGAGACCGTCGATCAGATCGGCGTCGGCCGGCTCATGCGCCTGGCCGTCGAGGAGGGGCGCAAGGCGCGCCCGGGCCTCAAGTGCGGCATCTGCGGCGAGCACGGTGGCGACCCCGAGTCGATCGCGTTCTGCCACGAGATCGGCCTCGACTACGTGTCGTGCTCGCCGTTCCGCGTGCCGATCGCGCGCCTCGCGGCCGCCCAGGCGGCGCTCAAGGCCAAGGCCGGCGAGGCCAGCCAGGCCAGCGGCGAGTAATCGCGCCGCGGCGGTGATCAGAGACCTCGCTCCGCGCCCGCGGAGCGGGGTCTCTCTCTATCCGGGCCGGTGAGCGCGGCGCCTCAGCCGCGGGTCCGCAGCGGGTCGCTCTTGACCGGCATTCGCAGACGCAGCATGGGTGCAGCGCAGCGTTCCATCAGGTTGAGCGCGTAGTCTTCATTGCGCTGCACAAGGCGCAGGACGAGCTCGACGGCGCCGGCGAGCCAGGCGGCCGGGTCGCCGCCGAGGGTCCCGGGCTCGGCCCGCTCGTCCAGCGCCACGGCGAGGGAGCGATCGTCTACGAGGGCGACCCGCCCGTGGGTGGCGCGCTCGGCCTCGAGGCTGTAGGCGAGGGCCAGGGCGACGTCGAGCTTCACCGCGCCGTCGAAGCCGACCAGGACGGTCTCGGGGCGGGCGTCGTCGTCGGCGAGGAGGATCGGGCGGCCCTCGGCGTCGCGGTGTCGCGCCGCGGCGTCGAGCGCCAGCGCCACCCGCGCCGCGATCCAGGTCGCGAGCGGCCGCGGGAGGGGCTCGTCGAGCTCCTCGAGGGCGTTGAGGAGCTCGGCGACGGAGACGCCGTGGACCAGCTCCGTGACGACCAGGTCCGAGCCGGCGACGCGGCGGATGTGGTGGATTCCCACCACGTTCGGGTGGTGGAGGGACTGGGCGCGGGCGATCTCGGCCACGGCGGTGTCGGCCTGGGCGGCCCCGTTGCCGTTGGGCGGGCGCCCGAGCTGCCGCACGGCGACCGGGATGGGGACCCCGTGGTGCCCGCGCAGGGCCCCGACGAAGGTGTCCCCGAGCGGCCCCCGCCCGACGCGGTAGAACAGCAGGAGGTCGCCGAGGTCCATCCCCACCGGGACGAAGCGCGTGCCTGGCAGCGGCACGACGGGCCCACGGGCCTCCATGCGAGCGCGGGCGGTGGCCAGCGCCTCCAGCGTCTGGTGCGGGTCACCGCGGCTCTCCCCGCCGCAGGTCTCGACGCTGAACCCCCGCATCGTCGCGGCGTGCAGGCGCTGCCGGGTGCGCGGGCGCGTCCGGCTCGGCCTGCGCGGCGCGACCGAGGTGCGCGGCAGCTGGGCCGGCTCGGGGTCCGCCCAGGTCGGCGCGGTGAGCGCCGTCAGCGCGCGATCGACGCGGGCGTCGTGGTCGAGCCCGGCGTGCGCGCACCGGCCGGCCAGGCGATCGAGGCGCGCTGGGCTCAGGGTGGTCAAGGCCGCGCGGAGCACGTCGCGCAGGTCGAGCCCGTGGCGCTCGTTCACCGCCGCCGCGAAGCGCACCGTGCGCGGCGGGTGGCCGGCGATCCACGCCATGACGTGCGCCGCGTAGCGCCGATAGGGCTCGGCGTCCGAGAACACCTCGCTGTGGTCGCACACGAAGGCGATATCGCGGTCGAGTGGTGCCCCGCCGCGGCCGTCCCGCGCGTGGAAACCGAGCAGCAGCGCGATCGCGGGGTCCTCTTCGAGGGTGTCGAAGTCGAGCAGGCGCTCGAAGGCGATGGCGCGCGCGTACCCGCCGACGGTGCACAGGGCGGCGTCCGCTTCATCTACCCGGAAGTTGACGCGCAGCGACGGGCGCAACGCCGCCAGCAGCCCCACGAGGCGCGGCGTCACGATCCCCAACCCGGGGGTCGTCCACGACTCCCGAGGCGGGCCGACGTCGCGGCCGAGGGTCGCCTTGACCAACAGCTCGAGCGGCGCTGGCCAGCTCAGGCCGAGCAGGTCCTCGGGCCACTCCCGCTCCCGCCGCCCGAGGTGGTACCAGACGAGCCGGGTGCGGTCTCGACGCGCGAGGGGGACCGGCGGGCTCTCGCTCAGCACGACGAGCCGGTCGACTCGCCCCTCGGTCAACTCACGCAGACCCCAACGGGGATCGGCCGCGGACCCGACGAGCCGCGCGCCAGAGAGCTGGAAGATCGCCGTGACGAGGGCACGGAGGCTCACATCGCCACCAACGACCCCCACCACTGACGCGTCGGGCTCGCCGCGGCCTGCCACGGGCTGCAGCTCTCGACGCTCCATGTCGACTGGGGCAGCACGATCTGTGCCACGATCGATCGCCCGCGATCACGGGAGGTTACGCGATCAGTATCGCGAGCGATCGGGTTGTTTGACCCAGCCGTCGGGCGAGAGGCACCAGCCCGAGCGGTCTCATCAGGTCTCCGCCGCGCCGCGCGCTGCCCGCGGTCACGAAGCCGCTGCGTCGCATCGGGCGAAGACCCGCCCGTCGCCTATCGGTCACGGGCCGCGCCGAGCCAGCTCAACACGCCATGCACCGCGCGGACCTCGGTGCGGCGCGGCTGTGCGCGCACCATCAGCTGCTCGAAGCGGGCGCGCAGCAGCGCCACCCGCTGGTCGTCGGAGCGGTAGCGGGGGCTCGCCGCGACCTCCTTCCACACCCGGTCGAAGAGCGCGACGAGGTCCTGGCGGCTCGCGAGCGTCTCGTCGTCGCCGGCGTCGGTGGCCGCGGCGGGGACCGGTCCACGGCGCAGCGCCTGGCGCCGCAGCTCGTAGCTGGCCACCTGGACCGCCGCCGCCAGGTTCAGAGACGACAGCGACGTCGTCGTCGGGATCCGCGCCAGCGCGTTGCACGTCACGAGCTCGGTGTTCTCGAGCCCGGTCCGCTCGTTGCCGAAGACGAACGCCACCGGCCCCCGCGGCGCCCACGCCAGCGCCTCGGCCGCCGCGTCCTCGACGTCGACCACCGGGGCCCCCTCGACGCGGTCGCGGGCCGTGAAGCCGACCACCCACACGCAGTCCGCCACCGCCTCGTCGAGGGTCGCGACGACCCGCGCCCGGTCGAGCATGTCCGCCGCCCCGGTGGCCCGCGCCGTCGCCTCGGGGCTTGGGAACTCGCGCGGCGACACCAGCGCGAGATCGCTCAGCCCCATGACCTTCATCGCCCGAGCCGCGCCGCCGATGTTGCCGGCGTGGCTCGTCCGGCACAGCACCACCCGGAGGCCCGCGAGCGCCCCCGGCTCCGCTTGATTCGTCGTGTCCATGGCCGGCGACATATCAGGCTCGCCCGCCAGGCGGTAGGGAAACCCGCCCGGGGGCGCTATCCTGGGGCCATGCCGCCCATCGCCCCCCGTCACGCCTGCGGCCAGCTGCGTCGCAGCGTTCTGCTCGCAGCCTCGATCTGCCAGCTCATTGCTTGCTCATCGGCGGCCGATCGGGCGTTGGATGTGGCATCGCACGCGGCGTCCGACGGGGGCGACGCGGCCACGCCGGACGCCACGGCCGACGTGGCCGCGGACGGGGTGGTCGCCGACACGGCGCCCGCTCTTCGCCGCTGCAACGGCTACCCCGAGCTGTGCGCCCGCCGCCTCGACGAGATCGTCTTCCCGGCGACCCACAACAGCATGGCGAACGCCGACGAGGGGTGGCTCGGGCCGAACCAGACCCACGGCCTCGCGCGGCAGCTCGACGACGGCGTGCGCGCGCTGCTCATCGACACCCACGCCTGGAATGGGGGAGCGTACCTGTGCCACGGCGTGTGCGAGTTCGGGAACCTCCCTCTCGTCGACGGTCTGACCGTCATTCGGGAGTTCCTCGATGGGCACCCGGACGAGCTCGTCATCCTCGTCATCGAGGATCACCTCGACACCGCGCCGACCGTCGACGCCTTCACCGCGAGCGGCCTCGACGGGTACCTGTTGACGCTGCCCCCGGGGGAGCGCCCGCCGGTGCTCGCCGACGCCCTCGACGCGGGGACGCGGCTGCTCGTCGCCCTGGAGAGCGGCCGCCCGCCCCCCGCGTGGTACCACCACGTCTGGGACTACGCCTTCGACACCCCCTACAGCTTCGACTCCCCGGAGGCCTTCAGCTGCGAGTGCAACCGCGGCTGCGCCGGGCGCGAGGCCAAGCCCTTCTTCCTGCTCAACCACTTCATCACCCGCGGGATCGGGTCCGTCGATGACGCGGCCGCCGTCAATCAGCGCGAGGTGCTCCTGACCCGCGCGCTGGCGTGCCAGGAGGCCCTCGGTCACCTGCCCAACCTCGTCGCGGTCGACTTCTACGAGCAGGGAGACCTGCTCGCGGTCGCGGCGGAGCTCAACGGCGTCGTCAGCGCGCCCGCACCCTCGCGCTGAGGGCCATCGGTCCCGAGGGCACGCCGGCGGTGCCGCCGCCTGCGGCATCTTGACCATGTTGTTTCGACCTCACGCCTTGCTGCGCGACGGATCCCCGCGTGTTATCTTCCGCGGCGTCGAGGAGGCTCGCCCGGGCCTCGGGTACGCGGGTACCTCCGAGGCCGAGCCGGTGGTCGTCTGCCACCGTTTCGACGAGCCTCCTCCGGCTCACCGCTGGAGAGAGGATCATGACGTTCCGCTGCATCGTGATGGGCGCCGCCGGGCGCGACTTCCACGACTTTCAGACCTTCTTCCGGAGCCACCCGGACTTCAGGGTCGTGTGCTTCACCGCGGAGCAGATCCCGTTCATCGACCAGCGGAAGTTCCCTCGCTCCCTCGCCGGGCCGGGCTACGCCGAGGACATCCCCATCTACAACGAGGGGCGCCTCGTGGAGCTCATCCGCGAGCACCAGGTCGAGTTCGTCTTCCTGAGCTACAGCGACCTGCCTCACGCCCAGGTCATGCACAAGGCGTCGATCGTCCAGGCGGCCGGCGCCAGCTTCGTCCTGCTGGGGCCGGATCACACCATGCTGCAAAGCAGCAAGCCCGTGATCGCCGTGACCGCGGTGCGAACGGGCGCGGGTAAGAGCCCCATCTCGCAGTTGCTCGCGGCGCACCTCGGCGCCAGCGGCCGCCCCGCTGGGGTCCTGCGCCACCCGATGCCCTACGGCGACCTCGAGCGGCAGCGGGTGCAGCGCTTCGCGACCGCCGCGGATCTCGACAGCCACGAGTGTACGGTCGAGGAGCGCGAGGAGTACGCGCCCTACGTCGAGCGCGGGCTGGTCATCTTCGCGGGGGTCGACTACGCCTCCATCCTCGCGGCGGCCGAGGCCGAGAGCGACGTGATCCTGTGGGACGGTGGCAACAACGACACGCCCTTCGTGCGGCCGACGCTGTGGATCGCGGTGCTCGACGCGCTGCGTCCGGGGCACGAGGTCGGGTACTACCCCGGCGAGACCAACTACCGTGCGGCCGACGTGCTGGTCGTGAACAAGGTGGACCAGGCGGACCCGGCGGAGCTCGACCGGATGCTGAGCCGCATCGCGGCCGATCGGCCTGACGCCGCGCTGATCACCGCCGACCTCGGGGTGGTGGCGGACGAGGCGGCGCTGAAGGGCAAGCGGGTGCTGGTCATCGAGGACGGGCCGACGACGACCCACGGCGGGATGGCCTTCGGCGCCGGCTACGTGCTCGCGCGCCGCGCGGGGGCGGCCGAGCTCGTCGATCCCCGGCCCTTCGCGGTCGGGAGCATCGCGCGCACCCTCGAGAAGTACCCACACATCACCGAGATCCTGCCGGCCATGGGCTACTCCGATGAGCAGCGCGCGGATCTGGCGGAGACGGTGCGTCGCGCCGCGCCGGACGTGGTGGTCGACGCCAGCCCGGCGCGGGTCGGGCGGCTGCTCGGCGTCACGCTGCCGGTGGTCGAGGTGGACTACCACTTCGTGCAGCGCTCGGGCCCGGATCTGCTGGGCCTGGTCGACGCGGCGCTGGCTCGCTGAGCCGGGCGGGGGCGCCCCGGGTCTCGCATCCGGGGCGCCCTCGACGCCCGTCAGAAGCGGCCCGTCGGGCCAGTTCCGGGGTGCCAACGCGCGGGTCCACGTGTAGGATGCGCGACCGATGGATAAGCACCACCACCACAACCTGCTGCACGTCATGACGCCGTTTCCGCAGTGCGTCGCCTTCGGGGCCTCCCTCGACGAGGCGTCGGCGCTGATGGAGGAGCACGGTATCCACCACCTGCCGGTCCGCGAGGACGACGGGGACGTGGTGGGCATGCTCACCGAGCAGGACGTGGCGACCGCGCGGATGGCGGCGCGGGAGCGGGGCGATCAGCTCACCGTGGGCGACGTCTGCCGCCGCGAGGTATACGTGGTCGAGATCACGCGGTCACTCGCCGCGACCATCCGTGACATGGCGCAGCGGCGAGCCGACTACGCGCTGGTGAAGCGCGACGACCACTTGGCCGGCATCGTCACGACCACCGACCTCTGCCTCCTGCTCGCCGACATCCTCGATCCCCAGATCGACGACATCATCGCGTAGCGCCCAATAGGGGTCATCCAATAGGGGTCAGGCACCCTCACTTTTCACTTTCGCCCACCGTCCGAGGTGGGCGGGCCTCGCGTCCCGCTTGGACCGCGGGTATCGTCTCGCGCCATGGCCGACCCGACCTCCCCCGCTCCGCCCGCCGCCCCTGACGCCTACCCCCACGCCCGCGGGGACGGCTCGGCCTACGACCGCTACCTGGCCGGGATGGACGCGTCGATGCGCCAGAAGGTCGCCCTGACCGTCGCGCACCTCCTCGGCGTCGGCGAGCTCGCCGACATGGGGATGGGCTCGGGCTCCGGCAGCTTCGCCCTGGCCTCCCTCTATCCCCACCTCGCCGTCGTGGGCGTGGACGTCGATCCCGGCATGGTCGCCCGCGCCGCCGCGCGCTACGTCTTGCCGAACCTCCGCTTCGTCGTGGGCGACGTCGCCGAGCCCTGCTTTCCCCCGGGCTCGGTCGAGGCGATCCTGGACTCGTCGGTCCTCCATCACGTGACCACCTTCAGCGGCTACGACCGCCCCGCCGCCGCGCGCGCCCTGGCCGTCCAGGCCGACCAGCTCGCCGACCACGGCGTCCTCGTCGTCCGCGACTTCGTCGACCCCGGCCCCGGGCCGGTGTGGCTCGACCTCCCGGCCGACGACTTCACCGGCCCCGCCGACGGTGACGACCCGCGCAGCTGCTCGACCGCGGCCCTGTTCGAGCGCTTCGCCGGAGAGTTCCGCGCCGCCCGCGCCCCCGCGGACCGCGGCTTCCCGATGGCGCGCGTCACGCCGGGCGCTGGCGACCCGCCGCTGCCCCCCGCCTGGCGCCGCTACGCCTGCGACCGCACCCACGCGGTCGAGTTCGTGCTGCGCAAGGACTACCGCCGCGACTGGGAGCTCGAGGTCCTCGAGGAGTATACCTACCTGACGCAGGCGGACTTCGAGGCGACCTTCACCGCGCTGGGGCTGCGGGTCCTCGCGTCGACCCCGATCCGCAACCCGTGGATCGTCCAGCACCGCTTCGCCGGTCGCTTCGTGATGCGCGCCGCCAACGCCGCCGAACCCCTCGACTGGCCCGCCACCAACTACGTCATCGTCGGTCAGCGCGTCGGGGCCCGGCGCGGCGTGCGCTTTCGCGAGGAGCCGTGCCCCGCCCCCACCCGCGAGCTCGAGCTCGGACACTGGCGCCGCCTCGACCTCGACGTCGTGTACGACGTCGTCCGCCGCCCCGGGCGCACCGTCGACGTCGTCCCGTGGTTCGTGCGCGACGGCGCGCTCTACGTCCTCGCCCGCCTCGGCCACCCGCGCCCCATCCTGATGAGCGCCGCCGCCGCCGCCGCCAGCGTCGACGGGAGCGCGCCCGTGACGTGGGCCCACGGCGCGCTCACCGTCCGGCAGAGCGACAAGCCCCTCGGGCAGACGGTCGAGGAGCGTCTCGCCGACTTCACCGGCCTCGGCCCCGACGCGCTGCTGCGCTTCGACCGCGGCGCCGTCTACTACCCTTCCCCCGGCGGGATCCAGGAGGAGGTGCGCGCCATCTACGTCGCGATCCCGCCGACCACCGCCCCCGCCGCCGGCAGCGAGGCCTATGGCTTCAGCGAGGGCGGCCCGCTGCGGGCGATGGAGGCCCGTCAGCTGCTGCGCGCGGCCCAGGTCGGCGGCCTGCCGGACGCCCGCCTCGAGCTCAACGTCTACGACATCCTCATGCGTCGCAACATGAACGTTGGCGCTTGGATCGGAGCCGAGATCGTCGTCGGAGATGGGGCTCGTCCTTCGCAGTGCACCACGATGGCGGAGCTGGCCGCGCGACCCCGGCGGCGGCGCTTCCGCCGGGCTCCCCCGGAGGCGTCGAGCGGCTTCATGACGCTGTCGCGGTCACGCTTCGTCGAGCTGGCGGCGGACGGCGTCGCGGTCGGCGAGCGCACCCTCGAGTACGCGCTGCCGTCGCGGATGTCCGCCTGCACCGCGGCGGTCGCCTGTCTTCGCCGCCACGCCGGCGCGGTGTGGCTCGGGATCGACGACGACGACCTGCCGGCCTCGCAGTGCTTCGACGGCCACAGCGAGCTGCTCGTGGCGCCGGCGTGGCGTCTGCCGCGCACGGTCACCGGGCTCCGCGCCACCGAGGCCTTCCTGCGCGAGCGCCTCGCCCGCGAGTACGGCGGCGTGTGCGGGCCGTTGACCGAGCTCGGAGGCCGCTATCACCCGTCCCCCGCCGTCACCCCCGAGGTCGTCTACCCCTACGCCGCCGAGGTGCGCGCCGAGGGGCCCGGGGTGCGCGCCCTGCGCTGGGTGCGCCTCGACGACGCCGTCCGACACCGCGCTCAGCTCCTCGACGGCCACCTGCGCGTCGTCGCGCTCCGCGCCGCGCACGCCCTCGGCCTCCTCGGCCCACGCGAGCCGTAGCGCGCCCGCTCAGGCGCCGGGCGGGGCCGGCGCGACCGTCACCGGGACGCCGTTCTGCACGGCGTTGCCGGACAGCGGGTCCAAGACCGCGGGATCGACGAGGCGGTTGACGTTGACGCCGGCGAAGCGCGCCGCGGTGCCGAGCCGCGCGCCGGGCTGGCCGTGGCCCCAGCCGTGGGGGAGGCTCACGACGCCCTGGCGGACGGCGTCGGTGACGTGCACCGCGACGGTCAGGGCGCCCGCCACTGACGTCACGTGGGCCGCGCCGCCGCCGGTGAGGCCGAGGCGCGCGGCATCGGTGGGGTGGACCTGCAGGGCGCAGCGGGCCTTGCCGGTGGCGAGGCGCTCGACGTTGTGGAGCCAGGAGTTGTTCGAGCGCAGGTGGCGGCGGCCGATCAGCACGAGCGCGCCTGGGTCCACGACCTCCGCGGCGGCCTCGGCCTCGAGTCGGTCGAGCTCCGCGATCAGCGCCGCCGGCGCCAGCTCGACCTTCCCGGACGGGGTCTCGAGCCGCCCCGGCAGCCGCGGCTGGAGCGGGCCGAGGTCGATCCCGTGGGGGGCGGCGGCGAGCTCGTCGAAGGTCAGGCCGCCGGGGCGCGCGCCGAAGTGGTCGCCGTAGCTCCCGGCCCGCAGCAGCCAGTCGAGGAGGCGCTCGGGGCCGCGGCGGGGGGCGAGCGCGGCGACGAGCTCCTTCACGTCCCGCCCGTGGAGCGGGGAGGCGGCGTCGCGCACCTCGCCGGTCACCAGCGTCGCGATGATGAAGTCCTCGGTGCGCGTCGTCGGGCTCCCCGCGGGGCGACCGGCGCAGATGGTCGTCAGGGCCAGCAGGATGTCGCACTCGTCCATCGCGCCCGCCGGCAGCGGCAGGGTCGGCGGCGAGTAGCTGACGACGTTGCGGACCGACAGCCCGGCGAAGGCGAGGTCGCAGTGCGCGCGCTCCAGCGCCGACGGCGGCGGCAGGATGACGTCGGCGTGGCGGGTGGTCTCGTTCACGTAGGGGTCGACCGCGACCATAAAGTCGAGGGCCGCCAGCGCGGCGTCGAAGCGGTCGCTGCCCGGGGCCGAGAGCGCGGGGTTGCCGGCGACGGTGATGAGCGCCCGCACCTGGCCGGGGCCGGGGGTGAGGATCTCGTCCGGCAGCGCCGCCGTGGGGAGCTCGCGGCGGACCTCGGGGTGGCCGCCGACCCGGCTCGCGTGGCGCCCGGTCTTGAAGCCGCCGCCGCCGGGGGCGCGGTCGGGGCGGTGGGGCGCGAAGAAGGGCAGGGGGAAGCAGGCGCCGCCTGGCTGATCGAGGTTCCCGGTGAGCGCGTTGAGGACGTCGACGAGCCAGGCGTTGACGGTGCCGAAGCGGGCGCTGTGGGTCCCGAGGCGGCCGTAGACGGCGGCGGTCGGCGCGGCGGCGAGCTCGACGGCGAGGGCGCGGATGGCGGTGGCCGACAGCCCGGTGCGATCGGCGACGCGCTCGGCCGGGAAGCGGCGCACGGCGTCGCGCAGGGTCTCGAGCCCGGCGACGTGGGGGGCGAGGGGGCCGAGGTCGACGAGGTCGTGGGAGACGAGGTGCTCGGCCAGCGCGAGGAGCAGCCACGGGTCGCCGCCGGGGCGGATCGGGAGGTGCAGGTCGGCGACCTCGGCGGTGCGGGTGCGGCGCGGGTCGACGACGACCAGGCGGCCGCCGCGGGCCCGCAGGTCCTTGAGGCGGCCCGGGAAGTCGGGGGCGGTGCAGAGGCTGCCGTTGGAGGCGAGGGGGTTGGCGCCGAGGATGACGAGCAGATCGGTGTGATCGAGGTCGGGGACGGGGATGGCGTCGGGGTCGCCGAACATCAGCCCGCACGCGACGTGCTTTGGCATCTGGTCGAGGGTCGAGGCGGTATAGAGGTTCTTGGTGCGCAGCGTCTGGAGGAGCGCCTTGATGTAGAGCTGCCCGGCGAGGGTGTGGACGTTGGGGTTACCGAGGTAGAGGGCGACGGCGTCGCGCCCGTGGGTCGCGAGGATCGGGGCGAGGCCGCGCGCGACGGCGGCGAGCGCCTCGTCCCAGGTCGCCGGGACCAGGACGCCGTCCTGGCGCACGAGCGGGGTGCGGAGGCGGTCGGGGTCCGCGTGGAGGTCGGCGAGGGCGGCGCCCTTGGGGCAGATGAAGCCGCGGGAGAAGACGTGCTCGGAGTCACCGCGGATGGCGGTCACGCGGCCGTCCTCGACGGTCAGCGCGAGGCCGCAGGTGGCCTCGCACAGAGGGCAGGTCCGGTACGCTGTCGTCGTCGCCATGGGGACCTCCGCGCAGGTGACGGAGGTCTTACCACGGCGTGCGGGTTACTGCCCGGCCCGGCGGAAGCTGGCGACGAGGGTCCCGACGGCGGCGAAGGGCATGATGGCGACCAGGGCCGGGGCGGCGCCGACGAGGACGAGGGCGAAGCAGATCAGGATGAAGACGTCCCGCCGCAGCGACGCGTGGAGCACGCGGTACCACAGCGGGCGCGGCTTGGCGGTGTCCCAGAAGGTCGCCTTGAAGCCGGTGCCGGTCTCGCGCAGGACCTTCTTGAACTGGATGAAGGTGATGCCGAGGTAGCCGACCGCGGTGACGGCGCCGAACCACAGCGGCCAGGCGGTGTCGAGGGCGCGGTGGACGCCGACCGAGAGGCCCACGAAGAACAGCATGTTGGACACGTCGTCGACGACCGAGTCGAGCAGCGCGCCGTGCTTGGAGAAGTTCTTGGTGAGGCGCGCGATCTCGCCGTCGCAGCCGTCGAGGATCGAGTGCATCTGGTAGAGGAAGGCGGCGAAGACCTGCACCGCCCACTCCGGGGAGGTCGCGAACCACCCGCCGGCGAGGCCGAAGAGCGCCACCACCACGGTCACCATGGTCGGGGTGGCGCCGAGGGGCACGATGCGCGCGGTGACCCAGGTGGACACCTTGCGGTTGAGGTGGCGCGACGCCGGGCCGTCCTGGGGCTTGGTGAGGCCGCGCAGCAGCGTCCGGCGGGCCGTCTTCGTCGTCGCGGGGTCGTCGGGGAGCTGGGCGTAGAGGCGCCCGTCCTGGGCGAACGGGTGCGCGCGGCCGCGGTCGAGGGCGGCCAGCGGGGACTCGCCGGCGGCGACGGTCACGAGGCCGGCGACCGGGACGCCGTAGGGGTCGGCGACGACCTCGCCGGGGGCGAGGCGCTTGAGGAGCTCGGCCGAGACCAGGGCGTCGGCGCGGATGACCAGCGAGAGCCCGGCGGGGGCCGCGTCGCGCAGGGGCAGGCCGCGGTCGCGGGCGGGTGCGGTGAGGGCGGCGGCCGCGCCCTCGAGGCTGACGCCGGTCGCGCCGGCGTCGAGGGCGGCGTAGGCGGCGCGCAGCCCGAGCGGCATCCCGAGGAGGGGCCGTGTCACGGCCTCGCCGTCGCCGACCACCCGGGCGATCCTCTCCAGCGCCTGTCCGCTCATGGCCTCGCGCGCCATCGCCACCTCCTCGCATCGCCGCGTTTACTCGAACGGCACCGGTTCGGCCAGCCCCAATGCTGGTCACTTGAGCGCAGCACCGCGCAGTTCGAGGCTCCGGCGTGTCCTATAGCGCTCCGTTTTTCACCACGGAGTACACGGAGGACACCGAGAAGAGCCTCCGGAAACCGCCGCGACGCGTGATCCGGTCGAGCGGCGCTCCGTTCTCTCCGGTGCCCTCCGTGGTCAACACCCGCCGCGTCCTGGACCGACGCGGCGATACTAGCGTGACCAGCCGCCCGCGACGAGGCGCCTCGCGGGCGGCTGGCCGGTCGCTCAGGCCTTCGCGTGGTGCAGCGCGAAGTGGGCCCCCTGGGGGTCGACCCCCATCACGACGTGGTCGCCGCCCGGCACCTCCATGGGGCCGTGCATGACGGTCCCGCCGAGCTGCTTCAGCGTGGCGGTCGCGGCGTCGAGGTCGGGGACCCGCGCGTAGTAGACCCAGCACGGGGGCATCCCCTCGGGGGCCTGCATCATGCCGCCGATGGTCTTGCCGGGGCCCGGGCCGTACATCTGGTAGACGCCCATCTCCCCCATGTCCATGGCGTCGGTCTTCACCCAGCCGAACAGGGTCGAGTAGAACGCGAACGCCCCCTCGACGTCGGCGGTGTAGATCTCGTGCCAGGACATCTCGCCGACGCGCGGCGTCTCGGGGCGCCCGCCGTCCTCGGTGAAGGACTCCGGCGTGTAGATCCCGAAGGCCGCGCCGAACGGATCGGCGACGACCCCAAAGCGCCCGACGCCGGCCATGGTCCGCGCGGGCATCAGGATCTTGGCGCCGAGCTCCACCGCCTCGGCGATGGTGGCGTCCGCGTCCTCGGCGCCCACGTAGCCGAGCCAGTGGGGCGGCGCGCCCATCGCCTTGGCGGCCTCGGGCAGCGCCATGCTGCCGCCGACCGGCCCCGCCGGCCCGGCGAACATCAGGTAGTGCTCGTTCCCGTCCGGGCCCGCGCCCTCCCAGCCGGCCAGGGTCCAGCCGACCACCTTGGTGTAGAACTCCCGGGCCGCCGCCGGATCGCTGGTCATCAGGTCGAACCAGAGAAAACGTCCGTGGTACATCGCGCTCATTTTCGCTCTCCTCCCCGTGTCGGCTCGAGGCGTCGCGCACACCGCGCCCGCGACGCTCAGGCTGGGCGCCGATTCCGCCACGCTGACTTGACGCCGTCAACCCGGGGGCCGCCGAGCCCGCCGCACGCTCAGCCGGCGCTCGCGGCGTCCACGGCGGCGTCGATCGCGGCCATCACGGCGGCCCGGTCGTCGCGCCACAGGCCCGGCGTCACGCGCAGCAGCGTCCAGCCGAGGCGCTGCCAGAAGAGCGGCACGTAGAGGTCGCGGGTCAGCGCGTCCGACTCGTGCAGGAACGCGCTGCAGTCGACGCCGACGCGGAAGACGCGGTCCTCGTGGGTCGCGACGGCGAGGTCGAGGGACAGGCGCCCGAGGCCGACGTCGCGCTTGACGCGGTAGCCCCGGGCGGTGAGCTCGCGGGCGAGGGCGTCGCGGACCCGCAGGCCGGTGCGCCCGACGTTCAGGAGCTGCCCGCCGCGCGCCGTGACCCCGCGCCCGCCGCCGAGCTCGGCGGCCTCGGCGAGGCAGGCCTCGGCGTCGCCCTCGTCGCCCCGGGACGCCGCGCGCACGAAGCGCATGTAGCTCTTGAGGAGCTTCGGCCCGACGTGCTTGGAGCCGTCGACCGAGAGCGCCTCGGGGTCGAAGGACGCGAACATCCACAGCCCCAGGCGCGCGCGGGTGATCGCCACGTTGAGCCGCTTGTCGCCACCCTCCTGGCCGAGCGGCCCGAAGCGCGCGTGGACCCGCCCGCCGGCCTCGGACGGCCCGTAGCCGAGCGACATCAGGATGACGTCGCGCTCGTCCCCCTGGACGTTCTCGAGGTTGCGCACGAAGATCTGGTCGATCACCGGGCGCTCGCGGTCGCGCTGGAGGCGCTCGCGGAAGCCGTCGTCGAGGGCCGCGCGGGCCTCGATCAGCGCCTCGACGCGCTCGGCCTGCTTCTTGTTGAAGGTCACCACGCCGACCGACGGCGGGCCGCCGCCCGGGGCATCCTCGCCGAGCACCCGGCCGAGGGCGTCGACCAGCAGCTCCGCCTCGACGGGGTTCTCCTGGTCGACCCAGCGCCCGTCGCCGCGCTCGAAGTGGAGCCCCTCCCAGGAGGCCAGCCGGCGCCGCTCGGCGTTCGGCGCGGTCGCCAGGCGCCGCCCGTAGAAGGCCGCGTTGGAGAACGCGATGAGCGCCTCGTGGCGGCAGCGGTAGTGCCAGCGCAGGGTGGTGTTCGGCAGCGCGATGCGGGCGAGGTCGAGGATCGACTGGCTCGCGAGGAGCGCCACCTCGTCGTCCTCCTCGAGGTCGTCGTCCGCCGCCGTCCGAAAGAAGTGCGACGGCGGCATCTGCTGGTCGTCGCCGGCGATGACCGCGCGGGCGGTGCGGACCAGCGCGGGCACGGCGCTCTCGACCGGGCACTGGCTGGCCTCGTCGAAGATCACCAGATCGAACAGCCCCGGCTCGAGGGGAAAGAGCGCCGCGACCGACTCGGGGCTACACAGCCAGACCGGCCGCGCGACCGACAGCCCGCGCCGCCAGTGGCGCTCGATGACCTGGCGCAGGGTGGCGCGGTAGCGCCGCTTGCGCGCGTCGGCGGCGAGCTTCTGCAGCCCCTGACGGCCCCCCTCGTCCGCGGCCAGGGCGAGCAGGCGCGCCTGATAGCGGGCCAGGATCCCGCTCGCGGTCAGCTCCCGGCTCTGGTCGGTCGCGTCGGCCAGGGCCGCGAGCCCCGCGGGCTCGATCAGCGGCGCCACCAGCGCGCGCTGCGGGCGCCCGGCCAGCAGCAGCTGCCGCCACCCCCACTCGACCGCGCGCCGCGCCTCCTCCTGCGCCGAGCCGCGGGCGCCGTCCTGGCGCCAGCGCTTCAGAAACGCCGCCACCCACGGCGGCTGGTCCGCGAGCTGCTGGTCCAGGGCGATCGCCGTCGCCGCATCATCCCGCGATGCGATGAGGGCATTTATGTATTCTAAACAACGATTAAGGTCATCTCGTGCTGCGTCGCACAAATCCTGCCGGGCGGGGGCGTCGAGGTGTGGCGCCAGGGCGTCGAGCGCCCGGTCGACCCCCTCCAGGGCGCGCTGGCGGCGCACGTCGGCGGCCAGCGCGGCCAGAAAGGGCGTGATCCGGGCGCTCGCCACGTCCCCTTCGAGGGTCGGCGGGTCGGCGTAGGGGCCCCCGAAGCGGGCCAGGCGCGCCACCAGGCGGTGGAGGTCGCGCACGGCGTCACGGCGGCCCGCGACCCGGGCGAGCGCCTCGTCGATCTCGGCCGGGTCGCCCCCGAAGCCGAAGTCGAAGAAGGGGCTGTCGACCGGCATGCTGGCGATGAGCTCCTGCCACGGCATCGCCTCGCGCAGGAGCCGCGCCATGGCCGCCGGGCGGTCGTCGCCGAGCTCGACCGGGCGGGCGAAGCCGCGCACGGTGCGCTTGAGCAGCCCGCGGAGCGACCAGTAGCGCGGGGCGAAGAGGCGGTACCAGCGGTCGTCGAGGGCCGCAAGCTCGTCCATGCGCAGGGCGTCGGCGTCGAGCTCGGCGTCGGAGCGCACGACCAGCTCCGTCGGGACCGGGCCGAGGTGGGCCCGGGCGTCCTCGAGGAGCGTCACCAGGCGCGACCACTCGCCGCTCTGCTGGTCGCCGCCACACCAGCCCCAGAACAGCAGGAAGTCCGCGAGCGGGGCGTCGTCGGGCGCCATGAGCAGGCGCACGAAGGCGTCGTTCTCGACAAACGCCAGGGCGAGGGCGTCGAGGTCGCGCGGCCGCAGGTGCCCAGTCCCCGCGAGGGCGCGCCAGGCGGTCAGCGCGTCGCCGAGGGTGCGCAGGGCGGTCCAGGTCGCCTCGACGTGGCTCGCGCCGTAGTCGCGCCAGTCGGTGCGGGCCGACAGCGGGTGGGGGCGGCACAGGGGGGCCGCGACCGGGGCGAGGCCGTCGAGGCGGGGCAGGGCGCGCTCGAGGGCGGCCTCGTCGAGGTCGGCGACGACGTCGCGCAGATCCGGCAGCGGGTGGCCGGGGTCGTCGAGGGCGCGCTGATCGAGCTCGGCGAGCCCCGGGCGGCCGCCGGCGGGGGCGGACAGCAGCGTCCAGGCCGCCTGGTGGGCCGCGACGCGGGCCTCGACCTGGCCCTGGGCGCGGGCGTGGGCGGCGCCGGCGCGGTCGATGTCGCGCTGGCGGGCGTGGCCGTCGGAGGCCGAGTCGTCGAGGACCTGAGCGAGGGTGTCGGCGATGGCGTGGCAGACGGCGTTGCGGTCGCGCTCGACGTCGTGGACCACGGCCGCGGCGTCGCTGAGGCCGAGGTGGGCGAGGCGGTCGGCGACGACGTCGAGGGCGGCGCGCTTCTGGCAGACGAGCAGCACGCGGTCGCCCCGGGCGACGCTGGCGGCGACGAGGTTGGTGATGAGCTGGGACTTGCCGGTGCCGGGCGGGCCCTGGACGACGAGGCCGGCCTTGCCGTCGCGCTCGAGGAAGCGGAAGACGTCGTCCTGGCTGGCGTCCGAGCGCAGCGCCTGCCAGCGGCGGAGGTCGCCGAGGGGGGCCGGGGCGGTGGCGCCCGGCGGCGGGGTCGCGGCGGGCGCGGCGTCGGGGCTCCAGGTGGCGTCCTCGTCGATGGCCAGGAGATCGGCGGCGAGGCCGAGGCTGGCGTCGTCGAGGGCGCCGGCGAGCAGCGCGTCGTACTCGAGCACGACGGTGCTGGCGGCGGCGGGGAAGCGGCCGAGGACGAGGTGGAAGCGCAGGCGAAAGCGGTCGAGGGGGCCGGCGTCGCGCTGCTCGGCGTCGCGCGGCTCGAGGGGGCTCAGCGCCGGCAGCGCCGGCGGCGTCTCGTGGAGGTGCAGGCCCGCGAGCTGCAAGGTCTCGACGAGGCCCTTCCAGGTGGCGTCGTCCACCTTGAAGCGGCCGTCGTCGTCGCGCGCGAGGAAGTCCTCGGCGGTGAGGCGGACGCCGGCGACCCGGGCGAGGGTCTGGACGAGGGGCTCGTTGAGGACCGGGGCGCCGATGGGCTCGAGGGTCCAGCGCAGGCGCCCCTTCTTGGTCTGCCCGAGGGCGACCGGGTAGAGAAAGAGCGGCGCGCGCAGCCAGGTGCCGTCGGGGGCGCGCCCCTCGAGGAAGGGCCAGCCCACGGCGAGGTCGTCGGCGCCGGTCTCCATGCGGTCGGCGCGGGCGGCGTGAGCCAGGGTGGCGACGTCCGCCGACAGCGGGTCGCCGTCGGCGGTGGCGGCGACGGCGGCCAGGACCCCGGGGCGCGCGCTGTCGCTCCCGAGGACCTGGACGAGCCAGAGCAGGCGTGAGGCGTCGCTGATCCGCGACAGGTCGAGGGCGCCGCTGCGCGACGGCCGGGTGAGCCGCAGGGTGCGGCTGCGCATGTTGACCGCGACGAAGCGGTCGCGGAGCGCCTCGAGCCGGCGGCGCCGCCCGTCGTGGGTCACGTGCGGGCTACTCGACGATCGAGGCCGACTTCAGGTAGTCGAGCTCCGGGAACTCGGCCTTGAGGTAGGCGTTGCCCTCGGCCTGCAGCCGCCCCTGGTCGGGGCCGCGGCCGCGCGGGGCGCCCTCGCCGTAGCCGGAGTAGAGGTTGTCGACGACGTCCATCCCGCTCACGACCTCGCCGAAGGGCGCAAACCCCATGGGATCGAGGTTCGCGTTGTCGCCGTAGTTGATGAAGAGCTGCGAGGTGCGGGTGTTGGGCCCGGCGGTCGCGAACGTGATGCGGCCGCGGGTGTTGCTCTCCTTCTGCGGGTCGTCCTGGATCCGCGCCTCGCGCCAGGCGGCGCCGATGGTCGGGTCGCCGTGGATGCCGAACTGCGCCATGAACTTGCGCGGCGACTGGATGACCCGGAAGAAGGCGATGTCGGTGTAGTAGCCGTTCTTCACGAGGTTGTAGAAGCGGTCGGCGCCCTTGGGGGCCCAGTCGCGGTGGACCTCGACGACGACGTCGCCCTTGGTGGTGACGAACTTCGCCTTGAAGGTCGCCGGGGCCTCCTCGGTGAGCTTGGACGGGTCCTTGAGGGCGTCGAGGTTCGGCTTGGCCGCGGGCTCGGCCGCCTTGGCTGCGGGCGCGGCGGGGTCCGCCGCCTTGGCCGCCGGGTCGGCGGCGTTGTCGCCCGGGGCCGCCGCCGCCGGGTCGGCCTTCGCCGGCTCGCCGCCGTTGCCCTCACCCTTGGTGCCGCACCCCATGCCGATCACCAGGGTCATCGCCGCCGCAATCATCGTAAAGCGCTTCATCGGAGCCTCGCGTCGTCCGTCGTGTTCGTGGGCCGCGAGCATATCCCCTGGCCGGGCCCCGTCAACGGCGTTGTGGAACGCGGAGAGGCCGCGCGCGCTTCCCGAAACAGCGCCAGCGGCGTGGGGTGGTCCCCGCCGCTCGCGTTCGACGACAGCGTCCGCGTCGCTCGGCCGCCGCGAGGCGGGCCAGGCGGGTGGCGAAGCCGGTCGCTACACCTCGCCGGCGTTTGGCGCCAGCTCGTCGGCGCCCGCGAGGGGCGCCGTGCCGACCTCCACCCGGGCGGTGACCACCCGGGGCCCGCGCCCGGTGCGCTGCTGGGCCCGACGCACACGCAGCTCCTCCGAGAGGCTGCGGACGCGAGCGCGCAGCGCCTTGAGGTCGGCGAGGCTGATGGCCTCGACCGACTGCCGGCGGCGGCGCACGGTGATGAGGCGCTGCACCGCGTCGGTGAGCGGCTCTCCACAGCCAAAGCAGCTGGTGGTCCCGTCGGGGTTGTTGAAGTCGCAGTGCGGGCACTGAAGTGACGGAATCCGGACCTTCTCAGGTGTCACGGTGACCCTCTCGGACGCGTGGGAGGCACGTCCGCCGGGCATCGATTCCCCGCTGCGTGCGTATCTCGGCAATCGACCGGGCGCGCGGTTCCTTGAGGCGAATCCGATCCCGGCGGTGGAGCGAGCGCCGCGGATGCGCTACACGCTGCGGGTCGCGTCGGCTCGGAGGTCCCCGCCATGCGCTCGAGCGTGCTCCTGATCGCCCTGACCCTCTGCGTCGGCCCCCTGGCCCACGCCGTGCCGCCGGACGTGCGCCTTGCGCAAGTGCGAGAGGTTCTGGCGAACGTGCCGTTGATCGACGGACACAACGACCTCCCGTGGCAGTTTCGCAAACGCATGGACAACCACCTCGGTGGGCTCGATCTGCGGACCGATCTGACGCGGCTCGACGAGCCCACCCACACCGACCTGGCGCGCCTCGCGGCCGGCGGGGTCGGAGGGCAGTTCTGGTCGGTCTACGTGCCGGCGGACCTCGGCCGCGACGAGGCGGTGCGGGCGACCCTCGAGCAGATCGACGTCGTGCACCGGCTGGTGGGCGCGTACCCGGACGCGCTGGCGCTGGCGCTGACAGCCGACGACGTCGAGCGGATCCACCGCGAGGGCAAGGTGGCCTCGCTGATCGGGATGGAGGGCGGCCACAGCATCGGTGACTCGCTGGCGACGCTGCGCATGATGTACGCGCTCGGGGCGCGCTACATGACGCTGACGCACTTCAAGGCGAACGACTGGGCGGACGCGGCGACGGCGAGGCCGGTCCATCACGGGTTGACCGCCTTCGGTCGCCGGGTCGTCCGCGAGATGAACCGCCTCGGGATGCTCGTCGACCTGTCCCACGTGTCCGCCGAGACGATGCGCGACGCGCTCGAGGCGAGCCTGGCGCCGGTGATCTTCTCGCACTCGAGCGCCTACGCCGTGTGCCCGTCGCCGCGCAACGTGCCCGACGACGTGCTCCGGAGCCTCAGAGACAACGGCGGGGTCATCATGGTGACCTTCGTCACCGGGTTCGTGGACCGCCGCATCCGCAAGCACTGGGCGGACGCGAGCGCCGAGAAGGCGCGCCTCGACAGCCTCTACCCCGACGATCCCGAGCGCGCCGAGAGCGAGCTCGCCGCGTGGCGCAAGGCTCACCCGACGCCGGTTACGACCTACAGGGAGGTCGCCGACCACGTCGACCACGTGCGCAAGCTCATCGGGGTCGATTACATCGGCCTCGGCTCGGACTTCGACGGCATCGAGTCGACCCCCAAGGGCCTCCACGACGTGTCCGGCTACCCGACCCTGCTCGCCGAGCTCCTGCGCCGCGGCTACACCCCCGAGGAGGTCGGCAAGATCGCCGGTGGCAACGTCCTGCGCGTCATGCGGGCCGCCGAGGCGGTCGCCGCCAAGCTCCGCGCCGACGGCGCCGAGCCCGACGAGACCTGGTACACCCCCGAGCCCCCCGCCGCCGCCGCCGTGGATTGACGGTCGCCGACGCGACTCGCCCCATGGTGCTCAGTGAGGCGCGAGGCGCGTCAGGTTGGGGACGCGGTCGAACGTGCGGTCGAACGACGCCACGGTTTCTACGTCGTGGTTGAGGGACACGGCGGCGTGGATCGCGTCCCGCACCCCCAACCCCGCCACGTCCTCGATGAGTCGCCGCGCGAGGTCGGTGTCGGCGAGCGTGACGGGGAGGACCGTCGGGCACAGGGCGACGAAGAGATCGTAGACCTGAAGCGCGAGGTCGAGCCGGGACAGCGCGTGATAGCGGTACAGGATCTCCTGCAGGACCGCGGTGCTCGTGCAGACCTCTACCTCGCCGCTTTGGGCGCGCGCGAGGAAGTCCAGCGCGGGCTGCCGGTTCGGATGCTCTCGACCGGCCGCGTACATGGGGACGTTGGAGTCGATGAAGATCACGACGCTCGCCCAGCGAGGATCTCGGCGTTCATCTCATCGAGGTCGGCGGTGGGGGCGTCGAGCGCGGCGAGCCGAGCGAGCGGATCGTCGCCGACGGTCTCCCGGCGCAGCGCCTGCTCGAGGGCCCACCGGATCCACTCGCTCTTGCTGATCTGACGCCGCCCGGCGGCCTCCCGGAGGCGCTGGTCGACGTGCTCGGGCACGAGGATCTGAAGGCGATGACTCATGCACTCATACTCATGACCGATGAGTGTGCTGTCAACGCAGGGGCACCCCCGCAGGCCATGTTCTCTCCCGGGCGCGCGCGGCCATGCGCGGTCCCGCCCGTCGTCAGGTGCCTGGGGCGCGGTGGGGATCGATGATGCGGTCGGGGTATTTGCGCTGCTCGTCGGGGCGGCAGGGCTTGATGAGCTGGTCGAAGGGCGGGACGAGCGGCGTCACCTCGAGGGTGCCGACGTGGATGCGGTCCTGCCCGTCGCTGGGCCCCTCGAGGATCTTCAGCCGCTCGCCGGACTTCCGGAAGTACGCGCCCATGTAGACCTCGTAGCTGCCGGCCCGCATGTCGGGCGGGATCTGCACCAAGAGGCGGTTCTCGATGATCTGCTCCGGCTTCCAGCGGTCGGCCGGGTACATCCAGTCGCCGGGCAGCGCGTCGTAGGGAGCGCGGTACTTGTCGGCCTCGATGTGATTGAAGAAGAACAGATCCTTCGGCATCGGCCCGGGGACGCGCCACCACGTCGTCAGGAAGAACTCGTGGCGCTGGGTGGTCTTCGTCTCCATCTCCGAGCCGAGCAGCTCGAGCCCCTGGTCGAACTTCGCCTTGATGCCGCCGAGGTTCGCCGGCGGCGCGTCGAGGACGACCTCCCCCGGGGTCTGCTCCCAGAGGTCGCGGCGGCGAAAGAGCGACAGGTAGTACCCCGCCGAGCGCGGCCAGGTCCGGACGTGTACGTACCGCTTCTTGAACTCGGCGTTGTAGATGCCGAACTGGTAGCCGTTCTGCGCGATGTACGGGTAGAGCGCGTCGGGCCCGGGGTCCTTGGCGAACGCCTCCGAGACCTTGCCGGTCGCCCCGCCTGGCACATAGGTCGTGAGGATGGCCCACTCGGGGTTGCGCTCGTAGAAGTACTTGCGCATGTCGGCGTCGTACTTGCCCTTGTTCTGCTGCGCTTCGGTGCTCAGGAACGCGTGCAGACCGTAGTCGTAGCGCGCGCGGGCGACGGTGCCGTCGACGAGCCCGATGAAGTCGAGGAAGCTGATGTCGGGCGCGTGGTACGGGGTCGAGCCCATGTCCTGGAAGGCGACCAGCGCGCCCGGGCGCTCGTGACGCGTCAGGAACTTGCCCATGTCGGGGTGGTAGTTGCCCGACAGGTCCCCGCGGCCGTTGAAGCCGCCCATCTCCTGGTAGGTGAAGCTGAAGTCGTTCACGGCCGCCCCCATTACGACGACCCAGCCGAGGGCGTAGACGACCGCCCGCGCCGGCAGACCGCCGCCGGCGACCCGCACGAGCAGCCGCGCGAGGTTCATCAGCCCGAGGCCGGCGAGCATCACGAGGAAGGGCAGGGCCGGGAGATAGAGGCGGTGCCAGCGCATCTCGTCGGTCCCGACCTTCACGATGTAGGCCATGAAGGCGAGCGAGATGGCGAGCATCACGAGCTTCTCGACGAGCCGGCGGCGCGTGATGAAGGCGAAGGGCGTCAGCAGCACCAGCCCGCCGAGGGTGTTGAAGTCCAGCATCTCGCTGAGCTTCTTCAGGCCGGCCTCGATGACGAGGGTCGAGTCGCTGGTCTTGACGTAGAAAGTGTTGGGGACGAGGGAGCCGTAGTAGGCGTAGCGGAACAGGTGGAACGGGATGACGAGGGCGAAGAGCCCCACGAACCACCAGACCGCGGTCCGGTCGACGCGGCGCTCGCGGACGGCGCGCAGCACGAAGCGGCCGACGAGCGGCAGCCCGACGATGAAGGCGATGAGGTGCAGCTCGGGGCGGGTCATGCAGCCGAGGGCCATGAGGACGCCGCTCTTGACCGCGTCGTGGCGCCGATCGGGGGCCGGGACCGGTTCGTTCCACGAGCGCCACAGATACCAGGCCGACGCGACCGGCAGCAGCATCGCGAGCGGCTGCTCGAGGCCGCTCGTCGACCACAGCCCGAGGCTCGACGAGGTCGCGATCCACACCCCGCCCCACAGCCACGCCAGGTGCTTCTCGCCGCCGCCGAAGCGCACCGTGATGCGGGTCATGAAGTAGATGAAGCCGAGGCTCATCAGGATGCCGAGGACCTCGGAGACCTGGAAGAGATCCCAGCCGAGGGCCTCGAACGGCACCATCAGCAGCGTCCAGAGGAAGTTCGTGATCCCCTCGAGCCGCTCCCCGGCGTTGAACACCAGCCCGTTGCCGTTGACGACGTTCTGCGCGTAGCGGAACGAGATGTAGGCGTCGTCCTTGATGAAGTCGAAGGCGGCGAAGACGCTCAGCAGGAACGGCACCGCGATGATCGCCGTGAGCCCGAGCCACAAGAGGCGCCGCCGGCGCTTGTCGGCGGGCGCCCAGTCGAGCCCGCCCGGCTCGGGCAGCGTCTGCTTGCGCAGGGTCACGAGCCAGCGCAGCAGCATCGCGAGCGCCGTCGCGATGAGGAGCCCCCAGATCCAGCCCCACCACGGGCGGAGCTCGCTCTCGGTCTCGTGCTCGGCCAGGTCGCTCGGCGGGAACGCCATCAGCGCGCTGTTCGGCGCGCTGCTCACGAGCTCGATGTAGCCGGCGTAGATGCGGTCCGCCTTGCCCGGCGGGTTGAGCACCCGCAGCCGCGCCCCGTTGCCCTCGCGGTGATACATGCCGGTGTAGATGTCGAGCCGCTGCGACTCGGCGCACGGCCCCTCACGCGGGATGGTGATGCGCACGTCGTGCGCGATGATCCCGTCCACCGGCGCCGTCGGCGGCCGGTCCTCGACGATGCGACAGGCGGTCTCGCGCGACTCGACGTGCAGAAAGCTCCACACGTCGGCGGGCAGCGGTCGCCGCGCCTTGAACCACAGCGTGACGGTGCCCGAGTCGCCCCAGGTCAGCTCCTCGGGGGCGGTCGCGCCGACGAAGTCGAGCCCGCCGGCCATCTCGACCTTGTCCTCGAGGGTCAGCCCCGGCGGCAGGGTCAACGCCCCGACCACCACGACGGGCAACAACAGTCCGATCATCGCGACCTCTACAGGGTGCCGGGCGTAGGGAACCGAAGCGCCCGGGTGCAGCGCGCGATACCAGAAGCGGCGCGCCAACGCCAGCCCGTCGCCGCCCGCCGCGGCGGCGCCCCCGCGTCGCGCAGTCGGCTCACGCCCAGCCGCTCTCCATGCCCTCGATGACCTTCTGGATCGCCTGGAGGTGGTTCTTGACGGTGTAGCGGGCGCTCTTGTCGAGCAGCGTCTCGAGCTCGGGGGTGTAGCGCACGACGGCGCCGTCCACCTCGAGCTGCCCGCCGGCCTTGCCGACGAGCTGCGAGATGACCCCGCGCGCGCCCGTCGGGAGCTGCTTCCACGCGGCTTCCGCCTGGGCCACCGCGCGCCCGGTGCCCTCGACGTAGAGCCCGGTGGCGACGTAGATGCGCTCGACGCCGGCGTCCGGCGCCTCGGCCCCGCCCAGCGGGTCGCGGGAGACGGTCCAGCTGATACCCTCGTCGATCGCGACCACCATCGCGACGCACGCCCGCGACGGCTCCGCCTCGAAGAGCAGCGTCGTCTCGCGCTCGCCTACGACGGTGTCGAGGGTGTAGTTGTCGCCGTCCTTGCCCTTCTTGCCGCCGAGCTCGTTCTTGAGCTCGCCGCACAGGCGCTCGGCGAGCTGGGTGCCGTTCTCCGGCGGCGGCTTGAGCCCGATGATCTCGCGCACTTCGCGGTAGAGGGTGCGGAACAATCCCATGGGACCTGCCTCGCGATGCCCGCCCCGGGGTCGAAGAGGGGCGGGGCTGGGGTTCACTGGCTCCCGGCGCGCGCCGGGAGCGCGGCCGGAGAGTAGCAAGGTGTCTCCGATTGCGCACCCGTCGACGGCGCAAAACGCCCCTCCGAGGGGTCGCGGATCGGTGTCGCCGGCGCGGGGCGCGTCGCCCCCGCGGGCGAATGCCGCCCCGCGCTCGACAACCGCCGGTCGCGCGCTATTGTCTCGCGTGCCCTCTGGTCCGTTCGCGACACGAGCCTGTAACGATGCCTCGCACCTCCACGGCTGAGTACGCCAGCCCCGCTCAGGCGGCACACGCCTTCGACGGGCGCTACGTCATCATCAGCCCCCTCGGCAGCTCGCACACCGGCCGGACCTACCTCGCGCGCCAGCTCGAGCTCGATCGCCTGGTCGTGATCAAGTTCATGCACGAGCCGCGGAGCGCGCGCAGCAGCCGGCCGCTCGAGCGCTTCCAGCGCGAGGCCCGCGCGCTCGCCCGCCTCGATCATCCCCACGTCGCCCGCCTCCTCGACTATGGCGAGGCCGCCGACGGCCGCCGCTACATGGTCACCGAGCACGTCGAGGGGCGCCCCCTCGCGGCGCTGCAGGAGCGCTTCGGCTGGCTCCCCCAGGAGCGCGTCGTCGGGCTCCTCGACCAGATCGCGAGCGCCCTCGCCGGCGCCCACGATCACGGGCTGGTCCACCGCAACCTCAAGCCGCGCAGCGTCGTCGTGAGCGAGAGCCGCGACGGCAGCGACCACGCCCACCTCGTCGACTTCGGCCTGGTCAAGGAGAGCGCCCCCGACGGCGCGGAGCCCGCCTCCCACGGCGTCACCGGCGGCCCCGGCGGCTGGTACGGGACGCCGCGCTACCTCTCGCCGGAGCAGGCCTTCGGGCGGCCCTCCGACGCTCGTACCGACGTCTACGCCATCGGGCTCCTCGCCTTCGAGCTCCTGAGCGGTCGCCCCCCCTTCGACGCGCACAGCCCCATCACCTGCGCCTACATGCACGCGGTCGTGGCCGCGCCGGCGCTCGACGCGCAGCCCGACGGGACCCCGATCGCGCCGCGCCTGCGCGACCTCGTCGCGCGCTGCCTGGCGAAGGCGCCCGAGGACCGCTTCCCGACGATGCACGCCCTGCGCGCGGCCCTCGAGGACGCCACGGGGACGGCCTCGACCGCCGAGCGCGCGCGCGCCGAGTGGGCGACGATGGTCGACCAGCCGGCTCGCGGTGCGCTCCTGAAGCTCCGCCCGCGCCCGAGAGACCGCGGGCTCGTGCGCCTCACGCCGCGGACTCAGCCGCCCTCGCCCAGGCCGCCCGCGCGCCCCGAGCCGCCCCGCGAGGCCGCCGCGGAGGTCTGGCCGCCGCGGTCCCGCCCACTCGGGCTCAACCGCTGGGACCTGTGGCTCGTGATCCTGGTCGCCTTCGCGGCCGCGCTGCTCGGGGCCCTGCTCGGTCGGTGAGGGCGAGTGACGGCGGGCTTTCGACCAAGACGCCGCCGCGGCGTCGTCCCCGCCGGATCCCCGAGACGCGACGGCCCGCCACGCGAGGACGCGGGCGGGCCGTGCGGTTGAGACCTGCCGTTGCTGCTAGTTGATCTTGATCAGCTCGACGTCGAACACCAGCGTGCCGGCGGGGGCGCCGGGACGGCTCGGGGTGTCGCCGTAGGCGAGCTTGCCGGGGATCCAGAAGCGGAACTTGTCACCGACGCTCATCAGCTGCACGCCCTCGGTCCAGCCGGGGATGACGCCGTTGAGCGGGAAGGTCGCCGGGGAGCCGCGCAGCACGGAGCTGTCGAAGAGCTCGCCGTCGGTCGTCCAGCCCGAGTAGTGCACGGTCACGCGGTCGGTCGCGCTCGGGTGCTTGGCCTCGCCCTCGCCCTTGGTGATGACCTTGTAGGCCAGGCCGCTCTCGGTGGTCGTGGCGTCGGCCGGGGCCGCCGCGACGTCCTCGGGGGCGGGCAGGCTCGGCGCGGGGGTGATCCCGATGAGCTCGACGTCGAAGGTCAGCTGCCCCGAGGGGGCGCCGGGCCGACGCGGGGTGTCGCCGTAGGCCAGGTTGGCGGGGATCCAGAAGCGGCGCTTCTCGCCCACGACCATCAGCTGCAGGCCCTCGGTCCAGCCGGGGATCACCGCGTTGAGCGGGAACTCGGTCGGCTCGCCGCGCTCGACCGAGCTGTCGAAGCGCTTTCCGTCCTTGGTCCAGCCCGTGTAGTGCACCTTGACGGTGTCGCGCTTCTTCGGGTGGTCGGTCCCGGTCCCGGGGGTGAGCACCTTGCTGGCGAGGCCGGTCGCGGTCTTCTCGGCGTCCGCCGGCGGAGCGGCGACGTCGGCGGGGGCGGCGAGGGGATCGTTGGCGGCCATGGCGGTGTCTGCCTCGGGGGTCGGGGTGGGGGTGGCGTCGGCCTCGGCGACCGGCGGCGTCTCGGGCGGCGCGGTGGTCTCGACCGGAGGCGTCGTCTCGGTCGAGGGGGTTTCGTTTTTCTTGCCGCACCCGGCCCCGAGGGCCAGGGCAGCGACCGTGACGATGCTGATGAGGTGGCGGTTCATAGCGCGGTCACATACCCCCGGCCGGGCCGGTTTGCAAACCCCTGGATTTCGCGAATCACAGGCGGGGTGAGAATCCCGGGCAGGCGGGCGGGATCGTATCGGTCGGTCCCCTGCGGTCTCCGCGGCTCCCTGCGGCCGACTTCGTCGACCTCCGGGACCAGCTACGACCTCCGGGTCCCGCCCTGCCGCTGGGGAGGTCGACCTCCGGGACCAGCTACGACC
>PHBI01000008.1:84387-122714 GCA_002841945.1 Deltaproteobacteria bacterium HGW-Deltaproteobacteria-14
TACGACCTCCGGGTCCCGCCCTGCCGCTGGGGAGGTCGACCTCCGGGACCAGCTACGACCTCCGGGTCCCGCCCTGCCGTTGCCGTGGCGGGACGCCCACCGTCCGCGGCCCCCGCCCTGCCGTTGCGTTCGGTCACCAGCGGGCGCGGATCCCGAGGGAGGGGACCAGCGGCAGGCTCGTGATGTCCTGGCGCTCGGAGTAGTCGAAGTTGTAGCCGACCTGCTCGATGTTCTCGCGGTTCGAGACGTTGCTGACCTCGAGGTAGGTCACGAGCTCCCAGGTGTCGAAGACGAAGGTCTTGGAGATCCGCAGGTCGAGCTGAAAGAACGCCGCCAGGCGCTGCGACAGGGGCAGGGCGGCGGCGCGCGGGACGTACACGTCGGCGCTGGCGTCGTAGTAGGCCGCCTCGAGGGGGGTGTAGGGGTTGCCGGTGGCGTAGCGGAAGCGGCCGCCGAAGCGCCAGCGCGCCCCGAGGTCGACGCCGGCCACGATGGCGAGGACGTGGGTCTGGTCGGCGCTGTAGAAGCGCTCCGGGTCCCCCGGGCGGTCGGTGCGGCGCGAGCGCGACAGGGTGTAGGAGACCCAGCCGTCGACGATCGGCGTGGTGAGCCGCACGAGCAGCTCCGCGCCGACGACCCAGCCCACGCCCGCGTTGTCGTAGCGCGGCGCGCCGGGCGCCGTGGTCGGGGTGACGAGGTCGTCGAGCGCCTTGTAGAAGCCCTGCACGTCGACCGACAGCACGTCGCTGAAGCCCTGGCGGACGCCGACGTTGACGTAGGCGGAGCGCTCGGTCGTGAGGTCCGGGTTGCCGAAGGCGGTCGAGGTCTCGTCGGGGGCGGGGGCCTGGTGGTTGAGGCCCCCCGCGAGGCTCAGCGTGGTCAGGGGCCCCGCGTCCCACGCGATCGTCACGCGGGGGTCGAACGCCAAGGCGTCGAAGCTGCCGGACCACCCCGTCAGGCGGACGCCGCCGATGACGCTCACCCGCTCGAGCGGACGCCAGGACGCCTCCACCCAGCCCGCCAGATCCCCGGTGAACCCCTCCTCGCGGGCGCTGATCACCGTCTGCGTCGCCGTGGGGGACGCGACCTGCCCCTCCTTGGTCGGCGCGGGGGTCCGCGCGTCGACCGCGAAGCGGGTGAGCGACGCGTCGAGCCCGCCGCGCAGGGCGAAGGTGCTCGTGCCGCGCCAGTCGAGGGCGCCGCGCAGGATGACGGGGTCGAAGGTCAGGTCGAAGAGGTTGCCGCCCGGCGCGACGGTCAGGCGCTGGTAGCTGGTGGCGAGGCCGAGCTTCATCCCGACGTCCGCGCTCAGCTGCTGGGTGTAGGTGCCCTGGACCTGCAGAAACGAGCGGCTCAGGCGGAAGCCGGTGAACGACGGGTCGTTCGGGTCTGGCTCGGAGCGGACCAGCTGCAGGTCGTCGTCGGTCCCGAAGACGGCCAGCCGCAGCGTGCGCGTGCGGTCGGGACGCCAGTCGGCCCGCAGCTGGTAGTCGTAGTAGCGCGGCGCGGTCTTGAAGCGCGCCGTCTCGCTGTCGACGACCGCGCTGAGGATGGCGTCGACGTAGCTCCGGCGAAACGCCGCGCCGACGGTCCAGCCGGCCCCGAGGGGCGCGGTGAAGAGCGCCCCGGCGTGGTACACGTTCACGTCGACGTCGCCGTGGAAGCCGTCGTCGCGCAGGTCCGCCAGGGTCACGTTGAGCAGGCCGCCGGTCGCGTCGCCGAACTCGACCGAGAAGCCGCCTGGGCGGTAGTCGATGTCGGCGATCCACGGGTCCTGCAGCACCGAGTAGATGTTGCCGAAGTGGTACAGCTGAAAGAGCGGCAGCCCGTCGAGGTAGTAGCGGGTGTCCTCGGGGGCCGAGCCGCGGATGCTGATCTGCCCCGCCGACGGCCCCGCCGCCGGGGGCCGGGCCACGCCAGGCAGCGACTCGAGCACCTTCACCGGGTCGCCGGAGGACCCCGCGACCTCGCGGGCGCGCTCCACCGGGACGAGGATCTTGGTCGCGTCGCCGGTCTTGCCGGCCACGACCGTGCGGTAGCGGCGCTGCGAGCGCGGCTCGAGGCGCACCACCAGCGGATCGCCGGGGACGGTGACCGTCAGCCGCTCGGGCTCGTGGTCGAAGGCGGGGATCTCGAGGGCGTGGGGACCCGCGGGGACGCCGTCGAAGGCGAAGGCGCCGTCGGCGTCGGTGAGGGTCTGTCGCCCCCCGTCGAGGATCACCGGGAGCCCGGCGAGCACCTCGCGTGTGCCGCGCTCGAGCACGATCCCCGCGACGTCGTGGCGGACGATGGGGGTCGGCTCGGGGGCGCGCCGGGCCACCCCCTGCCACAGCGGCGCGTCGACCGGCAGGGCGAGCTCGAGCCGGACCGCCCGCGGCGCGCCGTCGACCGTCGCCGGGGAGAAGCGCAGGGCGGCGACGGCGTCGCGGATCGCGCGCTCGTAGCGCGTCCCCGGCCCGCTGACGACCGCGATGTCTCCGGGGACGCCGTCGGTGTCGATCGTGACGGTGACCGTGGGCGCGTGGACGAGGTCGCGCCGGTGCAGCGCCGCGGCCAGGTCGGGCAGCGGGGTGGTGACCTCCGGGCGCACGATCTCGGGCGGGTCCGCGCCGAAGAGGCTGATGGCGACGAGCCAGGCGGGGTTCACGGGGCCTCCACGCGCAGCGTCGCGGTGAGCCAGCCGGCGCCGCCGGCGTCGTCGCGGACGACCGCGATGATCGTCGCCTCGGCCGGGGCGTCGGGGGCGGTCAGGGTGGTGACGCCTTCGTCGTAGAGGCGGAACGGGGTGAAGGAGCCCGCAGAGGTGTAGTAGCTGACGACGCGCTCGCCGTCGTCCACGGCGGCTGACAGCCGGGCGCGGACGGTCTGCTCGGCGCCGGGCGCCACCGCCACCGGGAGGGGGCCGTCGCCGGAGTCGAGGGCGAGGACCTCGGGGTTGTCCGCGCGGGCGTCCGAGGCCAGCGCGCGGACGATGGGCAGGACGCCGTCGGGGGCGGTCGCGGTGGCGCGGACCCAGAGCGGGTCGACGTCGGCTGGGGCGGTGATGGTGAGCGGGTTGCCGCTCCCGAGGGCGATCTCACCGGCCGGGCAGCTCGGTGGGTCGGTCGGCGCCCAGGCGGTGGCGCAGGCGGCCCAGGTCACGGCGTCGACGCGCCAGCCGAGGGCCTCGAGGGTGACCTCATCGCCGGGGGCGAGCGCCCCGGGGGTCGCGCGGACGGCGAGAAAGCGCGGCGCGTCCAGCATCGACGGCTCGGCGCCCATGTCGTCGCAGGCGCTCATGGGGAGGGCGAGGGCGAGGGCGGCGAGCAGGGCGCGTTGCAGCATCGAGCGGCGTCCTCTTCAGGTGGCTGATCGGCGAGACCCGAGACTGATAACGTCGGCAGCGCAGCGGACAAGGGTGGGCTGCGGTGGCTGGACCCTACCGGACGCCGGGGTCAGAGGTCGAGCACGTGGCCATCGAGGACGAAGGTCGTGAGCTCGCCGTCGAGCACCACCATGTCGCCGACGCTGACGGACACGGCGACGACGCGCCGTCGGCCCTTCTCCGCCGTGACCCGGGCGGTGGCGACCATGCGCTCGCCGACGCGCACCGGGGCCAGGAAGCGGCAGCTCGACGCCCCGAGGACCACGTGGGGGTCGTTGACGGCGACCATCGCCGCGTAGTCCGCGAGCCCGAAGGTGAAGCCGCCGTGGACCAGGCCGCGCTCGTCGGCGGCCATCTCCGTGGTCGCGACGAGGGCTGCGGTCGCCTCGCCGTCGGCCACGCGCTCGACGGCGCCGACGAGGGCTGCGTCGACGCCAAAATGGGTGCGTTGCGCGGGGTGCATGGTCTCTCCTGGCTCCGGGGCCCTGGGTCAACTGATCCGGCCGCTCCGCGGCCTGGGGACATCGCCTCGGGGCCTCGCTAGCTCGGCCCCGGAACAAGGTCCTCGCTACGGGAACTGACCGACCTCGACGCCGAGCTGCCCCGAACCGCCCCCGAACAGGTAGAGCCCGCCGTTCAGGCTCGCCGCCGCGCCGCTCGAGAAGGCCGAACTCATCGAGGTCGTGCACGTCTCCCAGGTGTCGTTGACGGTGTCGTAGATCTCGATGACGGCGAGGGTGGTCGAGCCGCTGAAGCCGCCGGCCACGACGATGTGATCGCCGACCGCCGCGGCGAAGGCGCTGTTGCGCTTGGTCGGCATGTCCGTGAGCGGGTACCAGGTGTTCGTGGCCATGTCGTAGGCCTCGGTCGCCCGCAGGATGCTGCTGCCGGACAGCGCGTCGTCGCGGCCCCCGAAGACGTACATGCGGTCACCGACCACCGCGTGGGCCGCGAAGCCCCGCGCGGTCGGCATCGGCGCGACGGTGGTCCAGCTGTCGGCGCCGGGGTCGTAGCGGTGCGTCGCGGTGGTGGCGTTCAGGCTGTCGTCGCCACCGCCAGCGACGAAGAAGTACCCACCGTCGGTGCCGCCCGCGGGGCCGCGCGAGGCCACGCTCGGGCGCGCAGCGCCCAGCGACCACTGCCCGGCCTCCAGGTCGAAGATGCGCACGCCCTCCTCGATGTCGCCGTCGACGAGGTACCAGTGGGTGCCGATCAGCACGCCGGCGCCCTCGCTCACGCCCTGGGACAGCGCGGTGCCGGTCATCCAACCGGAGCCGGGGCTGTAGACGAGGTGCTGCTTGCTCGGGCTGCCCCCGAGGAGGTGGATCGACGCGCCGCCGACGATCGCGACCGGGCCGTAGTGCAGGCTCTCGGGGGCCGCCGCGCCGGCGGTCAGGGTCGGGCAGGCGAGCGGCGTCCCGCACCCCACCTGGCACCCCTCGGGCACGCAGTCGCCCGCGTGACACACGCGCAGCGAGCCGCACGGCGTGCCGTCGTCGACGTCGCCGCTCTCCGCGCAACCCGAGGCGGCGCTGCACTGCCAGGTCCGGCACGGGGTGGTCTGTTGCTGCGCCTCGCAGGTCTCGACGGCGCCGGTCGCGGAGCACTGGCCGTTGGCGGCGCAGGCCTCGGCGGTGCAGACGTCGTCGTCGCCCTCGCACGCCGTCCCGACCGGCGCGAGCACCGCCTTCGTGCACTGGCCGGTGGCCGCGTCGCACCCCAGGCTCGCCACGCAGGGCTCGGTCGGCGCGGGGCACGCCAGCGGCGTCACCCCCGTGCAGGCCCCCGCCTGGCAGGTCGCGGTCGTGAAGCAGGGCGCCGCGCACGCCGCGCCGTCGCTGAGCGCCGTCGTGACGCACCCCAGCGCCGCGTCGCAGCTCGCGATCTGGCACGGATCGTTGCTCTTGCAGCTGACCGGCGCGCCGCCGCCGCAGGCGCCCCCCTGGCAGGTGGTGTTGTTGGTGCAGGCGTCGTTGTCGTCACACGCCGCGCCGTCGGCGAGCCCGTCGCAGGCTCCCTGGCCGGTCTGCGTGTCCACGGTCGGCGTGACGTCGGGCGACGTGTCCCCGTCGCCGACGTCCAGGACCAGCGTGTCCGCGGTCGCGGTGTCGGTCCCGGTCGCGGGCGCGGGGCCCGACGAGCAGCTCGCGGAGATCAGCCCCCACAGGAGCGCGATGGCCAAGGCGTGACGGTTCATGGCGCGGATGATACCCGGCTTGCCCCGGTGCGGGAAGGCGTCCCCCCGGACGCGGCCGCCGGTGGCGGTGTCGGGGGCGCGGCGGGCGTTTCCACGGCGCGCGCTTTCGGCTATGCCGAGGAGAACCAGGAGGATCGCCCATGCTCCGCGCCGTCGCCGTCGCCTCGCTGTCCCTCGCGCTCGCCGCCTGCTACTCCCAGGACCTCGTCTCCGTCGTGGGGGAGGCCACCGACCCAGGCTACATCGAGGTCACCGACCACGGCACCTGCGCGAGCGGGGGCTGCGGCTTCGCCTGCCCCGACGCCGAGCGCTGCGTCTTCAGCTGCGCTGGTGGTGGCTGCACCCAGATCTGCGGCGAGGGCTCGGAGTGTCGCATGACCTGCACCGGCGGCGGCTGCCTGCAGCGGGCCCTGGCCGGCGCCGAGGTCTTCGCCAGCTGCGACGGAGGCGGCTGCGAGCAGCGCTGCGTCACGTCCTTCGGCTGCAACATGCAGTGCGACGGCCGCGGCTGCCGCTGAGCGGCGCCCCTACGCTCCGGTGTCCGGGAGCTCGCGCACGCAGCGCACCACCGGCGGCGCCCAGCCCGACGCGCCGGCGGCGTCGAACGGGACGGCCTCTACGTGGCGCGTCGGATCGGTGCCCGCCGGGAGGTCGAACACGCGCGTCGTGGCGTCGGGGTGGAGGTTCGCGATCCGGACGTCGCCGTCGGCCCCGGTGACGTAGACGAGCAGCGAGAAGTAGAAGGTGCCCCAGCCGCTCGTCCCGTCCGCCGTCTCGGTCAGGACGTCGGCCACGCCCTCGAAGAGCGCGTCGGGCCACCCGAGCACGTCCGCCTCGGTCGGCAGCCGCCAGCCGTCCCCGAGCTTCAGCGCGCAGACGTCGACGTCCGCGACGAGCTGCGGGACCATGTACGGCTTCGCGGTGAACTCGTCGTAGGCGCACTCGGCGACGTGGTTGTAGTTCTCCATCCGCTGCTCGGGGGTCAGCGGCGCGTCGCCCGCGAGGAGGACGTCGTAGCCGCGCGCGGCGCACTCGTCGCGCAGCCACCCGAAGGTCATCAGGACGTCGTCGGCGAGCGCCTCCTGGGCGTCGTAGCCGTCGGGGTAGGCGTCGCCGGTGAACGGATAGAGGTCGAGGACCCGGGGAAAGAGCGGGGCCGAGACCTCGACGGTCTGGGCCGCGGCGCTCGTCGTCAGGCCGCAGACGGCGATGGTGAGCGTCAGGAGCGTGCGCATCAGCGGGCTCCCCCGGTCAGCACGACGCGCACGGCGCCGTCGTAGTCGAGGCTCGCGGCCGCGGTCTCGCCCGTGGTGGGGCTCGCCTCGTCCGGCGCCCCGGACCCCGGCTCATCGCCGCCCCCACCACCCGGGAGCGTCGGCGACCCCGGGTCCGCCTGCGCCTCGCCCCGGTCGCAGCCGACGCCCCCTCCGAGCCCCATGAAGAACATCGCCAGCACCGCCGTTCGGACTCTCATCGCATACCTCCCCGCGTCTGGTGCCACCTCGGGGTACATCGACGGTCGAGCGATTCGCTTGAGGCGAGACTCGGCGCGCAGCCGGGCGCCGCTCGCGGTCAGTAGACGAGCCGGATCTCGCCGCGCGCCCCCGGGCCGCCCCGGGTGTGCGAGCCGTAGCGCCCGCCGCCGCCGCCGCCGGGCGCCTGCCCGACCCCCTGGCCGTGGTCGCAGCCGCCATCGACCGCGCTCGCTGGGCCGCCGCCGAGCCCACCGCCGGGCCCACCCGCCGCGCCACCGACGATGTCGAGGCCGTTGCCGGCCTGCCCGTTGGCCGTCTCACCGGTCCCACCGATCCCGGGCGCGTCGGCGTCGCTGCCCCACGGTCGCCCGCCCTGGCCGCCACCAGCGCCGTGACCGAACATCGCGGAGGTCCCGCCCGTCTGCCCGCGCTCGGCGACGTCGCACCGCCCCGCGGCCCCGCCTGCGCCGACCGTGTAGCCGTAGCTGGTGTCGGGCGTGACGGCCGCGGTGCCCGCGGAGTAGCCGCCGCCGCCCCCGGACGCCGTGTGGAGGGTGGTCACGCCGCCGCCGCCGCCGCCGCCGCCCCACAGCTCGAACGCGACCGCGGTCACCCCCGGCGGGGCGGTCCAGGTGCCGCTCTCGACCGTGGTCAGCGCGAGCGCGGTCGGCGTCCGTTGGAAGCCGGCCGTCAGCGTCGCCGCCGCGAAGCCGCCGCGGCTGACCACCACGTCGAGCGGGGTCGAGTGCGCCGGCCAGGCGACGAGGTCGCAGCGCAGCGACGTCGCGTCGACGTAGGTGATCGCGCAGTCCACGCCGCCCACCGTCGCGGTGTCGGTCGCCAAGAAGCCGGTCCCGCTCAGGGTGAGCTGGGTCTCGGCGGGCGCCGTGCCCGGCGTCACCGCGAGGATGGTCGGGGCCGCTGACGGCGCGGTCGGGCCGGAGCTGAAGGTGAAGGACTCCGGGGTGTCGACCCCGCTGTAGAGGGTCGCGACGCCGTCGTGGGGCGCGGCGCCGTTCACCGGGTGGGTGGTGCATGCGAGCGCCCCGGTGCCGGCCGCGGTGACGTCCACGTCCCAGTCGATGTAGGGCCAGGTCGTCCCGGCCGGGGTCCGGCCGTCGTCGAAGGCGTCCGGCGACGCGGTCGCCGCCGTCGTGACGGTGCAGCCCGCGGCGGTCGGCGCGAGGCCGACGAGCACGTTCCAGTAGCGCTTGTTGAAGCCGAGCTGCTCGGTCCCGCGATAGACGGCGGCCCCGAAGAGCGGCGCCGTGCCGGTCGACTGGATCCCCTGGCCTTCGCTCAGGTTGCCCGGGCCGGCGCTCGGGTCGACCAGCGCCGTGCCGTCGGTGCAGGTCACGGTGACGGCGTCGTGGTAGAGCCACGTCTCGCCGCCCGAGGCCGCGTCGCCGGTGCAGGCCAGCCCGACCACGACCGTGCGGGCGCGAGCGCCGTCGGCGTCGTGCAGCAGCAGCAGCGGGTCGCCGTCGGCGTCGACGCAGTCGAGCTTGGCCGAGCAGAACACGTTCGAGAACGCGACCGCCACGTCGAAGAAGCCCTGGTTGGCCTGGCGAGCGAGGGTCACGTCGAAGATCACGGCGACGTCGGCGTTCGGCGCGCAGGCGACGCTGCGGGTGAGGGGGCCGGGGTTGTGGTAGCTCGTGGCGGGGATCTCGACCGCGCCGCCGGCCCCGGCGTAGAGCCCGGTCAGCGTCAGCGTCACGGTGTTGGGGTTGGCGCCGGCGTCGGCGTCGCACGGCCCGACGTAGCTGGCCGATCCGTCCCCAGACCCGTAGCCCCGGCTGTCGACGGTGCGGGTGAAGACCACGTCGTCACCGGCGTTGCGGACCTCGAGGGTGTAGGTCGCGTTGGTCACGCCGGGGTAGGACAGGGGGGCGACGCTGATTGCGACGCGCCCGGCGGGACCGACGGCGTCCTCAGCGCAGCCTGTGCCGAGGGCGACGACGAAGGAGAGGGCGAGGAGGCGGGACATGGGCGACTCCGAGGCGGCGGCGTGGGGCGCGCGGGTGGCCGGTCGCGGCGGACCGGGCGCGTTCGCGGGGAGAGACCGCGCGTGACGCGCGCCTCGTGAAGGCCTGCGAAGGTTGTGTCGGGGGGGCGAAGCGGTGTCGGAGGCGCGCACCGACCCCGCGATGGTAGATCGCGCCATGTTGCGCCGCAACGCGTATCGCGCAACCGCGCCGGTGGCGGCCCCCACCCCTCCCGGCGGCGGGCTCGATCACGGCGGCGGCGCTGCTGCCCGGATCGCGGGCGCCCGCCGACGATCGCGGGCCTCGGAGGGGCGCGCCGTCCCGACCGAGGGGACGGAAAAAGCGCGGTTTGCCGGACTCGCTCGCGTGCCAACGGTGTTGGACCGCGCGCTGGGTTGCACCGGTATCCGGCCTCTCCAGTGGCACCCCGCGCGGCGCCGATGTAGCCTGCGGCGCGCTCGTCTCCGGCCCGAGGATCACCTTGATGACGTCCACTCTGACCCGCTTCGCCGTCGCCGCCACCCTCTCCGTCTCCCTCGTCGCCTGCGGCGGCAAGGCCGAGGCGAAGAGCGACAACCTGCTCGGCTGCGGCTCGATGCCGGTCCTGATGGAGCGCTACGTCCAACTCCACATCGACACCGGCCCGCTCGATCAGGACAAGCTCCTCGCCCGCGCCGCCAAGATCTTCGTGGGCCGCGTCGACGGCTCGAAGACGCTCCTGACGGCGAGCGAGGCGACCAAGCTCGAGAGCACCGTCAAGACCTTCCTCAAGGACGTCCAGGACGGGCGCTGCGGCCTCATCGACGACATCAAGAAGGGGCAGGTCGCCCACCAGCAGGAGATCGAGGCCTTCGTGAAGAAGCTCCTCGCCCCGGCCCGCTTCGCCATCGACCGCGGCGTCACCCTCGATCTCGACAGCGAGAAGCGCCCGCGTCCCAAGAACGCCGCCGAGCGCGACGCCCTGCGCACCAAGCTCGTCAACTTCCAGCTCGCCAACTACGTCCACGGGGGCCAGTCCATCGCCGACGCCAAGGCCAAGCTCATCAAGCGCTACGAGCTCATCACCCGGCGCGTCAAGGAGCAGACCGAGGGTGACCTCTACGCCTACCTCCTCGACTGCTACGCCGAGGCCTTCGACCCGCACTCGAGCTACTTCTCCGCGGACGCGCTCGAGGACTTCCGCATCTCGATGCAGCTCTCGCTCGAGGGGATCGGCGCCGTCCTGCGCCAGCGGGATGGCTACACGACGATCTCCGAGATCGTGAAGGGCGGCGCCGCCGACCGCCAGGGCGACCTGAAGGCGACCGATCGCATCCTCGCGGTCGCCCAGGAGACCGGCGATCCCGTCGACGTCATCGACATGGACCTGCGCGACGTCGTCAAGCTCATCCGCGGCAAGAAGGGCACCAAGGTGCGCCTGACGGTCCTGCGCGAGAGCTCCAAGGACACGGTCGTCGTGACGATCACCCGCGACAAGATCGACCTCAAGGAGCAGGCCGCCAAGCTCCGCTGGGAGACGGTCGACCGCAGCGGCAAGAAGCTCAAGCTGGCCGTCATCGACCTCCCGTCGTTCTACGGTGGCTCCGAGCCGGGCGACCGCGGCGCCGCGCAGGACGTGGCGAAGCTCCTCAAGGAGGCCCGCGACGGCCGCGCCGACGGGGTGATGTTCGACCTCTCGACCAACACCGGCGGGCTCCTGCAGCACGCGGTCGAGATCGCCGGGCTCTTCATCCGCAAGGGCGGCGTCGTCCGCGTCGAGGGCACGAGCGAGCGCTCCCAGACCCTCGAGGACGAGGATCCCGACGTCCAGTGGGCCGGCCCGCTGGTGCTCCTGACCTCACACCTCTCCGCCTCGGCCTCGGAGATCGTCGCCGGCGCCATCAAGGACTATCGCCGCGGCGTCATCGTCGGCGACGACCACACCTTCGGTAAGGGCAGCGTCCAGAACGTCGTCAACCTCCCCGAGGGCCTCGGCGCGCTCAAGGTCACGACCGCCCTGTTCTTCCGCCCGAGCGGCGAGTCGACGCAGCTCCGCGGGGTCGCGGCGGACGTCCTCGTCCCGAGCCCGTTCGACGCCGAGCACTTCGGCGAGGCGACCAACGACAACGCCCTCCCGCACCGCACCACCATCAGCTTCGTGAGCCCCGAAGCCCAGGGCACCGGGGCCGACGCCTGGACCGCCGTCAGCGACGCGGTCATCGCGCAGCTCGCCACCCAGAGCGCCAAGCGCGTCGCCGCCTCCGAGGAGCTGACCAAGGTCCGCGAGCAGCTGGCCAAGGCGAAGAAGGACGACCTCGTCAAGGTCGCCGACATCCTCGACGGCAAGGAGGACGGCGACAAGGAAGACGACGGCGAGACGCCGAAGAAGGACGAGGACCAGCTCACGCCGCAGGCCCGCGAGGCCCTCGAGGTGCTCGCCGACCTCATCGAGTCCCACGCCGTCGTCGGCTCCACGCGCAGATAGCGGACGCCGCCCCGAGCCCGAGCTCGCGCGGGCCCCGGGGCGGCGACCGGCTCGGTCTGGTCAGGAGCGATCAGCGCGCCGCGAAGCGAGTTCTGATTGAGGTGTCCTGGCCCCTGTGCGAAATGAGTCCCGCCCCCGCGCCGACGCGCGCTCGGGGCGGACCCGCCCTTCCCACCCGGCCTCGTGCGCATGGCTGCCCTCCTCGGCATCGACGTCTCCACCTTCCCCACGGCCGCGAACATCCTCGTGTTCGTGGTCGCGGTGCTGCTCGTCGCGAAGGGGGCGGGGCTGTTCGTCGAGGGGGCGAGCGGGATCGGGCGCCGCCTCGGGATCTCCGAGCTCGTCCTCGGGCTGACCGTCGTCGCCATCGGCACCTCGGCGCCGGAGTTCGCGGTGTCGGTCGGCGCCGCCATCAAGGGCCAGGGCGACATCGCCGTCAGCAACGTCGTCGGCTCGAACATCTTCAACCTGGGCATCATCCTCGGCACGGTCGCGATGATGCGCTCGCTCCCGACCGCCCCCACGGTGACCTACCGCGACGGCGGCTTGCTGCTCGTCGGCGCCATCTTCGCCTCCCTGACCATCGGCCTCGACCTGCGCCTCGACCGCTTCGAGGGCGCGGTGCTGGTGAGCGCCCTCGTCCTCTACCTGCTCTATCTCGTCCACGCCGGACGCCGCGACCGCCACCTCATCCCCTTCGAGGAGGTCCCCGCGGCGGCCCCCACGCTGAGCGGCGACCTCTGGCGCTTCGCCGTCGGCCTCGGCGCCGTGCTGGTGGCGTCGAGCTTCATGGTGGACGCCGCCACCTCCGTCGCCCGCGACTTCGGCGTCAGCGAGTGGGTCATCGGCGTGACCATCGTCGCCGCCGGCACCTCGGCCCCCGAGATGGCGACGAGCCTCGCCGCCGCCGCGCGTGGCAAGGCGGAGCTCGGCGTCGGCGCGCTCATCGGCAGCGACATCTTCAACCTCTTCGGCGTCGTCGGCGTCGCCGGCCTCATCAACCCGGTGGCGGTCGCCCCCGAGGCCCGCCTCTCCCTCGTGTCCTTCGCCTTGATGGTGATGCTGGTGATGCTCCTGATGCGCCTCGACTGGCGCGTCAGCCGTCGCGACGGCGTCATCCTGGTGCTGGTCGCCATCGGGCGCTGGGTCTTCGACATCACCGCCGCCGGCCCGGGGTAGCGCCCGCCACCTCCGGCATGACGTCCGCCCGCCCCGCCGCTATAGTCCGGCGTCGGAGGACCCATGAGCCACGACCAGCCGCTCGCCATCCCGATCGTCGACCTCGCCGACCTGCGCAGCCACGACGCCGACGCCGTCGGGCGGGCCGTGGGCGCCCTCGCCGAGGGCTTCGGCAGCTACGGCCTCGTCTACGTGCGCTCCCACGGCGTCGACCAGGCCGCCCTCGACGCCTTCTACGACCACTTCCTCGGCTTCACCGCCCGCGACGAGGCCGACAAGCGCACCCTCGGCGGCGCCGACATCTGGTTTCAGCGCGGCTGGACCCCGCCGAACACCGAGCGCGCCGTCGTCGCCGGCGGGCAGCCCGACTTCAAGGAGTGCTACTTCGCAGCCCCCGAGCCGGTCGACCCGGTGGCGGCCACGGAGTACCCCGAGATCTACGCCGACAACGTCTGGCCCCCGGACGCCGAGGGCTTCAAGGCCCGCTACCTCAGCCTCGGCCACCAGCTCCACCTCATCGGCCTCCAGCTCCTGCGCGGCTGCGCCCACGCGCTCGGGCTCGCCCCCTACGACCTCGAGGCCCTCGTCTACGGCGGCCCGCACGTCACGCGCGCGCTGCGCTACCTCGCCCTCGGCGCCGACCAGGTCGGCGGCCCCATCCTGTGGGGCGAGGAGCACACCGACTTCAACCTGCTGACCCTGCTCCCCGGCGGGCGCTTTCTCGACCCCACAGGCCAGCGCTGCCCGCGCCCCGACGCCCAGTGCGGCCTGTACCTGCGCACCCGCGCCACCGACGCGCAGCCACGCGGCCAGATGCTCCAGGGGACGCCACCGGAGGGCTGCATCGTGGCCCAGGTCGGCCAGGAGCTCGAGATCCTGACCGGCGGCACCTTCCTCGCGACGCCGCACGTCATCAAGGCGCCGCTCACCCCGGGCTACACCCGGGTCGCGCTCGCCCACTTCGTCCACGTCCACGCCCACCGCGTGCTCTACCCCCTCGAGCCGTTCCGCGACGCCGCCGCGATCGCCGCCTACAGCCCGCCGGTCCTCGCCGGGACCTACGGCACCAAGACCCTCGTCGACATCGGCCTCGCCCCGCCCACCGCCCTCGACCAGCTGGGCTACCGCCACTACGACCGGCTTGGTGCGATGCATCATGACTCATGATCCTGAAGACGAGGGCGCCTCCGATGCGGACGCTGCAACGCACGCAGGCGCGCTCCCGCCGGAGGTCGCCGGCCTGCTCGAGGGGCTGGGCCTGAAGGACGTCGCGCGGGCGGGCTGGGTGCTGCGCGGGGTCGAGCGGCCGGAGTCGGTGGCGGCGCACAGCTGGGGGGTGGCGTGGCTGGTGCTGGCGCTGCTGCCGCCGGAGCTCGACCGCGGTCGGGCGCTCGCCTACGCCGTGCTGCACGACCTGCCCGAGGTGCGCGCCGGAGACATCGTGCCGGCCGACGGCGTCGGCCCGGAGGACAAGCACCGGCGCGAGCTGGAGGGGCTGCGCGGCCTGCTGTCCGGGCTCCCGCGCGGGGTCGAGCTGACCCGGACGTGGGAGGCCTACGAGGCCCAGGCGGACCCCGAGGCCCGCTTCGTGCGGCAGCTCGACCGCCTCGACATGGCGCTCCAGGCCGCGCTCTACGCCGCCTCGCGGGGGCTGGATCCGAGGGAGTTCTGGGCGTCGGCGGCGCGCGTCATCGTGGCGCCCGAGCTGGCGGCGGTGTTCTCGGCGCTGGTCCGCGGCCGACCGGATTGAACCGGCGTCGCCGCGGCGGCACATGTTTGTTGACGGGGCCCCGCGCGGTGGCGAAGGTGAATGAAGCTCAGTCGGGGACGTTCCATGCATCACATCGCGACCGTGATCTATCCCACCCCCCCGGCGCCGACGACTAGCGCGCTGTGCGACCTCATCCAGGCGAGCTTCCCGGACGCGCGGCTCGCCGAGGTCGAGGACGGCATCGATGTCCAGCTCGACAACGGCCGGCTCTTCGTAGAGATCGACGACCGCACCGTCGAGGCCCTCGACGATGAGGGCCACGCCATCGCGCCGCCGGAGCCCAACCGCGACTGGCCCGACGACGTCGACGCGTCGGAGCTGACCCCGGACGCGGCGCCGCTCCTCGAGGGGCGTCACCTCGACCGCAGCGACGGCTCGGTGACCGCGGTCTTCGGCGAGGCCACGCGCTACGTCCACCTCGAGGGGGACTTCGCCGATCCCGCCGACGTCATCGGCCTCCTCGAGGTGCTCCTGCGCGCCCGCGAGGACGCCACCGCGACCGACGCCAGCGGTGATCCCCTGCCGTTCATCGCGGACGCGCGGCGCTCACCCGCCGCCTGACGCGGCGAGAGGTGCGTCACGCGCCCCCCGCACCCTCGTCGGCAGCCGACTTCAGCTGGTCAGGTCCTTGAAGCCGCTCTGGAGGGCGCGCCAGTCCTCCTTGATCGCCGTCCGGAACGCGGTCCACGACCTGCCGCCGTCCGCCGCCCCGTTGAAGGCGTCGAGCTCGTGCTGCACCGCCTCCTTGCGGGCCTGCAGGGCGTCCACGCGGACGCGATACGGGTCGCTCTCCTGCGCGCTCGAGCGGAGGTAGCCGGCGACGAGGTCGTCGAGCTGGGTCGACCACGCCTTGAGCTGCGCGCCGAGCTTCTCGACGTCTGCTTCTCGTTTTGCGGCGTTTTCCTGTTTTGTTCCCATGACTTCTCTCCTGTTCACGCGGTCGGCGAGGCGCCGGCCGTTTGGGGTTGATGGGGGTGGTGGCCTCGCGGGGCGGAGCTCAGAAGGGCACGGTCGCGGCGAGGTGCATCCCGAAGACGCCGTTGTCATCGAAGGAGAAGCCCGCCGGGCGATCGATGTTGATCTGCGCGTACACGTCGACGCGGGCGGCGCCGAGCTCGACGAGCACGCCGGCCTGCACGCCGACCTGGAACGCGTCATCCTGGCCGGAGAGGCCCACGGTCTTGGTCGGGATGAGCACGACGCCGAGCCCGGCGAACGGGCGCACGACGCCGCCGAAGCCGACGCGGCCGAGGGCCTGCACCGTGAACTCGGCGTCGCTGCTGTCGGCGGTCGGGATCAGCAGGCCGACGGCGCCGCGGAAGTCGAGGTAGACGCCGTCGAGGTCCGAGGTCGCCTGGAACTCGGCGAAGAGCGAGAGCGTGTCGGGGGCGTAGCGCCACATGTCGAAGAGGCCGCGGGCGCCGGTCGCCATCGCGACGTTGACGGCCTGCATCAGCGTGTCCCCGAAGGCGCTGAGGTTGACGCCGCTCGGGCGGCTCAGGACCGGTATGGCGACGCCGAAGCGCAAGGCCTCGATCGTCGCGGGGCCAGTGTCGAGCAGCATCTCGAGCGCCACCGAGGGGTTGGCGAGCTCGAAGCGGGTCGCGCCCTCGACCTCGGTGGAGAGGTCGACGAACATCGCCGGGAGCACGAGCTGCAGCCCGAGCCCGGGGGAGAAGCCGAAGCGCGCCTCGAGGGTGGGCTGGAGGGACACGAGGTCGCTGTTGGTCTGACCGGCGAGCCCCACGCCGAGCGCGAGCGTCACGTGGTTGTGTTGCCCGATGTAGAGCGGATGATCCTGGGCGAGGGCCGGGGTCGCGACCAGGAGCGTCGCGGCCAGGGCGGACAAGGATAGGATTCGACTCATGTTTTTGTCTCTCGTTGGGCGCCCCGTGGGGGGCGCGTTGCGGCGCACAGGGGGCGCGTCAGGGTGAGCTCGGTTGCGGGGCGCGCCCGGCTCGGGCGAGGCCCGGCGATCCGCGTCAGGCCTTGGTCTCGGTGGTGACTCTGGCGCCCTCTCTGGGCGCGGCCCGCTCCTCGGCACCGGCGCCGCCATAGACCGCCGGGTGCGGGGTCCGGGCCGGCAGCGGCGAGGGGGCGCTCGGAGGCTCCGCGGGGACCGCGGCCGCCTGGTCGACGAGGGTGATCTGAGGTCTGTGCAGCTCCGGGCGCGTGACCCTGCGGATCGACTTGCGCTGGCTCCACGCGGGTCGGTTCGGCCGGGCGCTCGGGCTGGTGGCCGCCTCGGGGGGGCTCGCGGGGGCGTCTTCGGGCGGCGGCGGGTACGCCGGCATTCGCGTCGTCATCGGGATGCTCCTGGGTGTGGCCTGGATCTCGCCTGCGGGTGGGACGACGGCGAGTCGGGTCCGGGGGAGGCCTCGGCCTGGCCTCGACTCGGAAGGGAGCAATCGCCGTGCCATCGCCGCGGGCTCGCGCGGACGCCCGGCCGACGCCCTGCGCCGGCCCGGCGCGCGGCCGGTCGGCGGTCCGAAGCCCATCCTTTTGGTGGCCTGGTCCATCATTTTGATGGCATTTTCCGTGGCCCCCGGGTCCCCGCCGCTTGCTCGCGGGGGCCGCCGTGGTAGGAATCGCCCATGCCTCACTACCGCTCACGCACCTCGACCTTTGGCCGCAACATGGCGGGCGCCCGCGCCCTCTGGCGCGCCACCGGCATGAAGGACGGCGACTTCGGCAAGCCGATCATCGCCGTGGTCAACAGCTTCACGCAGTTCGTGCCCGGCCACGTGCACCTCAAGGACCTCGGCCAGATGGTCGCCCGCGAGATTGAAGCGGCGGGCGGCGTGGCCAAGGAGTTCAACACCATCGCCGTCGACGACGGCATCGCGATGGGCCACGACGGCATGCTCTACTCGCTGCCCTCGCGCGAGCTCATCGCCGACAGCGTCGAGTACATGGTCAACGCCCACTGCGCCGACGCCGTGGTGTGCATCTCCAACTGCGACAAGATCACGCCCGGCATGCTCATGGCGGCCCTGCGCCTGAACATCCCGGCGGTGTTCGTCTCGGGCGGCCCGATGGAGGCCGGCAAGGTCAAGCTGCCGAGCCAGGCCGGCGCGGGCGCAGGCGCGGAGCTCGCCATCGACCTCATCGACGCCATGGTGAAGGCCGGCGACGACTCGGTCTCAGACGCCGACGTGGCCGCCTACGAGCGCTCCGCCTGTCCCACCTGCGGGTCGTGCTCGGGCATGTTCACCGCCAACTCCATGAACTGCCTCACCGAGGCCCTGGGCCTGTCGCTGCCCGGCAACGGCACCCTGGTCGCCACCCACGCCGACCGCAAGGCGCTGTTTCTGCGCGCCGGGCGCGTCGCCGTCGATCTGTGCCGGCGCTACTACGAGCAGGACGACGCGTCGGCGCTGCCGCGCTCGATCGCGACCTTCGAGGCCTTTCAGAACGCCATGGCCCTCGACGTCGCCATGGGCGGCTCGACCAACACCGTGCTGCACCTGCTCGCGTGCGCGCAGGAGGCCGAGGTGAACTTCACCATGGCCGACATCGACGCGATCTCGCGCCGGGTGCCGTGCGTGTGCAAGGTCGCGCCCTCGACCGCGAAGTACCACGTCGAGGACGTCCATCGCGCCGGCGGCGTGTTCGGCATCCTGGCCGAGCTCGACCGCGCCGGGCTCATCCGCGGCGAGGTGCCCACGGTCCACACGCGGACCTTGGGCGAGGCCATCACCGCGTGGGACGTGGCCACGAGCGAGGACGTCGCGGTTCACACGTTCTTCTCGGCGTCGCCGGGGGGCGTCCCGACCCAAGAGGCGTTCAGCCAAGGCCGGCGCTACGACACCCTCGATCTCGACCGCGCCGCGGGCTGCATCCGCGACACGCGGCACGCCTACTCGCGAGACGGCGGGCTGGCCGTGCTCTACGGCAACCTGGCCGCCAAGGGCTGCGTGGTCAAGACCGCGGGGGTGGACGAGTCGATCTGGACGTTTTCGGGCAAGGCGCGCGTGTTCGAGAGCCAAGACGACTCCGTGGCCGCCATCCTCGGCGGCCAGGTCGTGGCCGGCGACGTCGTCGTCATCCGCTACGAGGGCCCCAAGGGCGGCCCCGGTATGCAGGAGATGCTGTATCCCACGAGCTACCTCAAGTCGCGCGGGCTGGGCAAGGCGTGCGCCCTGCTCACCGACGGGCGCTTCTCGGGGGGGACGGCCGGGCTCTCCATCGGTCACGTCTCGCCCGAGGCGGCGAGCGGCGGGGCCATCGGGCTCATCGAGGAGGGCGACACCGTCGAGATCGACATCCCCAACCGGCGCATCCACCTCGCCGTCAGCGAGCAGGTGCTCGCCGCGCGGCGCGCCGCCATGGAGGCCCGCGGGCCCCTGGCCTGGAAGCCCAAGGCGCGCGCGCGCAAGGTCTCGGCCGCCCTGCGCGCCTACGCCGCCATGACCACCAGCGCCGACACCGGCGCGGTCCGCGACGTCACCCAGCTCGAGAGGTAGGGCGCTTGACCCGGACCGCGGCCGGTCGCAGGGTGCTGCGTCCACCCTCCCAGGACGGCATCTGCCGGACGCCTGGGACCTTCCGATCAAGCGCCCCAGGCGGGGGAACGGCGCTCGGGTGAGCGGACGCGCTCCAAAAACGGCGACGCCGCCCGTTTCAGGGGCGGTGTCGCGGCATTCGTCAGTCCCAGCGGGCGCTATTTCTGGGGCTTGCGGAGCATCTTGATCTCGGTCTTGATGTTCTCCGTGATCGCGTTCCAGGCGTCCTTGTTGGCGCCCTTGTTGTCGATGACGGCGACACCGTCGGTGAGCGCGAGGGTGGTCACGTCGACGCCACCGAACCAGCCGATGATGTCGAGGTCGACGAGGAAGTAGTCCACGTCGCCGGCGCCGAGGGGGATGCCGCTGACGTCGCGCAGCGTGACCTTGTCGAGCTTGGTGGCGAGGTACTGCACGTCGACGCCGTCGATGGTCGCCTCGAGCACGATGGCCGAGTTGGCGGGGAGGAGGCCCGTGCCGGTGTCGGGCGTGTCGAACTTGAACTCGACCTTCTTGTAGGTGCCGGCCGACAGGTCGTAGATCGGCGTCGTGTTGGCCGTCGGATCGAGCACGTTGACGTAGAACTGACCCTTCGCCTTGTACTTGGTGGCGTCGGTGGTGTCGTCGGGCAGCACCTTGATCTCGCGCACCAGGACCTCAAAGCGGGTCACCTCGAAGGCGGGCCCGAGGATGAGCAGGTTCGACGCGCCACCGTCGACGTAGGGGCTGAACTCGAGGCCGATGCCGGTCGTCGAGGTGTCGCCGCAGGCGGCGCCGAGCGGAAGGATGAGCAGCAGGGGAAGCAGGGTGAGTTTCATTGAGGGCTCCGTATTCTCGTTGGTTGCTACCATCTCATTGTTGGCACCGATCGTTCTTTCAGTTGAAATTTTATTTCAAGGAGTTCGGCGCGCAAATGGTGTCTAAGTCGTATGCTAGCATGGTTGTTGCTACCGGGGTTTGGCGTCCCGGTGGCGCCGCCGTGAGGAGGCAAGGGGGCCGCCGCCAGCGGCGCGGGTGGCCCGATCTGGCCCGGGGCGTGGCGTCCGACGCTCACGCCCCCGGCGCGTCTGGCGCTAGCCTCAGAAGATGAGGCGGATGCCGAGCTGGCCGCCGATCCCGAAGCGGTCGCCGTTGCCGACCAGGTCGACCCCGGGGCGGGCCTCGAGGAAGATCTCGAAGGGCACCTTGAACCGGAAGTTGATGCCGATCGGGATGATCAGCGCGACCGAGAGCTCGTCTTTGCCGTCGTGGAGGGAGATCGCGCCGCCGAGGCCGAGATAGAAGACGCTCCACACCGAGTGGCCGATCCAGAAGTCGGCGAGCCCCAGCTCGTACTCGGCGTAGATGCCGACGCGCTTGGTGAAGCGGCGAAAGCCGACGCCAAAGTCGAAGCCGCTGCCCTGGCCGGTCCAGAGCTTGAGGTCGAAGGCGCTCGGATCACCGAGGGCGAGGCCGAGCGACACGGTCGCGTTGTGCAGCCCGCCGCCGCTGTGACCCTCGTAGGGGTCGGCGAAGGCGCTAGGGGCGGCGACGAGGGGCAGGGCGACCACGATCAGCGCGGCCAGGGTCGTGCGAATAGACATGATGGATTTCCTTTCGAAACGAAGGGTTAGGTCATGCGGTGAGGGCGGCGCGCCGCGCCTCGCGGAGCGCCCATGAGCGGCCTGTCTCTCAGCGGGGCGGTCAGCGGAGGCGGCGGCGCGGGACGAACCCGACCCGCTGCAGGACGACGATCGCGAACAGGATCAGGATCGCCCCGACGGTGGCGGTCAGGACGTGGCCGATGAGGCCGCCGCTGACGACGATCCCGACCTGGGGCAGAAACCACGCGCCGACCAGGCCGCCGAGCAGGCCGACGACGATGTTGAAGAGGAGGCCGAAGCCCCACTGGCCCATGATGAGGGTCGCGAGCCAGCCGGCGACGGCGCCGACGAGGAGGATGATGAGCAGCGATTCGATCGACATGAGGGGTCTCCCTGGGGAAAGCGCGGGTGGAGTGGACTGGTGGTTCAGGGGGAGATCAGCTGGGACCGACGGGATCGTGGTCCGCGCTCGCGGCCCGCTGGCTCGGGGGCGCCCGCGACTCCTGCGCCAGGTCGATCAGCAGCAGCTCGCTGCGCTCCAGCGCCGTGAACGAGACCGCCCGCTCGCCGCTGACCGCCGCGCCGTCGCCGGTGGTCAGGACGAAGTCGTCGCAGGACACCGCTCCGAGCACCAGGTGCAGCCACGCCATGCGGGCCTGGGAGAGCGCGTGGACCACGTGCTGCCCGGGCTCGAGCAGCGACGAATACAGCAGCGCGTCTTGACGGAGGTGGAGTGACCCGCTCCGCCCGTCCGGCGAGGCGACGAGGCTCAGCCTGCCGCGGCGCTCCGCCCGGGTGAAACGCCGCTGCTCGTGGCTCGTCGCGAGGGAGGTCTCCGAGGACCGCAGCCACACCTGCAGGACGCGGGCCCGGTCGGTCTGCGACGCGTTGGTCTCGCGGGGGTGCACCGCACGTGCGGCGGTCGTGCGCAGGAACTCACCGGCGTACACGACCCCCGACCCTCCCATCCCGTCGTCGTAGGCGAGCGCACCCTCGGCGACGTAGGTGATGATCTCGGCGTCGTGAGCGGGGCGCTGTGGGAGGCCCGCGCCCGGTCCCAGCCGGATCTCGGCGAGGTACTCGAGGCTCCCGAAGCCGTCCGCGAGGGGAGAGTCCCGGCGTCTCGCGGGGAACGTCAGCCAGACGTCGCGCTCGCGATCCCGCTTGTGGCGGCGCTCCTTGGCTCTGCGGAGGGTGATCATCGGTTCGGTCGCCTTGGAGTTGGGGTCTCCATGCTCAGGGCGCAGGCGCGACCACGGTGCTGCCCGCGATGGTCACCGCCGTCTGGGCCAGCAGCCGGCCGGTGACCGACGCGCCGGTGTTCAGCCTGATCGCGGTGCGACTCAGCACCACCCCCTCGAGGTGGGCGGTGGTCCCGAGGTCGGCGAGGCCAGCGACCTGCCAGAAGACGTTCTTGGCCAGCGCGCCCCCGGTCAGGGTGACCCTCGCGCCGGAGTCGAGGGTCAGGCCCTGGGCGATCTGGAAGATCCACACGTCGGTGGCGCCGCCGGAGAGCGTGACGTCGGAGGAGATGAGCAGGCCCGTCGCCCAGGCGTACACGCCCGGCTCGAGGGTCATCCCGCCGATGCTCCCGCCGCCCAGCTCGGTGACGTCGGGCGCGCGCCCAGCGGCGTCATTGAAGGCGAAGCCCATGTCGCCGATGGCCGCGGTCAGGTTCGAGGGCGTCGGCACCGCATAGTCTGCCGCGTAGACCCTCCCCGTGACCTGAGCCGAGGTGGCGAAGACGTTCGTGTCGTCAGCCGTCAACGAGAAGCCGGTGATGTAGGTCGCCGCCGCCGGGCTGACGCCGATGTTGCCGGTGACGGCCGAGGTCGGCGCGTTCTCGACGCCGGACTTCGCGAGGATCACGAAGCCGCCGGCCCCTCCGAGGTCGACCGGGGACCCCGGCGCCCCGATGTGGCCGTCCCGCGTGGCCCCGATATCGGTCGCCGTGGCCACGTCCCCGCCGTCGGTCGCGGCGCCCGTGTCCGTCGCGCCCACGTCGCTCGCGCTGCCCGTGTCCGCCCCAGCGGCGTCGCTACCCGCGCCCGTCGCGTCGGTGTCGCCGCAGCCGGCGCCGAGCGCCAGGAGCAGCGACGCGGCCCAGGCCGCTCCAATCAGGGTGTGGTTCTTCATGCGCTTCAACCTCTCGTGGGTCCGTAGTCCCTTGCGACCCGGGTGGGTCGCGGCCCACCCGGGCTGCGGCCAGCTCTCGAGGGGTCTGTCAAGCAGCTTCCGTGCCACCCGCCGAAGTGCCATGAATTCAGACACCTGGAACAATCGCGTGAGATGGTGGGGATCTCTCCAATCAAGATGAGCTAGAGTCACCATCATTCTGATGGAGCGGCACGCCCATGCGCGCGACTGACCTCGACCACAAAGAGCTCCTCGAGCTGGATCCCGAGGCCGGGGTCATCCGCTTCGCCGGGCAGCGGGCGCTGCTCCTCGACGCCGTGGCGGTCGGGCTCCTGCGCAAGTACCTCGTCGAGAACTTCGGCCGCGTCGCCGCCCGCGCCGTGCTCACCCAGTTCGGCTTCGCCCACGGGTGGCGCATGGCCGAGGCGATGCAGAGCGCGTTCGAGTGGGACGACCGCGAAGACCTGCGCAACGCGGGGCGGCGCCTGCACGCCCTCGAGGGCCTGTTCTCCGTCCAGTCCGGTGACGACGGCTTCATCTCCGAGGACGGCACGACGCTGCTCGCCTCCTACGAGGCCGAGCAGCACATCCTGCACTCGGGGCGCGCCGATCAGCCGGTGTGTTGGACCATCTCCGGTATCACCAGCGGCTACCTCAGCCGCAGCCTGGGCGAGGAGATCTTCGTCCTCGAGGACCGCTGCGTCGGCAAGGGCGACGCCGCCTGCCACCTCATCGGGCGCTCGCGCGCGTCCTGGGGCAGCGAGCGCCTCGACGAGCTGCGCTTCTTCGAGCCGATCCGCCTCGAGGAGTGCCTCGAGACCTCGCTCCACCGGGTCACGGAGACGCTCAAGCAGGCCGAGCGCAAGCTCAGCGCGCACCGCCGGGCGCTCGTCCGGGTGGTGCCCGAGGTGGACGGGCCGCTCGGGCTCGTCGCCAAGAGCCCAGCGATGCGGCGGGTCGTCGACCTGGCGCAGCGCGTGGCGCAGGTCGACACGACGGTGCTCATCACCGGCGAGAGCGGCTCGGGCAAGGAGCGCATCGCGCGCCTGGTCCACGACGCGTCCACCCGCGCGGACGGGCCGTTCATCGCCGTGAACTGCGGCGCCATCACCGAGACGCTGCTCGAGAGCGAGCTCTTCGGCCACGCGCGGGGCGCGTTCACCGGGGCGACCCACGACCGCCCGGGGCTCTTCGAGGCCGCCCACCGCGGCACGCTGCTGCTCGACGAGGTCGGCGAGGTCTCGACCGCCATGCAGGTCAAGCTCCTGCGCGTGCTCCAGGAGCGCGAGATCCGGCGGGTCGGCGAGAACAAGAGCCGCAAGGTCGACGTGCGCGTCATCTCGGCGACCAACCGCGACCTCGCCCGCGGGGTCGAGCGCGGCGACTTCCGCCAGGACCTCTACTACCGGCTCAAGGTCGTCGAGCTGCAGGTGCCGGCGCTGCGCGACCGCCGCGACGACATCCTGGCCCTCGCGCGGGTGCTGCTCGCGGAGGCGGCGTCCCGGATGAAGCGCAAGATCACGGGCCTCGCGCCGGGCGCGGCCGACCAGCTGCTGCGCTACGCCTGGCCGGGCAACGTGCGCGAGCTCGAGAACGCGATGGAGCGCGCGGTGGCGCTCGCCCGGGGGAGTCGCGTCGAGGTCGAGGATCTGCCCGAGGAGGTCCGCCGAGCGCTGCCGAAGCCGGCGGCCCTCGCGGGCGCCGTGCGCCCCCTCGACGAGATCGCCAAGGACTACATCCTCGCGAGCCTCGCCCTCAACGGCGGCAACCAGACCCATACGGCGCAGCAGCTCCAGATCGGGACCGCGACGCTCTACCGCAAGCTCAAGAGCTACGGGATGATCGGCGGCAAGGGCGCGGGCGAGGGCGAGGGCGGGTGAGGGGCCGCCGGCGCCGTCGGTGATCCCGCCTGCCCGGGCCGCGTCGCGCCAGCTTGGCGCGCCGCGGCGGGTGCGCTCACGCTACTTCGACACGGTGCACGTGGTCGGGCAGGTCCCCCCTGGGGCGAGGCGGCGGAACTCGACCCGGCGGTTGAGCACGTCGCTCTCCTGCGGGACGAGCAGGCAGGTCTCGCCCATGCCGTAGGTCGGGATGCGCGCGGCGGCCACGCCACGCGCGGTCAGGTAGCCCTGCACGGCCGTGGCCCGTCTGCGGCTCAGGTCCAGGTTGTGATCGGGGGGGCCCTCCTGCGAGGCGTAGCCCAGGATGCACACGTTGCAGGTCGGGTCCTTCGCGATCGCCTCGGCCACGGCGTCGAGCATCGGGTCCATGTACTCCGCGTGGTCCGCTGTGGCGGGCAGCGCGGCGCTGTTGTAGCGGAACTGGACCAGGACGATCAGCGGCTTGCCGGTGCAGGGGTCGACAGGGCAGCCCAGGGCGGCCACCGGCCCGACGTCATCGGGGCATTTGTCGAAGTCGTCGCACACGCCGTCGTGGTCGCGGTCGGGGCAGCCGGTCGGGGCGCACGGGAGCGCCTTGGGGGCCTCGGGCGGCGCGCACTCGGGGCACACCCCGGCGTCCGCCTCCGCCTCATAGGCCTCGCCGAAGGTGAAGTTCAGCCCGACGGTCAGGAGCTGCGCGTCGCTCGGGTCGACGTTCGGCGTGTCGTTGGCCTGCAGGATCTGGCTGTAGCGCACGACCGGGCCCAGCGCGAAGGACGGCGTGAGCTGAAAGCCATAGCCGAGGCCCACGTCGAAGGCGAAGCGGTCGAGGTCGCCGGTGCGGGCGTAGCCCAGGTTGAGGTCGATCCACAGGCCGCCGCCGTAGTGGCTGTCGTCGGACTGCAGGGTGCCGAAGGGGCGGATGCGGACGCCGGCCATCAGGGCGTGGGAAGAGCCGTCCTCGGTGAAGCCCTCCGCCGCCGGCGTGTAGAGCATCGCGTAGGAGAGCTGCAGGGAGACCACGCGGCCGAGGGCGATCCCCGGCCGGAGCGCGAGGTAGAACCCCGGGTTGAAGCGGTCCGACTGCGGGCTGTCGAGCCAGAACGCGGCGGCGGGCTCGAGCTGCAGCGTGAACGCCTCCGCTGCGGCGGCGGGCCGCTCGGTCAACGGCGTGGCGACCAGGGCGGCGAGCCCCGCCACCCAGATTGCCCAGTGGCGAAGCCCGAGGGCGCGCGCGGGTGTGTACGAAGATCGCATCGTCATCTCCAAGGTGTTTGGCGTGTGCGCCAGCGCGGCGCACACAGGGTTCGTGACGGCCAGGTGGGGTGCCGCAGCGGGGCTCGGGGACGGGGTCCCCGGACCTGCGCGACACACGCGCTCGTCCCGTGGCTACGGCAGCGTGATGGTGTTGGACAGCAGCGTGATCTCGCCCGTCGTGCACAGGAGCCGGCCCACCACGACCGAGTCGGTGCCGACCGAGTTGGACTCCTGGGCGAGGATGCTGCCCTGGAACCGGACGTTCGATCCGAGCGTCGAGGAGGCGCCGCACGCCCAGAAGACGTTCTTGGCCTTGGCGCCGTTGAGCAAGACGATCTGGGCGTCGTTGTTCACGGTGAGCGACGAGCCGATCTGGAAGATGAAGACCGCGTTCGAGTCGCCCATGCCGTCGAGCCACACGGTCCCGCCGACGGCGATGGTCATGGTGGAGGCCGAGGTGTAGACGCCGGGGGTGAGGGTCATGCCCGCGAGGTCCTGGGAGGTGATGCCCGGTGGACGCGACATCGCCTCGACGTAGGCGGCGACGAGGTCGACCTTGGCCTTGGCGGCCACGCCCTCGGGGTCATTGACGTAGAGGGTGCCGTTGATGACCGGGTTGGTCAGCGTGCAGGGCGAGCCGTCGCCGAGGCACGTGCCGGTGGGGGAGAGCCCGACGTCGCCGTTGAGCGTCGTGGTGCCGCTCGAGTTGGAGTTGGTGAGGCCGGAGCCGGCCACCGCCACGAAGGTGCTGAGCGAGCCGAGGTTGATCGCCAGCGGGGCGAACCCGAGGGCGAGGTCGTCCCCGGTCGAGAAGGTCCAGACGTAGTCCTCGACCATCATCGTGCCGGCGAGGTCCGCCGCGTCCATGGTCACCGTGGCCGTGTACTCGGTCACCGGCATGAGGGCGCTCGCGGGGATGAACGTGCCGATCCTGGCCAGCGGGTCGTAGTGCACCGTCCCGAGCACCTCGCTGTCGCCCGGGCCGACCAGCGTGAACGACGCGGTGTCGATGCTCAGCGGGTCCATGTCCTCGCTGAAGGTCGCGTTGACGGTGGTGTTGACGGGGACGTCGATCGCCATGTCCTCGGGGGCGTTCGAGGTGACCGTGGGCGGGTCGGAGTCGAGCTCCGCGCCGGTGGTGAAGGTCCACACGTAGTCCTCGGTGAGCGTGTTGCCGTCGAGGTCGCTGGCGCCCGTGGTGACGGTGGCCGTGTAGAGGGTGTTCAACGTGAGCAGGTTGTCGGGGACGAAGGTCGCGGTGGCGTCGACCTGCGCGACGTTGCCCAGGACCGGGCCGGCCGCGTTCGCGAGGGTGAACACCGTGGCGGTGATCGACAGCGGGTCCATGACCTCGCTGAAGGTGGCCGACACGGCCGTGTTCAGGACGACGTCGGTGTCCATGTCGCCCGGGAGGGTGAGGAGGATCATGGGGGCTGTGGCGTCGATGACCGCCCCGGTCGTGAAGCTCCAGCTGTAGGTGTGCGGCAGCGGGTTGCCCGCGAGGTCCTTGGCCTGGGTCGTGACGACCGCCGAGTAGGTCGTGTCGAGCAGGAGCGGCTGGGTCGGGGTGAAGACCGCCGTCACGCCGGCATAGACGACGGTGCCGGCGACCGGGGTCGTCCCGTCGCGCACCGTGAAGGAGTCGGTCGAGACGGTCGTCGGGTCCATCGCCTCGCTGAACGTGGCGCTGACCGGGGCGTTGAGCGCGACGTCGATCGCGTCGTTCGCGGGGGTGGTCGCGCTGACGGTCGGCGCCGTGACGTCCGGTCCAGGCCAGCCTACGACCTGGTCGGCGCAACCCGCGAGGTGGCCCAGCAGTAGAAAGGCCGCTCCGGCCCGAAGACTTGTCATTAGGACTCTGTTTCTCATGACCTTTCCCTTTTTCGTGTGGTGCGTCTTGGCCGTCGCGCTCGTGTGCGACTCGCGGATGTCTCTCAGGCGGGCGCCGAGCGGGACGGAGTCGCCGCTCAGGTGCCGGAGGGCGGCACGCAGGCCTTGCCGGTGCCGCCGTCGGCGAAGGTGGCGTTGGACGAACAGTTCGCTTCGATGTCCGCAGCGCGGTTGCGGTTGCAGTCGGCCTTCCCGTCGCAGCTGAGGAAGCAGTAGTTCTGCGCGTCGGTGTGGGTGACACAGAGGGAGCCGCCGGGGCAGTCGACGTCGTGGTCGCAGCCCATGACCCCGCAGTAGCCTCCCTTGAAGGCGAGGCAGCTCTGCCCGTCCTCGGTGCAGTCGTCGCTGTTGGTGCAGGAGGCGCCGACGCCCCGTCGGTCGGCCTCGGACCCGCCGTCACAAGCGCCGAGCAGCAGCAGCGAGGCCCCAAGGAAGCCCAAAGCGAGTGTGATCTTCATCGTCTTCTCCTGTTGGATTGGGGACGAGGGCCCTGCGCTCCGCCCGAAGGCGGGGCGGCCGACCCAGCGCGCGCTGCGCAAGCCGGATCGGCTCTCGCGCACGGGGCCTGCCGCGTGCAGTGAACGTCTCGCGCGTGCTGCGAGCGCGGGGTGTCCTCCGCGGTGTTCGGCGCCTCGCGCCACCCGCGGATCCGTTCGTGCAGCCAAGCGAAGCAACATCCGATCCACCCACGCCACGCAATAAAATCAACATGTTGCGGTATCGTCGACGCGGGGGTGTGGTCGGCATCAATCAAAATGATGAAGTGGCACCATCAAATCGGGGGGGCGGACGGCTGTAATCCCATGCCGGCAGGAGGCCCGGGTCGCAGCGAGCTGCCCGGCCTCAGCACCCCGGGCGATGACCGCGACGGCGACGGCGTCGCCGCCGCGCGCGACCGCTGCCAGACCCTGGCCGAGGACCTCGACGGCCGGCGGGACGGCGACGGCTTTCCCGACCCCGACGTGGACGACGCCTGCGCCGTCGAGGGCCCCGACCGCCCGCCCTGAGCGCCTCCGCGGCGGCCCGCGTCGCTAGGATCTCCGCGGCGGCCCGCGTCGCTAGGATCGAGCGGGCGCCGACCTCGTCGGGCTCGAGGGCGTGGCGGGCGGCGTCACGCGGGCTCCTCGTCGTCGCCGAAGGGGGCGAGCCAGGTCTCGCGCGAGAGCGCGGTGTCCAGGGTCGCCAGGACGCCGAAGAGCTGGGCGAGGGCGGCGACGGCGCTCGCGAGCAGCAGCACCGCCAAGACCAGCACGACCGGCCCGCTGAGGCCGAGGTCGCGAGCGAAGCTCGGGGTCCGGAGCGGGAACTGGAGCGCGGCGGTCACCGAGAACCAGAGCATCGCCCGGCGGGCGTAGCGGGTGACCGCCGGGGCCCGGAGCCAGCGCCCGGTGCGCGCGAGCCCCGCGAACAGCAGCAGCTGCCCGATCAGCGCCGGCAGGATCGCCAAGCTCTCGACCTCCGTATCCTGCATGCCGTCGATGAGGCGCGGGGCCACGAGCGCCAGGAGGCTCGTGACCACCACGACCGTGGAGAGCGCGAACAGGATGAGGTAGATGGTCCAGGCGGCGTTCCCGTGGGCCCGGGCGCCGCTGGCGGCCGGGAGGCGGCGCAAGCGGGACACCCCTTGGAGGATCAAGAGCTGCCCGATCAAGGTGCCGGCGAGGACGCCGAGGGCGAACAGCGTGGCTACCGCCCGGCTTCGGAGGCCGAAGGCCATCAGGCCGAGCACCAAGCCGGCGAGGAGCGTGACGAGCTGGACCACGACGCCGGTCTTGAAGGTCCGGGCGCCCTCGAGCCCCGCCTGGAGGTCGTCGCGGTCCATGGGCCCGGGCGGGCGGGCGGCGGCTTCGCCCCGTCGCAGCGCGGCGCGCACCGACACGAGGACCAGGACCAACCCCGCGTACATGAGGAGGTCGCTCACCACGTAGGCGTTCTCCACCGGCACGCCCGCGATGAGCGACAGCTGCAAGATCGTACCGCAGCCCGCCAGCGCCACCCCGGTCCACGCGAGCGCGTCCGGGCGCCTGGAGGGCGTCGGCGCGGCGAGCGCGAAGGCGAACAGCGCATATCCGACGGCGTGCGTGGCGGCGATCACCCGCCACAGGATCCCGATGGCGGGGCCGTCCATCAAGTTCGTGACGAAGGACAGGACCACCGCGGCGAGCACGACGAGGAGCAGCCAGCCGCTGACACGCCCGGCGCGGCTGCCGGCGACCCGGGCCCAGCCGTAGGCGCTCGCGCCGAGCACCACGAGCGCCGCCGTGCTGAGCCGATCGTAGAGGGTGTAGACGACCGCCCCGCTCATGGTGAAGTCGAAGAGGCTCAGGACCGCGAAGCCGATGAGCGCGAACGTCGCGACGAGGGGGAGCGTGAGGGCGTCATGCTGTGGCCGCATGGCGGCGGTCGAGAGCCCGGACATCGTCGCCTCCATCCTCAGATGAGTCGCCGCCGCGCCGGACCTCGCAGTGCGGCATGGCGACCGTGGGCCCCGGCGCGGGCCCTCCGAAGATGGCACGGGTCGCTGGGGCTCGCCACCCCGCCGCCGGCTCAGCGGGTCTTCGACTCGAGCCAGGCCTTGGTGAAGATGTTGAGCGGCAGGGCGCTCAGATCGACCTCCTGGATGGCGATGGTCGTCCGATTGCCCTTCTCGACCTCGTCGAAGATCCTGATCTCACGTGGGAAATAAACGTCGGCGCCCTTCGACGGGCTGAACAGCTTGTCCCACTTCGGGTAGTAGGTCGTGCGCATCAGCTTGCCCGAGGCCGCGCTCTCCTGGGCCTTGAGCAGGTTCCCCGTCGCCTGGTCGACCCAGATGTGCATGACCGGGAAGGCCACGTCGGCGTCCGCCTTGGCCTTCAGCGCGATGTGGTGGACGGCGTACTTGCCGAGCTGCTCCTCGCCGACGTAGGTGGGCACGAACTCCTCGGCGAGCCGCGACTCGTCGTAGTCGGCGCGGTTCGAGTCCGTCCCGGCGATGCGCTCGCGCTCGGTGCGGCGGTCCCACTTGCCGGTCGCCGGGTCGTACATGAACAGGTTCTTGTCGATGCGCAGATACCCCTTGCCGGCCTCGGTCTTCGGCTTGAGGAACAGCATCATCAGCTTGTCGTCGGCGTCGCGCCGATACGCGACGAGCTGATAGACGAGGTCGTCTTTGTCCTTCTGCTTGCTCTCGAGGTAGATGAGCGCCTTGTAGTCGCCGGAGTTGCGCTGCTTGTCGTCGAGGTCGACGAGCACCTTGGCGGTCTGCTCTGGCGTCAGCGGCGCGGCGACGGCGACCGCCGAGGCGGTGAGCGTCGCGCCCAACGTCACGGCGGTCAGGGCGGCGAGTGCGATGTGCATGGGGGCTCTCCCGGTCAGCTCGTGTGTTGGATGGCGTTGACGGGCTGGAGCCGCGCCGCGCGGATCGCCGGCGAGATGGCGCTGAGCCCGGTGATGAGGGTGAAGAGGACGACGGCCTCGAGGAGCTGCTCGGTGGTGACGCTCACGTGCAGGGTGTCGCTCAGCAGGATGCTGCTCAAGAACGTGTTGGTGAGCGGCACCTGGGCGGCGTCGAGCCCGGCGGCGAGCCCCGCCCCGAGCGCCGCGCCGAGGACGGTCGCGAAGAAGCCGAGCAGCAGCGCCTCGGTCACGAACATCAACAGCACCCCCGAGCGGGTCATGCCGATGGCCCGGGCCGTCCCGATCTCCGCGGTGCGCTTGCGGACGCTCATCAGCATCGCGTTCATGATGCCGATGGCGATGATGGCCATCAGGATGCCGATGAGGACCGCGGTGATGCCGTCGAGCATGGTCGTGACCCAGCTGATGTAGACCACCTCGTCGGTCCAGACGGTGATGTCGAGCTTCTGCCCGGTCCAGTCCTCGCCCGCGACCCGCTCGAACTTGAAGAAGAAGGGCGCCGGCTCGTGGTCCATGAGGGTGTAGCCGTTCGCCGCGAACACCTCGCGCAGGTGCCCCATCACCTCCTCGGCGCGGGACGGGTCGTCGAGGTAGAGCATGACGACGCTCGTGGTGTCGTCGTCGGTTTGGTACAGCTCGTGGATGTCCGCGCTCGGGACGAAGAAGTTCCACTGGCTCAGAAACCCCGCGTCGCGCGCCACGGCCACGACCGTGACGTCGATGCTGTTGGTGCGCCCCGACCCGGTCGGCGCCGTCAGCGTCACGTAGTCGCCGACGGTGACCCCGAGGCGGCGCGCCTGGGACTCGAAGATCAGGGCGGTGTGCGGCTCGGCGAGGCGGTCGAGGTCGCCGAGGACCGCGTCGCGGCCGCCGTCCTTGTACGCGCTCTCGGGGACGAGGTGCAGGACGTCGCGCAGCCGCTGCTCGGCGGCGATGTCGATGCCCGAGGGGCTCACGTAGAAGCTCTCGTCGCGGCTGATCGCCTTGGCCCAGGCGCGGTCTCGGGCGACCATGAAGTCGAGCCCGGGGGTGTTCTCGCGGGCGATGCGCTCGATCTCGTCGACGTTCGCCACCATCGGCCAGGCGTCGGTCTCCTTGTTCTTGTACCAGCCCCCGACGTTCACGTGGCCGGACACCAGCGCCGTGGCGTTGCGCTGCAGCGTCTCCTGAAAGCCGTGGGACACCGCGCCGAGGACGATGAGCAGCATCGTGACGAGGACGATGGCGAGGCCGAGCAGCAGCGTCCGGCGTCGGGCCTGGAGCAGGTTCTGGAAGGCGATGATGAGGGTGGCGCGCACGGGCTTACTCCCTCGCCTGCATGGCGACGACCGGTTGGATGCGGGTGGCCAGGTACGCCGGGTAGAAGGTCGCGACGAGGGACACGACCAGGATGAGCACGAAGGCCGCCATGACGTGGCTGGCGGTCACCGTCGGGTAGAGGCTCGGCCCCGAGAAGAGGAAGATGAAGGCGTCGCTCGGGGCCGGGATCCCCTGGCTGCCCATCAGGGTCACGAGCCCGAAGCCGAGGGCGGCGCCGAGGACCCCGCTGACCGCGCCGAGCATCAGCGTCTCGAGCAAGAACAGGTTCAGCACGAACCCGCGGCGGCTGCCGATGGCGCGCATGGTCCCGATCTCGGTGGCGCGCTCGAAGGTCGCCATCACCATGGTGTTGTTCATGATGATGATGGCGACGATGAGGATGATGATGATGAAGATGTAGAGCACCATGCTGGCGAGGCGCACGAACTGCCCGACCATGCCGGTCGCGGCGTACCAGTCGACCGTCTGGAGCTGGAGCCCGGCGTCCGCGATGGCGCGCTCGATGGCGGCCTTGGACTCCTCGAGGCGGCTCGCGTCCTTCAGGATGATGGCCGCGTTCAGGGCGAGGCCGCGGTCGATGTCGTCTTGGTCGAAGCGCTCGACGACGGCGTCGTCACCGCGCTCGGCGGCCGCGCGCAGCGAGGCTATCGCGTCGAAGCCCTGGCCCGCCGCCACCGGCGTCGCGGCGACGTCCGACCCCTCGCCGAACATGGCGTCCTCGGCGTCCTCGGCGCGCACGTCGGCGAGGCCTACCTCCTCCTTGATCGCCGCGAGCTCGGCGCGCTTCTCGTCGGTCATTTGGCCGTAGAGGTCGCGGAAGGTCATCAGGTCCATCAGGCTGAACGCGCCCGCGAGCGCCGACTCCTCGAGCCCGCGGAAGCTGAACGTCCCGTAGACCTTGAGGTTCACCGACTTCGGGTAGCCCGAGCGGGTGAAGGCGCGGATGGTGATGGTGTCGCCGATGTCGAACAAATGCAGCTGGATGCGGGGGGCGATCGCGGTCTGGAAGAAGGCGTAGCGCGCGTCGAAGTTGGCGTCGTCGACCTCGAGGAAGGCCTGGACGAGCGCGTCGAGGTTACCCCGCTGCGCGGGCATGAGCGTGCGCAGCTCGCCCTCGAGCGCTGCCGCCTGCTCGGGTTCGAGCTGGAAGGTCACCCGGCGGTACTGCCGCACCATCTGCTTGACGAGGTTCTGGACCACCACATCGCCGGCGATGGTCTTGCCCTTGCGGTGGAGCTCCTCGTCGAGGTCGTCGAACATGCGCGCGACCCGGTTCTTCAGGACCTGATCGTAGAAGTGCTGGTTGACGAGCAGGCCGTGGGTGCCGCTCGGGACGAGCTCGCCGTGGACGAGCTCGAAGCGGTCGAAGTGCTTCACGAACGCGTCGATGTCGGTGCCGATGTAGTTCAGCCCGTAGCCCTGGTTCTCGTCGACGAGGGGGGCGAGCTCGGTGTCGAGGGCGGTCGTCCCCGCGACGGGATCGCGGCGCAGCTCAGCCCAGAAGGCGTCGGCCCGGATGCGGGCGATGTCGGCCAGCTGCTCGTCGATCTCGGCTTTGTTCTTCGCGACCTTGCGGCGGTTCTCGTACTCCTCGGTCAGCAGCGCCCCCATCGCCCGGATCTTGTGCTCCATGCGCTCGACGCTCGCGTCGTCACGAGCGTCGAGGGCCTTGCGGAGGGACTCGATGGCGGCGTCGAGCTCGGTGGTGGTGAAGAACTCGGCCCCGTCGACCCCCATCGGCACGACGGCGTCGACGTTGTCGACCGCGAGCAGGGCCGCCTTCACCTTGCTGAAGTCCGGGATGGTCCCGATGTCCGGGGCCCCCATGAGCCCGCCGCCGAAGAGCGCGAGCTCGTCCCGCGCGTTGGCGTCGTAGACCTGGAGGTGGCCGGCGATGCTGCCGGTGACGCTCTTGGTCATGCCGGCGTTGATGCTGTCGAACAGCGCCGGGCCGACGACCACGAGGAACGTCGCGAAGGTCATCAGCAGGCCGACGACGATGTTCTTCGCCTTGTGGGTGAAGAGGTTGCGCCACGCCATCCGCAGCAGGATGCGCAGTCGTGCCAGGCCGCGCATCACGCCACCGCCTCGTCCCCGTCGGCGACGTGGTCGCTGGCGATCCGGCCGTCGGCGATGTGTACGATGCGGCGGGCGTGGGCCATCACGTGCTCGTCGTGGGTCGAGAAGATGAAGGTCGTGTGCCGGCGGGTGTTGAGGTCCTTCATCAGGTCGATGATGGCGAGGCCGGTGACCGAGTCGAGGTTGGCGGTGGGCTCGTCGGCGAGGACGATGCTGGGCTCGGTGACCAGCGCGCGGGCGATGGCGACCCGCTGACGCTGCCCGCCGGACAGCTCGTTGGGGCGCTGGCGGGTTTGGGGCGTCAGCCCGACGAGCTCGGCGACCCTGCAGGAGCAGCGGGAACTCGACGTTCTGCGCGGCGGACAAGACCGGGATCAGGTTGAACGTCTGGAAGATGAAGCCGAGCTGGTCGAGGCGCAGGTGCGCTCGGGCGCGGTCGCTGAGCTTCCCCGTCTGCTTGCCGGCGATCGTGACGGTGCCGGTGGTCGGTACATCGACGCACCCCACCATGTTGAGGAGCGTGGTCTTACCGCTGCCCGAGGGCCCGGCGATGACCGTGAACTCCCCGCGCGCGATGCTCAGGTCGACGCCTCGCAGCGCCTGCACCTTGAGCTTGCCGAGGGGGTAGTCCTTGACGACCTGATTCAAGGCGACGATCGCGTCCATGGCCAACGCTCCCAATACGGTGTCGGTTCACCGCCCGGAGGGCTCGCCTGACCACGCGACGCGGCCAGGAGGTCGTGAACCGAGTCGGCTCCCCGATACCATATCCGCGGTCGGGCGAGACCATTTCGTGGGGTGGATTCGGAACGGTCGATCTCTCGCCCCGCGCGGCGACCCCGCAGCGACGCGGTTCAGCGCTCCGCGCCCGCGCAATCCGGGCCCGGGAGGGGCGCTGTGCATTGCGCTGCGGGGAGCCCCGGGCCGGTGGCGCAGCCGCGCTCCCACGCCCCCTCGGGGGGGCCGGCGACGTTGCCGGCCAACCCGACCCAGGCGGGGTCGCCCACGACCGAACAGGCGACCGTGATCGCGTCGGGCTTCGGGCCGCCGAGCCCGCGGGCGAAGTTCCGCACGTCCACGTCGTTGCCGTAGATGATGGACCCGGTCACCGTGAGCGACCCGAGATCGTCCCAGTCGTAGCTGTCCCCAAAGCGCAGGCCCGCGCCGCAGTCGGTCACGGTGGTCCGCTCGACGACCACCTCGGGGGCGCCATAGCCGGCCTCGATCCCTTGCTCGCAGCCGCGCACGACGCTGTCGACGAGGGTGACGCGGTGGCCGACCGAGGCGGCGACCCCCTCGTGAAGGAAGCCCTCGATCCAGGCGCGCTCGATCCTGACCAGGGCGTCGTTGTGGTCGACGCCGTCGTCCTCGCCGACGGCGAAGACGCAGTCGCGCAGCACCGACTCGACCGCCTCGCCGCCGACCGTCGCCACCCCGCGGAGGTAGATCCCGTCGTTGTCGTCGTCGTCGATGACGCCGTCGGCGTCGGGGATCTCCGAGACGTGCAGCCGCTCGGCGGTGAGCCAGGTCGCCTCGAGCTCGCCCCCGGTGTCGCAGCGGGCCACGCGCACGTCGGTCAGGCTCAGGGTCGCGTCGCGCGCCCCGAACGCCTTGCCGGGGCTGTCGAGGACGCCGCCGCCGCGCATGATCAAGCTCGCGCCGTCGACCCAGACGACCGGCTGCGAGGCGGAGTGGCCGAAGGCGCGCCCGGGGTCCCCGCCCCCGGCGACAAACCAGGTCCCGTCGAGCTCTGCGGTCGCCCCCGGCGCCACGCGGAGGCCCCCCCACGCCGCGCCCGACGCCGTGAACAGCACCGGCGCCGCGTCGCCCCCGCCGGCCCGGAGCGCCCCCGCGATCTCGAGGTTGACGCGGTCAGCGAGCAAGACCCGGGTCCCGCCGGCGATGGTCAGCGTCGCCCCCGCCGGAACCGAGGCGTCCGCCGCCACGACGACGTCGGCGTCGGGGGACCACGCGAGGTCCCCACCGCTGAGCACCCCCGCCACCTCGCGCCGCGGCCGGGCCTCGGCCAGAAGCGCGGGCCGCGGCGCGCCCTCTACGCTCACAGCGAGCGCGCCGGCCGCGACTCCCTGCAAGGTCACGCTGCCGCGTCCCCGGTAGAGGTGGACCGGGTGGGCCACACCCGCGACCGTTACCGTCACCGTCGCCGTCAGCGGCGCCCCCGCCGTCACGGCGATGGGGAAGGGGGCGTCGAGCGGCGCGGTCGGGGCCGACACGATGATGTCGGGCACGGGCGCGACGGTGTCGAGCGGGGGCGCGACCTCGGCGGTGTCGACGACCCAGGTCTCTGCTGCGTCTCCACCGCTCGGCGAGTCCGCACCGCACGCCACCAGCGAGAGCAGGCATACCGCGAGAGAGACCCGCGTCACCGCGCGCCCCGATACGCCGCGATGCCCTCGAGCAGCACCTCGGCGCGGGCCTCGACGGCGCCCTTCAGGGACGCCACGCGGGCGTCGATGGCGGCGACGAGCCCAGCGCAGTCGCTCGCGCCGACCTCGGTCATCGCCCGGCAGGTCGCGTCGTCGCTCAGCCGGGCGACGAGGTCGGCGCGCACGCCGTCGAGGACCTCGGCGACGAGGCTGGGAGGCGCGTCGTCGGTCAGCAGCGCCGTCAGGACGTCGACGTAGCGGGCGTAGACGGCGTCGGAGACGAGCAGGGCGCGGTCGAGGTCCCCTTCCATGCAGAAGGTCAGCCCGTGCGGGTCCTCGAAGGCGAAGCGGCCCTGGTGGTGGCAGTCGGTGAAGAGGTCGTCGGAGTCCCAGCCGTGCAGGCGAAACCACGGGCCGGCGGACTCGTCGCTGGCGTAGAAGAAGACCTCGTCGACGAAGTCGCCGTTGTGGAGGTAGCTCGTGAGCGCCAGCCAGCGGAGATAGGCGTCGAGGTCGAAGTCGACGCGGAGCGCCGTCAGGAGCTCGGCGGGCGCCACCTCGCCCACGCGCGCGGTGAGCGCGTGATAGCGGTCGATCACCCAGGCGCGACCGGCCTCGTCGTCGGGGAAGTCGATGTCCTCGGGCTTGTCCTCGGGGTCGAAGCGGCGCCGGATCACGCCGGCCAGGCGCGCGAGATCCCGCCGCAGCGTGTCGACCGGCTTCTGGAGCAGGAGGTAGACGCCGCGCGGCTCGCCGTCGACCGTCAGCGAGACGAAGCGGTCGTTGAGAGGCATCAGGTCCAGACCCCGCATCAGGCGGTTGGCCAGCGCCTGGTTCACGTAGCCCGAGTCGAGGCACAGCGAGATCAACAGCAGCTCGTCGTCGGCCGCCCCGGGGGCGAGGCGCCGCGGGGTCGGCCCGGCGAGGTTCACCGCCAGGTTCTTGCGCCCGCAGCCGAGCGAGCTCTGGCCGCGGAAGTGGGCCCGGGCGTCGACCGGATGGGCCCGGCCGAGGCTGAGCGTGACGTCGAACTCCTGCTCGGAGGCGGCGGCGTCGAGCGCGTCGAAGGCGGTCCGGGCCGCGGCGGTGTCGAAGCGCAGCGCGATGGTGTCGGGCCAGGGCCAGGCGTCGCTGGCGGCGTCGTCGGGGTCGCAGGGGATCCCGCGCGTGTCCGCGTCCGGCGCCGGGGTCGTGAAGGTGCAGCGGGCGTCCGCGGCGGCGAGCTCGAGCTTGACGCCCCCGGGGAACGGCCCGCAGGCGCCGACCGTCCGCAGCCCGGCCCGCGCGGTGACGCGGTCGCCGCCGCCGCCGACGACGCGCAGGTCCCGGGGCTGCGGGCCCCACGGGCCGCCGAGGCGGTCGAGGGTAGCGAGGACGGAGGCGCGGCCTGCGTCGTCGAGGGCGCCGGCGCGTGTTGTGACCGCCTCGAGGCGCGCCACGACGTGATCACGGT
>PHBI01000224.1 GCA_002841945.1 Deltaproteobacteria bacterium HGW-Deltaproteobacteria-14
CCCGCCCCGCGGCGTGGCTCGAGGCGCGCGCGACGGCGACGGTCCGCGACGGGGTGGTCCGGCGCCCCGCTGCGCCGCGCTGAGCCGGTCTCGGCGGCCACCGGGCCGCGCCAGACGCGTGACGCGCCGCGCAGCGAGGAGCCCCGGCCGTTGACGATCAGGCGCATAATTCCATAGAGTCAGGGTCATGCTGCAGTGCGGTCAAGGCCGCCGCTGCCCGCAAGACTCCTGGTCCTCGAGTTCCCCATGACATCACGGCTCATCGTCTGTGCGGCAGCGCTGGCCACGGCTCTCGCCGCGTGCGCTCCAGCGGACACCGGTCCCGCGACCGCGGGCCACGTGGCCGTCACCGTCGCGCCGATCACGCTCTCCGGGGTGACCGACGCCTGCTACACCCTGAGCGTCAGCAACGGCGTCCCCGAGACGGTCTGGACCCGCACGAACGTCTGCGCCAACGCCTACGGTGACGGCGCCGGCAGCGTGTCCTACGTCGGGACCTGTGACGCGGCCGCCGGCGCCGCGCTGAACACCATCTCGCTCACCCTCGACGCGCTCTATGACCAGAACGGCGAGATCGCGACGGGGTCCTACCAGAACCCGACCGCGTCCGGCGCCCTGACCCAGAAGATCACCTGCCTCGAGGGGCGCGACGTCGCCGTCGACTTCGACCTGACCGTGATGCGCATGGCGACCCAGGGCTTCTTCGACGTCGCCGTGACCTTCGAAGACATCTTCTGTTCGGCCAAGTTCGACTGTGAGGACCCCGCCGGCGACCCGATCCTGCTCCTCGCCGACGACACCGGGACGCGCTCGCCGACCGCGATCCTGGCCCTCGCCTGCACCGGCGGCCCGGGCGCCGACACCGTGCTGCACATGTCGAACCTGGTCGTCTCGTGCCCGAGCCGCGCGGACCTCGTCATCGACCCGACCGGCGGCCCGGGCAACCTCAGCGCGGCGCCGAGCCCGGTCGTCCCCAACGCCACCCTGTTCGAGGCGGCGGTCTACCGCGGCGTCGAGCAGCTCGGGAGCTACAACAAGCGCTACTGGAACGTCGCCCTCGGGCTCGACGACGTCACCGGCTGCACCCTCGCCGCCACCGCGACCGCGTCGGACGGCGACTTTACCGACGGCTGGACGCCCCCCGGGACCACCTGGCCCTACATCGTCTTCGCCGCCGAGCTCGACACCTGCGGCCGCCACCAGCTCAACGGCGGCGACGGGGTCGTGAGCACCGACTACACCGGGCTCGCCGGCATCGCCTTCGCCGCTCAGTTCGGCGCCGGCGGGGTCACCTACGACGCGTCGTGGTGGGATCCGGCCTGGCGCTTTCAGCGGGTCCTCGACGTGGCCGCCGGGGCCACGCCGCTCACCGCCGACTCGACCTTCACCTTCACCTTCGACCACGCCGCCCTCGTGGCGGCCGGTCAGTCCCTCGCCAGCGGCGACGATGTCCGCCTGCTGCGCTGGAACGGCGCCGGCTTCGACGAGCTCGACCGCGTCGCGCTGACCGGCTGGGACAGCGGCGCCGTGACGCTGGCCTTCTCGCCCGCGGCCGCCATCGGGGCCAACGTCACCGACAGCGACTACGTGCTCGCCTACGGCAACGCCGCCGCCGGCGCGCCCCCGGCCGACGGGCGGCAGGTCTACTGGCTGTGGGAGGACTTCGACGACGGGGACTTCACCACCGGCAACGTCTGGACGGCCAACCACGGCACCTGGGACGTCACCGGCGGCTACGCGCGGCTCGTGAACCCGTCCGGATCGGACAGCTTCGAGGCCGGCCTCTACTACCCCGGCGGCGCCGCGTGGACCGACTACGAGGTCAGCATGCGCATCCGCGACGCCTCGACCGGCGGCTCCAGCTACCCCGGCCCGGCGCTGCGCGTCGCCAACCCGGCGACCAACGCCACGAGCCTCTGGTGGTTCGAGTACTACCGCGCCACGACCCAGGCGACGATGCGGCCGTTCGTCAACAACACCGACTACAGCTGGTCGTACAACGTCGCGCTCCCCGCGGCCTTCCCCTCCAACGCCTGGGTCACCACCGAGTACCGCGTCGTCGGGGACCGGTTCTGGTCCTGGTACGAGGGCAGCGTGCTGCACGACGGCGTGACCGCCGCGGTCGCCCACCGCATCGGCGCGGGCTCCATCGCGCTCGGCGCGCACAACGGCTACCCGACGCCGCAGGAGTTCCACTACGACGACGTGCGCGTGTGGAAGCACCTGCCGAACCCGCCGACCATCACCCTCGGGGCCATCACGGCCCACTGATCCGCGCGGTCATGGCTCGTGATTCTTTGCCGCAGCAGGACCCAGTTCCCATCGTATGGGTCGAGGACCTGCCGTCGCTTGGATCACAGCGCGCGATTTTTGCCGAAGCTGGACCCACTTCCCATCGTATCGGTCGAGGACCTGCGCCCTCCGCCAGCAGCTGCGGACTCCGGTCCTCGACCTGCCGTCGCTTGGATCAGCGCTCGAGGATCCCGTCCGGCGGGTCGCCGGCGAGGAGCTCGAAGAAGGCCGGGGTCTGGGCCCACTTCAGCCCGTGGTGGACGCGCCACACGGGCAGCGGGTGGGTGCGGTGGTTCGAGCTCAGGAGCTCCATCACCCACAGGAGGATGTCGCCGTCGCGCAGGCGCTCGGCCTCGTGGGCCTGGTCGATGAAGGCCGCGACGTTCATCTCTGGGAGCCACTTGCCGCCGCCGCCGGACAGGATCATGTGCGTCCGCACGAAGGTCTCGAGCGACCCCGTCGTCAGCAGCTCGCCGCGGTCCGCCGAGAGCTCCGACATCTGATACCAGCGGTACAGCGCGATCTGGATCGGCTTGATGACCAGCGCGGCCAGGCCGAACATGTCGAGGACCTTGAGCGCGCCGGTCAGCAGCAGCCAGACCAGCGTCCGATAGGTCACGTGCCCGAGGCGGACGTGGGTCAGCTCGTGGCCGAGCACCCCGAGGACGCAGCGGTCGTCGGCGATCTCGAGCAGCCCCGAGGTGACGCCCACCTGGGGCTGCCCCGCCCCGAGCGTGAAGGCGTTCGGTCGCGGGTCCTGCACCAGAAACAGCGGCGGCGGGTCGACGCCGATGCGCCCCGCCGCCTCGAGGTAGAGCTTCCACAGGCGCGGGGCCTGCTCGGGGCTGATCCGCACCGACCCCGCCATCAGGTTGAAGTGGCTCAGCTTGTCGAGGGTCGACCCCATCAGCTTCTGGATGATGGTGTCGGCCATCGGGATCGCCTTGAGCTTGTCGAGGGCGGCGTGATCCCAGGGGTGCGAGAGATCCTCGTTCTTCAGCTCGGTCAGCGGCTCGCCGCTCACCCGCAGGAGCCCCGCGCCGCAGCTACCGCAGCGCACCTTGTTGAGGTCCTCGAGCGCGCGGCTGACGGGGACGCGGTTTTTTGCAGTGCAGAAACGGCAGCGCAGGGTGACGTCTGCGGGGGTCGGCTCGCTCATCGCTGGGCTCCTCGGCGCGTGGGGCTCGGGTCGGGGGCAAGGCGCCGCTCCCGGAACGCTATTCCAGGGGGCGCGCGATGTCGACCGGCGCCGCGGCTCACCCTCGCCGTCCCGCGCCGGGTCTGCTACCGTCCGCGCCGATGTCCCTCCAGGCCACGGTCACCCGCCTCGTCGCCGAGCTGAACCCCGAGCAGCGGGCCGCCGTCCTGCACAGCGGCGGCCCGGTCCTCGTCCTCGCCGGCGCGGGCACCGGCAAGACGCGGGTCATCACGGTCCGCATCGCCCACCTCGTGGCTGGCGGGATCCCGCCCGACAACGTCCTCGCGCTGACCTTCACCAACAAGGCGGCCGGCGAGATGGCCGAGCGCGTCGCGCAGTTCGTCGGCGGCGAGGCCGCCCGCGCGATGACCATCGGGACGTTCCACTCCCTCGGCCTGCGCATGCTCGAGCAGGACGCCAAGCTCCTCGGCTACCGACGCGGCATCTCGCTGCTCGACGCGGCCGACCAGGCCGGCGCCGTCCGACAGTGCCTCAAGCGCCTCAAGATCGACCCCAAGCGGCACGATCCGCACCTGTTCTTGACGCTCATCTCCAACGCCCGCAACAGCGGCGTCAGCCCCGCGCAGATGGGCGCGTCCCCCGCGCACCGCTTCACCGCCCGGGTCTACCAGGCCTACCTCGACTGGCTCGCGGCCTACCACGCGATGGACTTCGACGACCTCATCCTGCAGGCCATCCGCCTGCTCGAGGAGCACCCCGAGGTCCGCGACCGCTGGCGCGAGCGCTTCAAGACCATCCTCGTCGACGAGTACCAGGACACCAACGGCGCGCAGCTGCGCCTCGTGCGCCTGCTCGCCGAGGAGCACCGGCAGCTGTGCGTCGTCGGCGACGACGACCAGAGCATCTACGGCTGGCGCGGCGCGGACTTCCGCAACATCCTCCACTTCGAGGAGCACTTCCCGGACGCGACGGCCATCGCGCTCACCCAGAACTACCGCTCGACCGGGCACATCCTCGAGGCCGCCAACGCCATCATCGGCAACAACAGCGAGCGGCGCGCGAAGAAGCTGTGGACCGACGTCGGCGACGGTGACTACGTGCAGGTGGTCACCTGCAAGGACCCCCAGGGGGAAGCCGCCTTCGTCGCCGCCGAGATCCGCCGCCGGCGCGAGCTCGAGCAGCGCCCCTACGCGCACTTCGGCGTCCTGTTCCGCACCTCCGCGCAGACCCGCGCCATCGAGGAGGCCTTCCGGCTCGCCGGCATCCCCTTCCGGCTCGTCGGCGCCTACGCCTTCTTCGAGCGCAAGGAGGTCAAGGACGTCCTGTCGTACCTGCGGCTGCTCGTGAACGCGCACGATGAGGTGAGCCTGCTGCGCATCATCAACTTCCCCCAGCGCGGGATCGGCCCAAAGACCATCGGTGCGCTGCACGATTTTGCGCAGGAGATCGGCGGAAGTCTTTGGAACGCTGTCGAACGTTTCGATACCGCACCGCACCTAAACGAGACCCAGAGGAGGAACCTCGGGGCCCTCGTCGAGGTGCTGGGGGAGGCCCGGCGCCGTCACCGCGAGGAGCGCGACCTCGGGGGGCTCGTGACCTGGCTGTGCGACGCGACCGGCGCGCGGGAGGCGTGGATCCGCGACCCGACCGAGGGCCCGGGCGGCGAGCGGCGCTGGAAGACCGTGGAGCACCTGATCCGCAGCGTCACCAACTGGCAGGCGCGGTCGCCGGGCGGGGAGCTGCGCGACTACCTGCGCCTGGTCGCGCTCGACGCGAAGTCGACCGGCGAGGAGGAGAACCGCGACGAGGTGGCGCTGATGACGCTCCACGCCGCCAAGGGGCTCGAGTGGCCGGTGTGCTTCGTCATCGGCTGTCAGGAGGGGCTCATCCCGCACCAGCGCACCCTCGAGGACTCCCGCGGTGACGTCTCCGAGGAGCGGCGCCTGTTCTACGTCGGGCTGACCCGCGCGCGGCGCACGGCGTTTCTGACCCTGGCGAAGGTCCGTCTGCGCTTCCACGGCACCGAGCCGACCCGGCCGTCGCGGTTTCTGCGCGAGATCCCGAACGGCCACCGCCGGGACATCGATCGCGTCAAGAGCGCCGGCGAGGTCGACAAGAGCGAGACGATCCGCCGCTTCGAGGCGCTGAAGGCGCGCATCGCCGGCCCCCCGCGGCGCTAGCGCGGCGCTGCGCGCGTCCCTCCGGCCTCCCCACGCTCCTTGATTTGCGCGCCGGAGCGCGTAAATGTGTGCCCCCCACGCCTGACTGGATGTGTCCCGATGCCTGGACTTCGCCTCGCCCTCGCCCGGCCGCTCACGATCGCGCTGACGACCGCGCTGACGATCGCGATCTCTGGGGCGGCCCTCGCGCTCGACTTGACCGACCGCAACGTGGACGTCGCGGGCAAGCTCGACGTGAAGTCGGCGAGCACGCTGTCGGACAAGCTCATCAAGCTCGACGCGGACTCGGACCGGCCGATCTTCCTCATGATCACCGCCACCGAGGGCTCGGCCCAGGGGGTGATGATCGTCGCCGACACCATCCGCTCGCTGAAGAGCCCGGTGGTCGGGGTGGTGCTGACCCAGGTCCACGACGCGGGCGCCGCGCTCGCCCCGTTCACCGATCGGGTGCTGATGTTCCCCTCGGCCGGGCTCGTCTTCACCGAGGTCGACTACGAGGGGGTCAAGAAGCCCGAGCCGCCCGCGGAGCTGAAGCCCGGGGAGACCCCGCCGAAGGTGAAGGCGCCGACGCCGACCGAGCTCATGCTCCAGGGGGCGCGCGAGCGGTTCCTCGGGCGCTTCTACGGTCGCCTCGCCAAGCGGCTGAACATGAAGGCGGACGCGCTCAAGGCCGCCATCGACGCCGGCGGGCTGATGCTCGGCGTCGACGAGGCCGTGGCGCAGAAGATCGCCTACGCCGTGGTCGACCAGCTCACGTTCACGACGCTGCCGACGGTGAAGACCGAGGTCAAGGTCGTGACGACGCGCAAGGACACCAAGATCGTCACGCCCGAGGGTGGCGCCAGAGACTAGCCCCCGTCCCGGAGAGCTCTGACCCCGCAGCCACACCGACGGGGGCGCCCCACCTTGACTTTGGCCGCGTCGCGCCGGAGAAGGACCCTATGAGCAAAGCGAGCGGTGACGGACCCGGGCGCCCGTACCGGGTTGCGCTGACGGGGGCCAGGACGTTCTTCGGCGAGCGGCTCATCGCCGCGCTCGAGGAGGACCCGGCCTGCGAGCACATCGCGGCGCTGGACATCCGGCCGCCGGAGAGCGGGCGCACCAAGACGCGGTTCTCGCGGCTCGATCTCACCGATCCGAGCTCCGACGATCAGGCGGCGCAGGTCCTCAAGGACGACGGCATCGACGTCCTGTGCCACCTGGCGTTTCTGGCGCACCCGTCGCACGCGTCGAGCTGGGCCCACGAGCTCGAGGCGATCGGCTCGTTCTACATCATGAACGCGGCCGCCACGGCGAAGGTGCCGAAGGTCGTCCTGCGGTCGACCACGGCGGTCTACGGCGCGCACCCGACGAACCCGGCGTTCCTCACCGAGCGCCACCTGCTGCGCGGCGAGCCCAAGAGCCGCTGGGTGATGGACAAGGTGGCCGCTGAGCGGGAGCTCGCGCGCCTGCGCAAAGACTGTCCGCAGATGGTGTGCACGGCGCTGCGCTTCGGGATGACCATGGGGCCGACGGTCCGCAGCTGGTGGTCGCGGATGCTCACGCGCCAGAGCGTGCCGCGGCTGATGGGCTACGACCCGATGATGCAGTTCCTCCACGAGGACGACGCGGTCGACGCCCTGCTCAAAGCCGTCCGCGAGGATCACCCCGGCGACTTCAACGTCGTCGCCCCGGGGACCCTCTACTACACCGACGTGCTGAAGCTCGGGGGCCGCGTCGGGGTGCCGATGCCGCACCTGCTCGGGTACTCGTTTGGCAACCTCTTGTTCAACCTGCAGCTGGCGGACGCCCCAGGGACCTTCCTGAACTACCTGCGTTACACGTGGGTGGCGGATGACCGGCGGATGCGCGAGCAGCTGGGCTTCTCCCCGCGCTACACGTCGCGGGAGGCGATCGTCGCCTTCTACCAGTCGCTCGCGCGGCGCGACGGGACCCAGGCGACGGGGTTGGCCCGAGGAGCGGTCTGATGGCCAGTCGGCAGCGAAAGAAGAGGGCCACCGCGGGCGACGAGCCGCCGACCGCGGTCGGCGACGACGGCGCCGCCGATCCGTCGACCGCGGCGCGGTCGGAGCCGGAGTCGGAGCCGACGGGCGAGCGCGAGGAGCACCGCGACCCGGAGCTGAACCGCTGGGCGGACGCCATCCGGATCGACAGCGACGTCTTCGAGTCCAAGACCGAGATCTTCTCCCTCGAGGAGCTGCGCGAGCGCGTCGCGAGGCTCGGCACGCAGCCGGGCGTGCGCGAGATCGTGCGCTTCGTGCGCGAGGTCGGGCTGCCGCGGATCGAGCGCCTGGTGGCGCGCTGGCTGGCGTCCCGCGAGGTGCGCGAGATCGACGACTTCGGCTTCGAGCCGGCCTTCATCGAGCCCCTCGAGGCCGTCGCGAAGTGGTTTCACGACAACTACTTCCGGGTCGAGTCGCGGGGGCTCGAGCACGTGCCGGACGAGGGGCGCGTGCTCATCGTCGCGAACCACTCCGGGACCTTGCCCTACGACGGCGCGATGGTGGTGACCGCGGTGCGCGAGCAGCACCCGTCGCACCGGCGGGTGCGCGCGCTGGTCGAGGACTTCATCTATCACGTGCCCTACCTCGGCACGCTGATGACGCGGATGGGGGCGGTGCGCGCGTGCCAGGAGAACGCCGTGCGCCTGCTCGAGCACGACCAGGCCACGCTGGTCTTCCCCGAGGGCGTCAAGGGGATCGGCAAGCTCTTCAAGAAGCGCTACCGGCTGCAGCGCTTCGGCCGGGGCGGGGCGATTCGCCTCGCGATCAAGGCGCGGGCGCCGATCGTGCCGTGCGCCATCGTCGGCGCCGAGGAGTCGATGCCGCTGCTGTCCAAGGTCGGCTGGCTGGCGCGCCCCCTCGGGCTGCCTTACATCCCGGTCACGCCGACGCTGCCGCTGCTCGGGCCGCTCGGGCTCATCCCGTACCCGACGAAGTGGACCATCGACTTCGGCCCCCCGATCGACATCCCCTCCTACGCCGCCGACGCCCTCGACGACCGGGTGCTCGTCAATCGGCTCAACGAGCAGGTGCGCAGCTCGATCCAGGAGATGATCGACCGGCGGCTGCGCGAGCGGCGCTCGGTGTTCTTCGGGTGATGCTGGCGCGCCGCACGGTCGATCTTCGATCCGACACCGTGACTCGCCCTGGCGAGGCGATGTGCAATGCGATGATCACCGCGCCGCTCGGGGACGCCTGCTACGGCGAGGACCCGACGGTGAACCGCCTCGAGCGGGTGATCGCCGAGCGCCTCGGCAAGGAGGCGGCGCTGTTCGTGCCGACCGGGACGATGGGCAACCAGCTCGGGGTCGCGTGCCACACGCGGCCGGGGGACGCGGTGCTGTGCCACGATCGAGCGCACCTGGCGCGCTGGGAAGGGGCGGGCGGGGCGGCGAACTCGGGCGTGCAGCTCATGGGGGTCGGGGCCGCGGACGGCCTGCCGGCGGTGGCGGAGCTGGAGGCGGCGCTGCCGCCCGAGCACGTCAAGGCGCCGCGGGTGACGCTGCTGGCGCTGGAGAACACGCACAACGCGGCCGGCGGGCTGGCGCACGGGGTCGCGGCCCTGGCCGCGCGGACGGACTGGGCGCGCGCGCGCGGGTTCGCGCGCCACCTCGACGGCGCGCGGCTCTTCAACGCGGCGGTGGCGTGCGGGGTCGA
>PHBI01000009.1:0-70671 GCA_002841945.1 Deltaproteobacteria bacterium HGW-Deltaproteobacteria-14
GCGGTCCCGCCGGGCCCGACCCGCGACGCCCTGGCCCGGGTGCTCCCGCCCTGTCGCTTCGCCCCCGACGGGCCGACTCCGGCGGCCGCCGCGCGGCCCGGGACGTCGCCCCAAGGCGCCGCGCGCGCGGCCCTGGATCGATCTCCCACCGGCGCTCAGCAGACCCACACCCTCGCGCTCGACGCGCCGCCGAGCCCCCTCGACCCCCGCGGCGCCCCGCGCGCCTGCCTCGGCGCGGCGCCAGACGCCCCCGGGGTTTGTGCCGCGGCCGCCGTCCGGTATGCTCGCGCCTGTCCAGGCGTTCCAGCGCGTTGGAGCCTCGCACCGGCCCCCCAGAGCCCCGACCACGATGGCGGCGCCCTACCCCTCGCCGCCTCGGAGACGTGACCGCGTCATGCTCGCAGAACCCACCCAGGACCACACCCCGGGCGCCCTCTCCGAGGCCATGTTGGAGCGCGAGGCCGTCGCCAACAAGCCCAAGCACTGGGTCCGCCTGGTCACGGCGTGCAACAGCCACTGCATCTTCTGCCTCGACTCCGACACCCCGCGCGACCTCTACCTGCCGGTCGAGGAGATCCAGGCCGAGATCATCCGCGGCCGCGTCGAGCTCGGCGCCGAGAAGATCATCATGTCCGGCGGCGAGGCGAGCCTCCACCCGGCCTACCCCGAGCTCATCCGCTTCGCCCTCGAGCAGGGCTACGACCGCGTGCAGACCGTCACCAACGGCTGGCGCTACGCCGACAAGGCCTTCTTCGACCGCGTCATGGAGGCCGGCCTCGGCGAGATCACCTTCAGCCTCCACGGCCACAACGCCGAGCTGCACGACCGCCTGACGCGCCACCCCGGCTCCTTCGACCGGCTCATCAAGGGGCTCGTCCGCGCGCTCCGCGACCGCCGCCCGATCGTCAACGTCGACGTCGTCATCAACAAGCAGAACGTCGGGGTCCTCGACAAGATCCTCGAGCTCTGCATCTCCCTCGGCGTCACCGAGTACGATCTGCTGCACGTCATCCCGCAGGCCGACGCCTTCAACTTCCGCGACGAGCTCTTCTACGACCCGCGCGAGCACCTCGACGTCCTCCACAAGGTGTTCCGGCTCAACCGCCACCCGCGCTTCGTCATCTGGACCAACCGCTTCCCGGTGTCGTTTCTCGAGGGGCTCGAGGACCTCATCCAGGATCCGCACAAGATGCTCGACGAGGTCAACGGGCGCCGGACCATGGTGCGCGCCTACCTCGACACCGGCCGGCCGCTCGACTGTCGCGACCCGAACCGCTGCCAGCACTGCTTCATCGAGCCGATGTGCACCACGATGGACCGCGTGATGGCGGACACGACCGCCGAGCGCTGGGAGATCTGGGACGTCGGCGCCGCGGGCTGGCGCGGCGAGGAGCTGCCGTTCGGCGCCCGGACGCTCGGCCTCGAGGTCGCGCGCCTCGAGGCGCTGGCGCAGGTCGATCTGCCCGCTGCCGCCTCGCTCTACGTGCGCTCGCCGAGCGCCGATCCGCTGTCCGCGCTGGCGCCGGTGGCCGACCGCGGGGTGACGCTGGTCGCGAGCACCGCCGCGCAGCTCGACGCCTGGTTCGGCGACGACCCGACGCCCGACGTCTCGCCCGAGATCTCAATCGACGTCGCGCTCAACCGCCAGACGGCCGCCTGGCTCCTCGCGCACCGGGCACAGGTCGCCGCGGCGACGCGTGCCCTCCGCGTCCACCAGCCGAGCTGGGAGTCGATGGCCGAGTCGGCGGCCCACGACGTCGAGGATCCGCGCGCGTTCTTCCTCGCCCTCGACCTGCCGCTGCCGGTCAGCGGGCTGCCGGCGTGCCTCGCCCCGGGAGCGCGGCTCGTCGACGAGCGCAAGATCCTGCCGCGCGGCCTCTTCGACGCCGAGACGGGGCGCCTCGGGATGCGCCCGCTCGCGCGCTATCACGTGGCCCAGCGCTACCGCGCGAAGTCGCTCCGCTGCGCCGACTGCGTGGTGAACGACCGCTGCGAGGGGATCCCGATCAACATGATCCGCAGCCAGGGGCTGAAGCTCGCGACGCCGCTGACCGCGGGCCCCGAGGCCGACGCCGCGCGCGCCACGCTGACCGCCCGCTGGCCGCTCGCGCCGCTGCGCCTCGCGAGCGGCCGCCCCGCCGAGCCTGCCCCGCCGAGCCTGCCCGGCTTCACCCTCCCGACCGGCGCGCCCGTCGACCCCCTGGCGACCGCCGCCCGCCAACGCGACGTCCTCCGCGAGGAGCGCCGCAAGCGCTTCCACGGCGCGAGCCCGGCGGGCGAGAACGCCTGATGGCCAACCTCGGCTACATGCAGCTGACCCGCGGCTGCCTGCAGGACTGCGTCTTCTGCAGCAACCCGCCCACGGGGCGCGACCTCACCGAGCCGGAGATGCGCGCGCTCGTCGATGAGCTCGTCGACATGGGCTACGACGGCGTCATCCTGACCGGGGGCGAGCCGTCGATGTCGCCGCTGCTGCTGCCGGCCCTCGAGTACGCCCGCGAGCGCGGGCTCTTCAGCCGCATGATCACCAACGGCCAGCACCTGGCCGACCGAGACCGCTTCCGGCGCGCCGTCGACCACGGCCTCACCCACATCCACGTGAGCCTCCACAGCTACCGCCCCGAGGTGCACGACTACGTGACGCGCTACCCGGGCGCGTGGCAGCTGCTGGTCGAGTGCCTCGAGCTGGTGCCGGAGATGGGCATCACCTGCGACATCAACACCGTCATCAACACGTTCAACTCCGACCACCTCCACGAGACGGTGATGTGGCTGGTCGAGCGCTTCCCGTTCATCCGGCACGTCGTCTGGAACAACATGGATCCCGACGGCAACCGCGCCGAGGAGAACCCCGACTGCGTCCCGCGCCACCACGAGTTCCTCGTGTCGCTCGAGCTGGCGATGGAGCACCTCGAGGCGACCGGGCGGACGTTTCGGGCCGAGCGCGTGCCGCTGTGCTACATGCGCCGGTTCGCGTGGGCCTCGACCGAGACCCGCAAGATCGTCAAGGAGGAGGAGCGCTGCATCAAGTTCCTCGACGACAAGGGCTTCGTGCGTCAGCACGAGTTCCTGCACGGCAAGGGCACCGCGTGCGACGCGTGCCGCTTCGACCCGATCTGCGCCGGGCTCTACTCCATGGCGAAGACCTTCGACGAGCGCGAGCTGTCGCCGATCTTCGAGGACCCGACCCCCGTGGTCCGGCGCGTCCTCGGGCACGACCCATCGCCGGAGCTCCTCGGCCGGCTCGCGGCGCGGCGCGGCCGACGATCGCGCAGCGAGCAGCCTAGCGACGAGGTGCGCGCGGCGCGGCGCGAGCGCGCTCTGTTCGACGAGCGCGGCGCGGTGGCCTCAATCGACGGCCCGCGGTGAGCGGCGCGCTGTATTTGGCAGAAATCGTATGATAGCATCGCCTGGCTTCCAGCTCGCTTCCCGAGGAGTTCGATGAAACGCAGACAGTTCGTCCAGAACCTGGCTGTCGGCGCCGGCCTGGTGATGGCCAAGCCGCTGGTCGCTCGTGCCAACTCCGCCACCGGGGACAGCCAGGGCTTCGACCCGGTCGAGGCCGCCGCGAAGGACGGCCCCGCCCCCCACGACCTCCCGCTCGCGGACGGCCCCAAGCTCCTGCCCTCGGGGCAGGTGTTGGCGCCCGGCGTGGAGGAGCGACGGGCGGACGCGGCGGCGCCGGCGTGGCTCTTCGCCCCGCTGACCCTCGGCGGCGTGGTCGCCGAGGGGTGGCGCCTGATGGCGGTGTCGCCGGTCGCCTACGGGGGCTTCTACGTCGAGCTGGCCACCGCCACGGGTGGGCGCGCGCGCGTCACCTGCTGCCGCGTTGGCCGGCGCGGCGCGGTGGGCGTGGCCCACAGCGACAAGCTCGATCTCCTGCTCGCGAACGCGGGCTACGGCTGCGCGGCGACCGATGAGTCGCTGGGCGCCGCGATGACGGCCTTGGCGCAGCTCGCGCGCGCCAACGAGGATTCACGCCTCGACGGGCTGCAGCTGCTTGACTTCGAGACACGGACCACGCGGTTCGGACCGGGGGTGATCCTGTGAGCAACGAGGCTGCGGTCGCTGAGACGACCGAGGCACGCAAGGGCGCGGGCGCAGTCGCCGCGCCCGTCAACGGCTCCGCCGAGGTGGCGGAGTTCTCCTTCGAGCTGTCGGCGGACGAGGTCAGCTTCCCGCTCGACGAGTCGATCTATCCGCGCGACGCCATCTTCGGGGCCGCGTACCTGTTCATCGACCGCTGCTACGTCTTCCTGACCCGTCCGGCGGACGGGCAGGTCGGCGTCCGCCTGCGCCCCAAGGGCGAGCGCGGCGAGGCGCTGCTCGAGGCCCTCGCCGGGGAGTTCGCCAACGAGCTCCTCAACCAGGTGCTGCGGGCGCGCATCGCGCAGTCGACGACCAAGATCCGCGAGTTCTACATGCAGCGCGCGTTCTTCGAGAACACGCCCACGCACAGCACCATCGACGCGCTCCTCGCGGAGCTCGACGAGGAGGAGCTCGCGGACGACCCGCTCGAGATCTCGGTGCCCTGGGAGGAAGAGCCGAGTGCATAGCCGACTCGAGTTCAGCGCCGACATCTACTCGCCGGTCGCGGTCGAGCGCGCGGTCGCCATCTTCGGCGACCTCGCGAAGTTCACCGTCGACCATGGCGACTCGGCGGTCTCGGTGGCGTGGAGCGAGCCCGACCCGGACGTCGCCGACGTCCTGGCCGACGAGCTGGCGAACTACGCCCTCAACGAGACGATCCTCCTCCACCGCGCCCCGACGAGCACGACGCTGCGATGACGATGTCCCGAACCATTTCGCTCAAGCGGCTGTCCATCGCCCCGGAGAAGCTCGCCTTCTTCCGCTACGGGGACGTCGCGGGCAAGAAGCTCCTGACCAACGACGCGGGCGGCTGGCTCTTTCTCGAGCACGACGAGTTCGACGAGCTCGTGACCGGCCGCATCTCCACCGAGCACGCGAAGTACGAGGCGCTGCGCTCGGGAGGGTTTCTGCGCGACGGCTTCGACGTCGACGGCTTCGCCGAGAAGATGCGCCGCAAGAAGCGCTTCGTCGGCCACGGCCCGCACCTCCACATCGTCATCACGACGCTGCGGTGCAACCAGAGCTGCCGCTACTGCCACGCCTCGCGGACCAACATGGACCGCGTCGACACCGACATGACGCTCGAGACGGCGAAGTCGGTCGTCGAGCTGGCGATGCAGTCGACCTCCCCGTACATCAACTTCGAGTTCCAGGGGGGCGAGCCGACCGTCAACATGCCCATCATCAAGTTCATCGTGGAGTACAGCCGCGAGAAGAACAAAGAGGCGGGCAAGGTCATCGATTACTCGCTGGTCTCGAACTTCACGTACATGACCCAGGAGAACGCCGACTGGCTCATCGCCAACGACATCCTGGTCTGCACCAGCCTCGACGGGCCCGAGCCGCTCCACAACGCCAACCGCCTGTGGACCAAGGACGGCAACGCCTTCGAGAGCGTGATGAAGTGGATGGCCTACTTCAACGCGGGCTACGCGGCCAAGGGGCTCGACCCGAAGCTGTGGCACGTCGACGCGCTGATGACGACGACGCGCAAGACCTTCGACTACATGAAGGAGCTCGTCGACCTGTACGTGTCGCTCGGGATCCACACCCTCCACGTCCGGCCGCTGAACCCCTACGGGTTCGCGACGGCGACGTGGGAGAAGATCGGCTACTCCATCGAGGAGTACCTCGACTTCTACGCCAAGACCCTCGACTACATCATCGAGCTCGCCGATCAGGGCGTCGAGATCGTCGAGGGGACGGCCACGAGCTTCCTCGCCAAGATGCTCACCCCCGACGACCCGAACTTCGTCGACATCCGGTCGCCCTGCGGCGCCGGGACGGGGCAGGTGGCGTACAACTACGACGGCAAGATCTTCACGTGCGACGAGGCGCGGATGGTCTCGGCCGAGGGCAATGATCTGTTCCAGATCGGGACCGTCGCCGGCTCGGGCTACCGCGACATGATCGAGCACCCGACGGTGCGCGCGCTGGCGATGGCGTCGCTGCAGGACAGCCTGCCGGGGTGCGACACCTGCTGGAACAAGCCGTTCTGTGGCGTCTGCCCGCTGCACAACTATCAGAAGTCGGGGGACATCTTCGGGCAGCGCCCGAACAGTCCCAAGTGCAAGGAGCACTACACCATCGCGGCGCTGCTCTTCGAGCGGCTCGCGAACGATCCCGACGGGAAGTTCGAGGGTATCCTGCGCAAGTGGACGCTTACCCGCCCACGCGAACAAAGCACGAGCTGCAAGGTGTGAACGTTGGCCAACGGAAACGATAAATTCGGCGGGAAGCTCCCGCAGTTGAACCGTGACCCGCTCGGCTATATGCAGCGCGGGGACGTGAAGGACGCCTTCGAGCCCGAGGTGACGAACCTCGACCCGGCGGTGCTGCTCGACGACCCGGAGAACGCCGGGATCATCGTGGCGCAGCACTGCAGCCACGGCTCCCACGGCAGCCACGGCTCCCACGGCAGCCACGGCTCCCACGGCAGCCACGGCTCCCACGGCAGCCAGAGCGCACGACGCGGGACGGATCGCAGCTGATCCTGACGGTGACGCGCGCCTGCAACCTGCGCTGCAGCTACTGCCCGACCGCCAAGGACGGCTGGCCGTCGCTCACGCCGGCGGACGCCCGGCGGGCGGTGGCGCTGTTCTGCGACCGCTACGGCGGCGGCGACGTCAAGCTGTTCGGGGGCGAGCCGCTGCTCGTGCCCGAGGTCGTGCGCGCCGCCATGGACGCGGCCCGCGAGCGCCCCGAGGTGCGCCGCGTCTACCTCTCGACCAACGGGCTCGGGCTCGACGCCGACTGGATCGCCTACCTCCGCGACCACGACAAGGCCATCCTGACGCTGTCGCTCGACGGCCGGCCCGAGGACCACCGCACGCTGCGGCGGGCGCTGCCCGGGGTGGCGGACAGCTACGACCACGTCGTGTCGCTGCTGCCCGCGCTGAGCACGCTGCCGCGGCTCGTCGTCACCCAGACCATCGCGCCGAAGACCGCCGCGCGCGCCGCGGACAACTTCCGCCACCTGCGGGAGCTCGGCCTGTGGCGCTTCAACTTCCTGCCCGGGTACTACATCCCGTGGCGGGACGAGCAGCTCGCGGCACTCTCGGCGGCGTTCGTGGCAATCGCGAGTGACGTTCGCGCCTCGTGGGAGCGGGGGGAGCGGGTCTACATCCGCAACCTCTTCACCCGCGCGCCGACGCCGTTCTTCAACAGCGGGCTGGTGGTCGACGCCGACCGCACCATCCACCCGTCGAACGTGGGCCTGTCGGGGTCGCTCGAGGAGCTCCTCGACGAGACCCAGGTCGGGACCCTCGACGATCCGCCGACCCGCGAGCTCCTCGCCGAGCGCTCCGCGGCGATCAACGGGCTGCTCGAGACCCGGCTGCCGGAGCGGGTGTGGACCTCGACGATGGCCGTGGACGCGGCGCTGACGCGGTTCTGCGAGGGGCTCTACCCGGCGTACTTCGCCCAGCGCGCGCGCCGGGCGCGGGGCACCGCCGCGGGGGCGACGCCGTGAGCGCGGCGTCCCCCGAGAGCGGCGGCGCGAAGCCGTGGATCGGGCCGCACGGCAAGGCGGTCCACTGGCTCGAGCTGCACCTGACCTACACCTGCCCGGAGCGCTGTCAGTTCTGCTCGGAAGAGCACCGGATGCAGCAGTTCAAGCGCTTCCCGGTGACCTTCGGGCGGGTGGCGAGCGTGCTGCGGACCCACGCCTCCCGCGGCGTGACGCGGGTACACCTCACCGGCGGCGAGCCGACCATCCACAAGCGCTTCATCGACGTGCTGGCGCTGGCGAAGAAGCTCGGGATGCGGACCTCGGTCGGCACCATCGGGACGATGATGTCGCGGCCCGACTTCGCGGCGCGCGCGGTGCCGCTGCTCGACGAGGCGCTGTTCTCGCTCCACGGGCCGACCGCCGCGCTGCACGACCACATGGCGGGGCGGCGAGGCAGCTTCGACCAGGTGACGAAGGCCATCCGCACGGCGCTGGCGATAGACCCCGACTTCAACGCCTACGTGAACACCGTGGTGACCCGCGACAACGTACACGCCCTGCCGAACACCGCGGCCCTGGCCGCCGAGCTCGGCGCGAAGCTGATCGTCGTGTCGAACCTGACCCCCGAGGGCAACGGCTTCGATCGCTACGAGGAGCTGGCGGTGCCGCTGCAGCGGCTGTCCGAGGTGCTGCCCCTGGTCCCGGCGCGCGCCGGGACGGCGCTGGTGCGCTTCTTCGGCGTGCCGATGTGCGTGCTCGGCGAGCACCAGATGCTGTCGAACGACCTCCACTGGGACGCGCGGGTCACGGTCGAGTGGGCGTCGGCGCCGGGCAAGGTCTTCCTCGACGACATCTACACCTGGGACCCGGGGCGCAAGCGCGTCCACGCCGCCCCGTGCCAGGGCTGCGCGCTGAACACGGTGTGCATGGGCGTCTTCGACCGCTACCCCGAGCTGTGGTCGGTCGACGCCCTGCGTCCGGTGGCGCGCGAGCCGCAGTAGCGTCCTCGAGCGGCGGCCGAGCGCGGGGGGAGCGGGCGAGCGCGACCTCCGCGCGCTGGGAGATATGGCCCACGCGATGGGCCAAGTCGAACACCGGAGGGCCCGCCCGGCGCCCCGCCAATCCGCGCTCGGCCAATCCCACGCGGGCTCCCCCGGTGTGAGGAGGGGTTGGCACGGGCTATGCTGCAACTCAGTTGCAGTTTTGCGGGATGGCCTTGGGACAAGGAGGACTGGTGATGCGACCTCTCCGCAGCCTGTTGGGCGCTGGGTGGCTTGGTCTGGTGTGTGCGTTGGCGGTGATGAGCTGCGACGAGGCGGCGACGGTGTCTCAGACGCCGGCGAACCGGCTGGTGACGACCGCGTGGCTGGCCGAGCACCTCGCTGACGAGGACCTCGTCGTGGTGGACGCGCGACCGACGGCGCAGTACCTCGCGGCCCACGTGCCGGGGGCGGTGAGCGCGTCGTTCTCGGAGGCCGACGCGACGTCGCGGGGGCGGACGGTGTCGTACGGGGGCGGGGTCGACCTCTTCCTCGCCTACGACCACCCGCGGCTGCCTTTCCAGGAGGGGCCGACCGCCCAGGTGGAGGCCGCGCTGCGGGCCATGGGGGTGCGTAAGGCGTCGCAGGTCGTCGTGTACGACGCCGGGGCGCACTTTCACGCGGCGCGGTTTCTGTTCGCGTGCGAGTACCACGGGTTCGACCGCGTGAGCGTGCTCGACGGCGGCCTCGGCAAGTGGCTGGCCGATGGGCGCGAGACCAGCGTCGAGGTGCCGGTGATGCCCCCCGGGGACGTGGCGCTGAGCGGGGTGCGGCCGGAGCTGGTGGCGACCACCGACGACGTGCTGCTGGCGCAGGCGGACCCGAACGCGGCGGTGGTGACGGCGTTGTCGCCGGACTGGCACTTCGGGGCGACCCTGCCGTACAGCGTGGCGGGGCACATCCCGGCGGCGAAGATGGTGCCGATGGCGTACTTCTTCCGCGACGACGGGACGTGGCGGTCGCCCGCGCAGCTGCGGGCGCTCCTCGACGTGTCGGGGGTCGGGCCGGGCGACGGCGTCATCACCTACTGCGGCGGCAACCCCCTGTCGGCGTGCAGCTACTTCACCTTGAAGTACGTGCTGGGGCAGGCCGACGTGCGGGTCTACGCGGGGGCGTACCTGGACTGGATCCAGGACCCGCGCGACCTGACGGTACACACCTGGCAGCACCCGGAGATGCTGCGTGACAGCGACTGGATCCACTGGTGGGCGGGGGACCGCATCCAGGCGCTGATGCTGGACGCGCCGGCGGTGGTGCTCGACGTGCGCGAGGCGGCGGAGTACGCCGACGGGCACGTGCCGTGGTCGGTCAACCTGCCGATGAGCGACGCCGCGGCGAGCTCGGCGGCGCAGTGGGCGTCGGCGCTCGGGAGCGTGGGCGTCGGCAACACCCAGGAGGTCGTCGTCTGCGGCGAGGGCCTGAGCGGGCGCGTCGCGGCGGCGTTCTGGCTGATGGAGTACCTGGGGCACGAGCGGGTGTCGCTGTGCGCCGAGGGGATGGGAGGCTGGGACGCGCGCTGGGGGCTGACCGACGAGGAGACGATCGTGGGCCAGGCGGAGCACCCGCTGGACGTCGCGATTCACCCGACGACCTTCTTCGTCACGGAGGAGGCCGGGCGGCGCGTCACGGGCGCGGAGGACGCGCCCATTCACGCGAGCTTCCCGCGGGTGTGGGTGTTCTTCGGAGACGGGCAGCCGGCGGGGCTGCCGGTGGACGACTTCGCGATCGTGCCGACCGGCGCGGTGTTCACGGTGGACGGGCAGCTCCGGGCGGCGGGCGAGGTCTGGGGGGCGTTCGACGCCGCCGGGGCGAGCTACTTCGACGAGGTGGTGTGCGCCGGGGCGACCCTCGGCGACGCGGCGACGTGCTACCTGGCGCTGCGGCTGCTCGGCTATCCGCTGGTGCGGGTCTACGTGCCCGCGGGGCACGCGCTGTGAGGCGCTCACTGGTGATCATCGGTGCGCTGTGGTTCGGCGGCGCCTGCGGGTCCGACGCGCCGGCGATCGACGCGGCGGTCTGGGACGGCGCTGACGAGGGCCTCATCACCAAGCCCGACACGGAGGGGCCGCACTGCCTCGACGTCGACGACCTCGACGGCGAGGTGGAGGACGCCGACGCGCCGGACACCGCCGTCGTCGACGCCGGGCCCGATGACACCGCGGTCGCCGACACCGCGGTCGTCGACAGCGGGACCGCCGACGCCGGGCCCGATGACACCGCGGCCGCCGACACCGAAGGCGACGCCGCGGACACCGCGGTCGCGGACACCGAAGGCGACGCCGCGGACACCGCGGTCGCGGACACCGCGGGCGACGGCTGCGCGGGCGCGGCGGACGGGACCCCGTGCGAGGACGGCGACCCGTGCACCGCTCCTGACCGCTGCGCCTCGGGGCTGTGCGTCGGGGGCAGGCAGAACCCGTGCGCGTGTCCGGCCGGCATGGTGGTCGCCGCGGGGGTCTGCGTGGACCAGTTCGAGGCGTCGCGGCCGGACGCGACGGCGTCGTGGTCGGGCGCGGACGGCGCGCAGGCGACCAGCCGGGAGGGGGTCCTGCCGTGGTATCCCGTCGAGCGGGCGGCGGCCCTCGCGGCGTGCCAAGCGGCGGGCAAGCGGCTGTGTACGGCGGGCGAGATCGGCGCCGCCTGCGCCGGGCCCGAGGGCCACGTCTACCCCTACGGCGACGCCTACGTGGCCGACGCGTGCAACAGCATCGACACCTTCTGCCGGTGCGACGTCGGGACGTGCGCGTCCGTCGACCCGTGCCCCTATCCGCACTGCTTCGACCACAGCCCGAGCGGCGGCGCCGGGGGCTGCGGCGCGCTGCCCGGGGTCCGCCCGACGGGGTCGTTTCCCGACTGCGTCAACGCCTACGGCGCCTACGACCTGAGCGGCAACGTGTGGGAGCTGGTCGACGTCGGCACGACCGCCTCGTGGTATCGCGGCGGCGCGTACAACTGCATCGACTCGGAGGCGCTGCACCGCTGCACGAGCATCTATCAGGGCATCAGCGCCAAGGGCTTCCGCTGCTGCGCCGACCCCCACTGACGAGGCAGGAGAGGCCGCGGTCCTCGCCGATCGAGGCGCGGCGGTGAGGAGCCGCGCCTCGCACGTCGGTCCGGGGCCGGTCGACCCGACCCCGCCCCCATCGTCGATCCGCGATGGCGGTGGGCCGAGCGGGCTGGTACGCTGGGCGCGCGGCGGCCCCCACCCGCCGCAGCGAGGAGTGCGATGCGCGAGCCCTGGCGTGGCGCGGTCATCCTGGTCGCAGCGCTGCTGACCGTCCTCGGGGTCATGTGGCTCGACGCCGTCACCGGCCCCGACCTCGGGTTCGCGCTGTTCTACCTCGTCCCCGTCGCGATCGCGGCGTGGTGGCTCGGCACCGGCGCGGCGGTCGTCGTCGCCCTCGGGGCGGCGGCCGCGTGGTACCTCGCCGAGGCGCCCAGCCGACCCGCGGCGCTTCACCTCGCCGTGGTCTGGAACGCGGCCACCCGCGCGGTCATCTTCACCGTGACCGGCGCGCTGCTCGCCCGCCTCCGCAAGCGCGAGCGCGCGCTCGCGCGCGTCAACGCCCGCCTCGCCCAGGTCCTCGCCGACGAGCGGCTCCTCGCCCGCCGCGACCCGCTGACCGAGCTCGCCAACTGGCGCGGCTTCCAGGACGGGCTCGAGCGCGAGGCCGCCCGGGCGCGCCGGGCGGGCGGGGCCCTCGTCGTCGCCTACATCGATCTGGACAACTTCAAGGCGCTCAACGACGCCTACGGCCACGCCGTCGGCAACACCGTGCTCGCCGACTTCGGGCGGGCGCTCGCCGCCACGAGCCGGCGCGAGGACGTCGCGGCGCGCATCGGCGGCGACGAGTTCGCCGTGCTGCTCGTCGGCGCCGACCGCGCCCACGCCGAAGCGTTCGGCGCCCGGGTGGTCGAGGTGGTGCGCGAGCTCGGCGCCCCCTACCCCCTGGCGCACCTCGGGGCGAGCGTGGGCGTCGCCTCCGCCGCGGCCTCGGAGGTCGAGGCCGAGCAGCTCGTGCGGCTGGCCGACGGGGCGATGTACGACGCCAAGGCCGCGGGCAAGGCGCGGGTCGCCGTGCGCTGGCTGGAGGCCGCCCCGAGACCCGACGCGCCCGAGCCCGACGCGTGATCGCCCCCCGGCGCGACGCGCCGGTCGGCGGGAAGCGCCGTACCGGGCACCCTCTCAGCATTGATCAACATTGATCAACAATATCGCCGTGACCTCGTCGATGGCGGCGACGGGGGCGCGAGCCGCCACCCGCGGTTTCGCCTCGGAACGACGCCGCGGCTGCGCTAGCCTCCCCGGGCCAACGCGCCCGGAGGCCCGATGTCCCTCGCTCGATCAGCCGCCCCCCTCGCCCTCGCCGCCCTGCTCTGCGGCGCCCTGCCGGCGTGCGACGACGCCGCCGGCGCGGCCCCCGACGCGGGCGTCGACGCCACCGACGCCACCGACGACGACGTCGCCCCAGCGCCCGCGTTCTGCGGCGGCCCGACCACCCAGCGCTACGACCCCGTCGCCGGCGCCGAGCTGGAGCTGTTCCCGGACGACTTCTACACCCGCGTCGACGACGCCAGCCCCACCGGCCTGCGCCTCGACTTCACGCCCGCGGTCGCCCCCTGGATCGCGGACGTCGCCCCCCTGCTGCGCGAGACCTTCGACGGGCTCGACGGGCTGAGCGGCTTCGGGACCAACGCCGGCCTGGTGCTTCGCTTCGACGGCCCCGTCGGGAGCCTCCCCGCGACGGCGGCCGAGTCCCTCGTGAGCGACGCCATCCTGCTGCTCGACCTGAGCACCGACCCGCCCACCCGGGTGCCCTTCGAGGCCCGGACCAACGACGGGGGCAAGGACATCATCCTGTGGCCGCTCCGCCCGCTCGCGCGCGCCACGGCGCACGCCGCGATCATCACCACCGCGCAGCCGGCCGCGGACGGCGGCTGCCTGGCGCCGTCGGAGACCCTGCGCGGCCTGCTCACCGGGGCCGTCAGCGCGCCCCGCCTGCGCGCGCTGGTGCCGCGCTACGCCGCGCTGCTCGCCGCGACCGGCCTCGAGCCGGCGGAGGTCAGCGCCGCGACCGTGTTCACGACCCAGGACGACGTCGCCGTGATCCGCGCCGTCGCCGCCGACGTCCAGGCGCGCAGCTACGGCTGGAGCGAGCCCCCCACCTGCGTCATCGACGGCGACCTGCGCCGCTGCGACGGCGCCTTCGAGGCGTACGACTACCGCGATGGCCGCATCATCACCGACGCCACGCCGAACGCGACCTGGCGCCTCGAGGTCACGGCGTGGCTCCCCGCGGGCCCGGGCCCCTTCCCCACCGTCTTCGCCGCCCACGGCATCGACGACTCCCTCGAGGGCGCCTCCGCCCACATCGCCCGGGAGCTGGTCCCCGAGGGCTTCGCGGTCGTCGCGATGGACGCCCTCGACCACGGGCGCCACCCCACCGCCGCGGCCGTCTCGGGTGGGAACCACGCGCTGGCCTTCATGGGCTTCGATCTGCAGGAGATGACCATCGACGCGCTCACCCTGCGCGGCAACTTCAACCAGACGCTGGTGGACCGCCTGCAGCTGATCGCGCTCCTGCGCGCCGACCCCGACCTCGACGGCGACGGCGCGGCCGACGTCGACGCCGAGCACCTCGGCTACTACGGGGTGAGCCTGGGCGGGATGATGGGCGCACCGCTCCTCGCGCTGGCCGACGACGTCGACGCGGGCGTCCTGACCGTCGCCGGGGGCCGGCTGATGACCTTCGTGACGGACAACGCGACCGTCGAGCCCTTCAAGCCGCTGCTCGCCGACCTCGTCGGCTCGGAGGCGCTGCTCAACCGCCTGCTCACGGCGGCCCAGACCGTCGTCGACGCGGCCGATCCCGCCACCTTCGGGCCGCACGTCCTGGGCGACCGCCTCGACGGCGCCCCGGCGGTCCCGAGCCTCCTGTGCCAGGTGGCGATCGCCGACGAGACGGTGCCCCCCGCGGCCGGCAAGGCGCTGGCCCGCGCGCTCAACATCCCGCACGTGCCGCCGGTGCTCGACCCGGTCGCCCTCATCGCGACGTCGGCCCCCGCCCCGGTGGCCGGCAACCTCGCGGACGGCGCCGCCACCGCGGGCTTCTTCCAGTACGACCGCGTGAGCGCGGGCGCCGGCGTCACCGCCGCGACCCACAACGACACCATGTTCAGCGCCGAGGCCAGCCTGCAGGCGCTGCATTTTTTGCGCGCCTGGCGCGACACGGGGCGCGGCGAGATCGTCGACCCCTACGCCGAGCTGTCCACCCCCCCGCTGCCGGGGGAGTGAGCGGGGGGCGAGCGCGCGGGCAAAGCGCCGTCGACCGGCGTCGGCTACCAGGTGTCGATGACCACGCCGAGGAGGTCGGCGTCGGGGACCGGGCCCCGGAAGCGGGAGTCCTCACTCGCCTCGCGGTTGTCGCCGAGCACGAAGAAGTGGCCGCTGGGGACCGTGATGTCGAGATAGGGGATGTCGAGGCCCCGCCACCGGTCGCGGTCATCGGCCCGCCAGACGCGCCAACTGCGCGCGCCGAAGCGCTCCTCGACGCAGTGGCCGGGGACGGGCCGCTCCATGGTCGGCTGGATGTTCGGGACCGCGCCGCATGGCGCCCCGTCGAGAGACTCGCCGTTGATCCAGACCGTGCCGGCGTCGTCGATCCGAAAGTGGTCGCCACCCAGCGCCACCACACGCTTGAGGTAGCTCTGCCGCGCCGGGCCCCCGGGGAAGCGCTCCACGTGGACGCTGTAGACCACGATGTCGCCGCGGATGGGCGGGCGCAGCTTGGAGACCGTGAAGCTCTGGCCGCGGACAAGGGATGGCAGCATCGAAGTGCTGGCCGCGGTGAACGACTCGACGAGCTGTGACCGAATCAGGCTCTGGACGCCGAACAGGGTGGCGACCACCGCGATGATGTAGGTGGCGACGGCGGCGGGCTGCTGCGACGCCCGGCGTCGCGCGGGCGTGGCGCGCCGCGCCGCGAGCGCGGACCCCACGGCGATGAGCACGAAGGCCGGGACGAGCAGGCCGAAACCCAGCCAGGAAGACACGGCGCCGTTGCCGACCAGCAGGGCCACGGCGAAGGCGAGCGCGATCCAGAGCGACAGCGCGAGAGCGGCGAGCCAGAAGCGACCCGCGTAGACGATCCCGGCGCTGGGCGCGATCAGCGACAGGACCACCGCGATCCAGGTCCGAGGCTGCCAGGGCTCCGCGTGTCTTTCATCGGTCGATGTCATGGGCCAGCTCGGTCCGCGTCGTGGTTGCGCCGGATCATCCGCCAGCTTCGACCGGCGTGGCAACCTGCGCGAGAGCGAGCGCGAGCGCGGGCGGGAGCGGGAGCGCGGGCGGGAGCGGGAGCGGGCGCGGGAGCGGGAGCGGGAGCGGGAGCGGCTAGCGGCCTCCGGCGAAGCGGGCGGTGATGCCGTCGGCGAGGGCCTGGTACTCGGGGCGGCCGTCGCCGAAGGCGCGTGCCTCCCCGGGGCGGGCGGTGTAGGCCGAGACGTCGGCGTCCTCGCGGCACTCGCTCGCGGTGCGGCGGCCGGCGCCGGCGTAGTACTCGATGAGGTCGCCGCGGATCTGCTCCTGGAGCGCCTTCAGCTCGCCGTACATCGCCTCGGGCGCGATGTCCTTCTTGCCGAGCGCGTCGATCGCCCTCTGCACGATCCCCTCGCCAGCGCTGACGTAGTCCGACACGTGGAAGTACTCGTGACGGCGGGTCAGCGCCTGGGAGTAGAAGCGCGTCCGCGGCGCGTAGCCCGCTCCGTCCGGGGTCAGGTCGCTCACCGCCTGGGCATAGTTCTTCGGGTTGAGGCCGGTGCTCTGCGCGGACGCCACGTCGACCTTGCCCTCCGGGACCTTGAGGCCGACCTGAAACGAGACGTCGACGTGGGCGTTCGGCTGCACCTTCCCCCCGACCTTCTCGGTCTCGAAGGGGTGGACCTTCACGAAGGGCACGCAGTAGCCGTAGCCCGAGCCCCCGTGGGCGACCTCCTTCGCGGACGGGTTGATGTTCTTGGTGATCTTGCTGGGATCGACCGTCGAGTTGAGCGCCAGCGCGGCCTCCTGCTGGGCGAAGGGCTTGCCGACGAGGCCCGCCTTGACGTCCACGGCGCGCGCGGGAGCTGCCGCCTCCGGGGGCTCGTTCGACGCGACTGGGCGCGCCTGCACTCGCTGCTGCATGAGACCTCTCGCACGCTGGATGAGCGCCCATTATCGACACGTTGCGCGACGCCATCAACGCCCGGGCCGCAGATGTCCGATGGGCGTGGGATCAAGTCAGCGTCAGGGCGCCGGCGCGTGGCCGGTCGCCGGCACGCTGACGACCTCGAGCCCCCCGTGGGTGGCGACGGGCTTCATCGTGCGCACGTCGATCGTCGCCCAGGGCAGCGCGTCGGGCGCCGTCCAGGTCGATCCCGTGACCCACAGGGTGTCGCCGACGAGGCGGTGACCCCAGACGTAGTCGCTGTAGGCGACGTCGACGGCGCCGATCGGCGCGCCGCTCGCCCCGTCGACCGCGGTGATCGTGTGGGTCGTCATGTCCGCCGCCAGGGTGACCGCGGAGCTCCCGATCACCTGCCCCCGCCACCGCGCGGGCGCCAGGGTCGCGACCACGGCGCCGGTCTCGAGATCGAGGGTCGCGAAGGTCGGGCCCGGCCGCAGGAGCACCAGCGGAAACCGGGGGAGCGCCCCGACGAGCTGCGCCCCTTCGCTCGCCACGTCGCCGGCGACGTCCCCGGGCAGCCGGGTGCGCCAGGCCACCGCGCCGCTGGCCTCGCGGGGGTCGACGGCGTAGGCGAAAACCGCGTCGTCGCCGTCCGCGACGATGATGAGATGCGCCCCGTAGCGGCCGCACTGGCGGGCGACGAGGTCGCCCGGCAGCTCGCGGACCACCGTAACCCCGCCCGCGCTCGCGAGCGGGAGGCGCACCAGCGCTTGGCCGCGCACGGCGAGGAGCGCGCTGCCGGGGCCGGCGCCCTCGATCCCGCAGTCCGCGCGCACCTCGAAGTCCGTCCACACGGGCGCCCCGGTCGCGAGGTCGAAGACGTCGCTGCGGCGCCGATCCCGCGTGACGACACGGTCGCCGGCCGCCAGGACCACCGTCGCGCCGCTGAGCGCCTGCGGGGTGGTCCCATCCCGGCCGACGACGCTGGCGCGCGACCACCGGAGCGCTCCGGTCGCGCGGTCGAGGGCGTCGATCTGCAGGTCCGTCTCGCAGCCGCTGAAGACGAGGAGCGCGTCCCCGAGGACCCGCGGGGCCAGCGTGGTGGCGGAGCTCGTGAAGCTGGAGCGGTCGGCGGGGTCGACGCACGCCGCGACGAGCGGCCGGCGCCACGCGATGCCCGGGGTCCCGGCGCGCGCGAACGCGAGGACCTCGCGCCCGAGGCTGGTCCCGGTGACGACGTAGACGCGCTCGCTGTCGAACGCGATCTCGGCGCGCCCCAGGCTCGGGGCGAAGTCGTTCGGCGTCGTCTCGACCTCCCACACGGCGCCCTTGGCGGCGTCGATCAGCGCGACCGCGAACCGCTGCGTCTCGTCGGCGTCGAGCTGCACCAGGGCCACCGCCTCGGTCTCGGAGGCCGGCGCGAGGGCCATGATCACCGCCCTCGGCGGCTTCCCGCCGAGCAGCAGGGCGGCGGCGGCGATCCCGCCACCGACCAGGACGAGGAGAGCGAGGACGACGGCGGGTCGCTTCATGGCGGCGCTCCGGTGGGCGAGGCGGGGTGAATACCGGACGGGGCTGCGGGCCGCCCTCCAGCCCCGGACGCTAGCGGCGCTGGGGGCGCTCCACAACCCTCACCGATCCCACATCTTCGCGGGGCCAGACCGATCGTGAGGCCGCAAGCGCCCCCCACTCCCCCCCGAATCGGGGTTGGAGTACGCTCGGCCCATGCGATGGAACGAGCTCGAAGCCGGCCTCCGCCGTCACGCGTCCCTCGGCATCCTCGACACCTACGGCGAGGTCGAGGACCCGAAGGGGCGCTACCCCCTGCTGCGCCTGCGGACCGCAGGAGGGGCGCTGTGCGTCATCACCGCGGGCTTCCACGGCGACGAGCAGTCGGGGCCCATCTCGCTCATGGAGCACCTGCCCGAGGTCATCGACTACGCGCGCGCCAACGACGTCGCCCTGGCCGTCTACCCGTGCCTCAACCCGTCGGGCTTCGACGCGTTCAGCCGCTACAACCGCAACGGCGAGAAGCCGAACAACTGGTTCATCGACTACGAGCTCCCCGACGGCCGTGTCATCGGCGAGCTGCGCGAGATCGTGCCCTACACCCGGACCCTGCTGCGCACCGTCGGCCCCGCCGAGACCCGGGCCCTCATCGCTGAGATGGAGCGCCTGCCGGCGACCCCGGTGGGCGCGCTCGACCTCCACCAGGACCCCTACTTCGACGGGCACCTCGCCTACGCCTACGCCTTCGGGGACCCCGGCCCGTACATCGACCTCATCAACCGAAGCGAGCGCATCGTGCCGATCGCGCGCTCCCACGAGGTCGACGACCACACCCACTCCGATGAGCACGGCCTGGTCTACTTCCACGACGGCAGCGTCACCGACTACTTCATGCGCCGAGGGACGGCCTACACCGCCGTCGTCGAGACCACGACCGACACCGACATGGCCCTGGCCTGCCAGGTCAACCTCGTCTGGATGCGCGGCTTCATCGACCTCTGCGCGAGGGTGTGAGGCGCGCCCGGGGCCCGCGGGCGATGTTGATCAATCATGATCAACATCGCGTGCATCAGCGCACGTAGACCTCGAGGGGCGAGACGCTCCCGCTGCCCGACCAGTCGCTGTAGGCGTTGCCGCCGAGGTTGGGGCCGAGGTGCAGGCCGCCGCCGTTGCCGCAGGCCCAGTAGAGGTTCGGCCAGCTGCCGCTGATGCCGCACGAGTAGGACATATAGCCCGCGCGCGCGCCGCTCCAGCCGCTGCCGTTGGTCGGCGCCCCGCTGTTGAGCAGCGCCCCCGCCCGCAGGTTGGTGATCGCGAAGTTGTTGGCGGCCGAGGTGACCGAGTCGGAGGCGTTGCCGGCCGTGCGGATGTGCACGACGCTGCTGGCGTTGGCGAGGGTCTGCATCGTCGCGAGGGGCAGGTAGCTCTGCGTCCCCGGCGTCACCGTCCCCGGGGTGCCCGCCGCGCCGGAGGTCGCGGTCGAGCGGATGAGAGACCACCCCCCGCCGTCGTGGAGCTGGTCGCAGTACACGTCGAAGTCCGCCGCGCCGTCGCCGTTGGAGTCGATGCGGTAGACGGCGCTCCCGCTCAGCCCGGCGGTGTAGGAGTAGGGCGCCGTGGGGTAGCGGTAGCCGTAGCAGGAGGTCGCGTAGCTGCCGTCCGCCCAGCGGTAGTAGCCGCTCGCGTCCTGGATCCCGTAGACCGTGGGCGAGAACGCGATGTCGCAGCCGGGCTCGACGCTCTGGTAGCCGCCCGAGCTCGTCACCGGCGCGCTGCCCGTGGCCCAGACGGTGTCGTGCCCGTTCTGCACCGGGACGAAGCTCGCGCTGATCCACAGGCCGCGCGACACCGCGTCCGCCTGCCGCGTGTCGCCGCTCGGCGCGCCGCCCCAGGCCACGAAGCCCACCATGTTCGCGGCCGTCGTGGTGGTCGAGGTGTAGACCGCCAGCTCGTCGACGCGCCCGACGCTGGCGCCGATGGTGTAGGTCACGCTGTCGCCGGGCACCATCGTGGTGCTCGCCAGCACCGAGCACGAGGCGCCGTTGCACACCGTCCAGTTGGTCGTGGTCAGGTTGGCGCCCGAGGTGTTGCGCAGGACGACCTGGTCCTGCGCGGCCCCAAAGCGCACCGCCTCGATGGCGATCGGCATCCCGCTGGCCGTCGTCAGCGACCCGGCGCGGCTCGGGCAGGTCCCGACCTCACACCAGAAGGTGTTGGTCAGGCACTTGCCGCTGGCGTAGGCGCCGACCACGTTCGCCACGTCGACCAGGTGGACCGCCTCGGCGTAGACCGTGATCTCGTCGAGCTGCCCCATGAAGCCGTCGCCGAAGAGGAGCGGCGCCGCCGGCGCCACCGCGCCGAGCCCGGTCAGGGCCGCCGTGGCGTCCGGCGCCCCGTCGACGTAGGCGTAGAGCGCGTCATCGTAGCGGTCGACCACCATCGCCACGTGGTGCCACGCGCCGTCGCGCACCAGCGCCGCGCCGACCGCGATGACCGAGGTCCCCTCGCCGTCCTGCAGCGCGTACTCGAGGCTGTCGCTGTCGCCGCCGCTGAGGACCGTGATGGCCCAGCGCTCGCGCAGGCCCGGGTTGGCGTCGTAGTCGTCGCGGGCGACCAGGCTCTCGACGACGTCGCCGGTCGTCGTGCCCTTGACCCACAGCTCGACCGTGAACGAGCCCGCGCCGGGGTTCAGCGCGATCGGCGCCGCGGCGACGCTGACGCCGTCGGCCCCGCCGTGGAGCGTGAAGGCGCCGTCGACGTAGCCGCGATCGACCGTCGCGTTGCCGAGCAGCGTCGCCGTCAGGCCCCCGAGCTCGTCGGTGGCGTCGAGGTCGCCGGTCCACCAGTGGGTCGCCCCCGGCGGGAGCAGCGCGCAGGCGGCCGTGGCGTCGCTGCGCTGGTCGTGGCAGGTCGCGCCGCCGCTGCACGGGTCGGGCGCGCACTCGTCGTCGTCGGCCGCGCAGTCGGTGCCGCCGAAGCCGGTGCCCGAGCAGTCGCAGGTGTAGCCGTCCGGCGTGTCGTCGACCGAGCAGACGCCGCTCGACTGGCACGGCAGCGCGTCGCAGCCGGACGCCGTGCAGCTCACGCCGTCGCCCTCGAAGCCGGCGTTGCAGGTGCAGTCGAAGGAGCCCGCGACGTTGCTGCAGGCGGCGTTGCGGTCGCAGTCGGCGGTCCCGAGCGCGCACTCGTCGTCGTCCGTACACGTCACGCCGTCGCCGCTGTAGCCCGCGTTGCACGTGCAGGTGAAGGCGCCGGTCGTGTTCGCGCACAGGGCGTCGGCCGCGCAGTTGTCGGTGCCGAGGGCGCACTCGTCGACGTCCGCGCAGGTGACGCCGTCGCCGGAGTAGCCCGCGACGCAGGCGCAGCTGAAGGTCCCGGGGGCGTTGCTACAGGTCGCGTTGGCCGAGCAGTTGTTGCCGCCGCCCTGGCCCACGCACTCGTCGTCGTCCGTGCAGGTGATGCCGTCGCCGCTGTAGCCCGCGTTGCAGGTGCAGGTGAAGGCGCCCGGGGTGTTGGCGCAGGTCGCGTTGGCGTTGCAGTCGTCGGTGCCGAGTTCGCACTCGTCGTCGTCGCTGCAGGTCACGCCGTCGCCGCTGAAGCCGCTGTTGCAGGCGCACACGAAGCCGCCGTCGGTGTCGAAGCAGGTCGCGTCGGCGGCGCAGTCGTCGGTCCCGGCGAGGCACTCGTCGATGTTGGTACACGTCACGCCGTCGCCGCTGTAGCCGGCGTTGCAGGCGCAGCTGAAGCCGCCCGGGAGGTTGCTGCAGGTGGCGTTGGCGTCGCAGTTGGCGACACCGCTCGAGCACTCGTCGAGGTCGCCGTCGCAGTTCTTGCCGCCAAAGCCGGTGCCGTTGCAGTTGCAGCTGTAGCCGCTCGCCTGCTCGCTGCAGACGCCGCCGTTGAGGCACGGGTCGACGGTGCAGCCGCCAAAGCACGAGGCCGCGCAGCCGACCGCGTCGACGCTGGCCCCGGCCTGGGTGTCGGGGCAGCGGTCGTAGCGGTTCCAGACGCCGTCGCCGTCGCGATCGGCGTGGCCGACGAGGCGCAGCATGATGCCCCCCGAGGCCCCCGCGGACGGCTGCCGCACCGCGACGCTGATGCGGTTGGTGCCGGCCACGAAGCCGCTCGCCAGGGTGAAGCCGACGGAGTCCACCGGCTGCCCGCCGGTCGGGCTGTCGGCGCCGTTGCTCGTGCCGTTGACGTAGACGGTGGTGATGTCGCCGTCGACGTAGCCCACGGCGTCGATGCGGAAGGTCGCCACGTCCGCGGCCGGGACGTCGACGAGGCGCTCGAAGTAGACGATCCCGGTCGAGCCCCAGGCGCCGCAGCCGACGCCGCTCGGGGCGATCCAGTCGGCCGCCGTCCACGACTGCTTGTCGTCGCTGGCGGAGCAGGGGCCGCTGACGTCGGCCGCCGCCGCCGCCGCGCCGAGGGACGCGCCGGTCTTCCACGCCGGGTCGGCCTCGCCGCGGCTGACGCGGTCACCCACCTCGTCGACCGCCGTCGAGAGGCTCGGGACCGAGGGCACCGGCGCGACCGTGACGTCGGTGTGGCAGACCGGGTCCTTGTCCGAGCAGCCGCTGTCGGTGCCGGCCGCGGCGAGGTCGTCAAAGCACAGCCCGCAGCTCGTCATGCAGCCGTTGTCGGCGGTGGTCTGGCCGACCAGCGTGCTCGGGCACTGGTCGGCGTCGTCCGCGACGCCGTCCTGGTCGGCGTCGGCGTGGGCGTGGCCGGCGACGATGAGGGCCGCCGTGTCGAGCACGAGCCCGGTCTTGCGGACCGCGAAGCTGATGGTGTTGACCCCGGCGACGAAGCCCGTCACGACGTCGAAGTCGACCGGGGTGTTCGGCTGGTAGGCCGGGCCGCGCACGCCGAGCGCCACGCCGTTGAGGTAGACCTCGATGATCTGGGTCTCGGTCTGGGCCGAGAACGTCGCCCAGAAGGTCGCGAGCTGCGCCGACGAGACCGTGAAGTCACGGTGGTAGAAGACCGCGTTGTCGGACTGGGTCGGCGCGGCCGGGGGCGCGCAGGAGGAGGCGATGACGTCGAAGTCGTCGCCGTCCACGAGGCCGTCGCAGTCGTTGTCGACGCCGTCGCAGACCTCGTCGGCGCCCGGGTTGATGGCCGGGTCGCCCGGCGCGCAGTCGCACACGTCGGCGTAGTGGTCGCCGTCGCTGTCGGGCTCGGCGAGCGAGAAGTGGAGCGTGAAGTTGTTGATGGTGCCGGAGTTGCCGCCGTTGTAGCCGCTGTTGTCGATGGCCCGCACGCGCCACGTGCCGTCGAGGACCCGGTTGTCGACGCAGCCCGACAGCGACGTGCCGTCGTCGGGGGCGTAGCTCCCGGTGAACGGGTTGGCGCCGCCGCCGATGGCGGTCGTGGCCTCGTCGTCGAGGCGGGTGTTGATGAAGTTTGCGCCGCCGCCCTTGCCCGAGATGATGCGGAACCAGCTGGCGCTGCGCGGCGAGTAGAGCTCGACCGAGAGCTGGCTGGTCGTCGGGTGGGTCAGGTTGAGGCTGACGTCGAGGTCGAGCGTCGTGCGGGGATCGCTGATGGCCGCCGCGTTGCACTGGGAGTAGCGCGTCGGGAAGAGGCCGGTGTCGGTGCAGGTGTAGCTCGTGTTGCCGCTGAGGTAGAAGTTGTTGTCGCCGCCGTCGGGGCAGTAGCGCTCCTGCAGCGGGGTGCCGCAGGTGGTCGTGACGTCGCGGTCGTCCTCGTCGGTGAAGCCATCGAGGTCGTTGTCGGCCGCGTCGCAGACCTCGGCGTAGGTCAGGTTCGGCTCGGGGCAGTCGGAGTCCGCGGCGGCGATCCAGTTGGCGTCGGGGAAGGGCCGGCGGTTCCAGCTCCGGTAGCACTGATCGGTCACGAGGGCCGCGGTGCGGGCGCCGTCGAGGGTCTCCGAGGTGCGCCACGCGGCGTCGCTCGCGGACCTCGCCTGGATGGCGCCGTCCCAGCCGGAGGACAGGACGAAGGACGAGACCGGCGGGGCGCCTGGGTCCTCGCAGTCGGCGACGCAGGCGCCCGAGTCGAGCGGGCACAGCCAGCCCTGCTCGCGGTCGCAGTCGGCGCCGCAGCCGTCGCCGGGGGTGGTGTTGCCGTCGTCGCAGGTCTCGTCGCCGAGGACCCGCCCGTCGCCGCAGATCGGGTCGTCGCAGAGCTTGTCGCTGAACCCGGTGCCGCTGCAGTCGCAGAAGAAGTCGCCGTCGAGGTCGCTGCAGACGCCGCCGTTCTGGCACGGCCGCGCGCGGCACTCGTCGGTGTTGACGCAGGCGCCGACGGCGTCGGGGACGAAGCCCGGGGCGCAGGCGCAGCTGGCGCCGCCGTCCTCGTTGGTGCACGCCTCGTTGGGGGCGCAGGTCACCAGGCCCAGGGCGCACTCGTCGACGTCGGTCTGGCAGAAGGCGCCGGTGTAGCCGGTGCCGCCGCAGTCGCAGGCGACGGTCCCGCTGGCGTCGTCACAGGCGCCGCCGTTGAGGCACGGGCCCTCCGAGCAGGAGTCGGCCGCGTCGCAGCGCTCGCCCGACCCGTTGTAGCCCGGATCGCAGGCGCACTCGTAGCTGCCGTCGACGTTGGTGCAGGTCGCGTTGACGTCGCAGGTGTCGGTGCCGAGCGCGCACTCGTCGACGTCGACGTCGCAGTACGGGCCCTCGTAGCCGGTGCCCGCGCAGCCGCAGCTGAACGCGACGCACGGCACGTCGCACAGGGTCGCCCCGACGCCACAGCCGCCGGCGCCGTTGGGCGCGTAGCACTCGCCGTTGGCGTACTCGCAGACGATGTCCCGGGAGGCGTCCGCCGGGTGCGGGAACAGCGCGCAGTCGCACACCGGCCGGCCCTGGGTCCCGGCGAGGCACTCCTCGACGGCGCAGGCCCCGCCGTTGAGGCACGGCGCGTCACCGCAGCTGGTCGCCTGGGTGCAGGTGCGGCCGTCGCCGACGTAGCCCCCGTCGCAGGCGCACTCGAAGCCGCCCTCGGTGTTGGTGCAGGTGGCAGAGGCGCCGCAGTCGTCGGTGTTCTTCTGGCACTCGTCGACGTCGACGTCGCAGTAGAAGCCGCCCCAGCCCGGCTGACAGGCGCACAGGAAGCCGTCGGGCTGCTCGACGCAGCTGCCGTTGACGCACTGGTTGGTGCCGCAGTACGGCTCGGGGGTGTCGCAGTGGGTGCCGACCCAGCCGGTGTCACAGTCGCAGGTGTAGCCGGCGATGTGGTCGGTGCAGGCGCCGTGCGAGCAGGGGTCGGGATCGCACTCGTCGATCTCGGTCTCGCAGTGGCTGCCCGTGTAGCCGGTGTTGGCGCAGTTGCAGGCGTAGATGGCGACGCCGTCGATGCAGCGCCCGCCGTTCTCGCAGGGCTGGGCGGCGCAGTCGTCGATGTTGTGGCCGCAGTAGGGGCCGTCGTAGCCGCTGGTGCCGCAGTCGCAGGTGTAGCCGTTGACGCCGTCCACACAGGCCGAGCCGTGCTGGCAGGCGTGACCCGGGCAGTCGTCGATGTTGTCCTCACACAGCGTGCCCGTGAAGCCGGTCGTCCCGCAGTCGCAGGTGAAGCCGCCGAGCTGGTCGATGCAGGCCGCGCCGTTCTGGCACGGGTTGGGCAGGCAGTCATCGACGTTGTGCTGGCAGTACTGGCCCTCGTAGCCGGCGGCCGCCGTGCAGTCGCAGGTGTAGCCCTTGACGCCGTCGACGCAGGTCGAGCCGTGCTGGCAGAGGTTCGAGGCGCAGTCGTCGACGTTGGTGTCGCAGGTCGCGCCGCTGAAGCCGGTGCCGGTGCAGCTGCAGGTGAAGCCGCCCGCGCCGTCGGGCGAGCAGGCGCCGCCGTTGTGGCACGGGTCGGGGGCGCACGGGTCGGGGACGGCGGCGTCCTCGGTACACAGCGCGCCGGTGTAGCCGGTGCCGTCGCAGTCGCAGGTGTAGCTGTTGAGCCCGTCGACGCAGGCGCCGCCGTGCTGGCACGGGTTGGGCGCGCAGTCGTCGACGTTCGTCTCGCAGTTGACGCCGCCGTAGCCGGTGGCGGTGCAGTCGCAGGTGTAGCTGTTGACGCCGTCGACGCAGACGCCGCTGTGCTGGCACGGCGCGGCGGCGCAGTCGTCGACGTCGTGACCGCAGTACGGGCCGTCATAGCCGCTGCCGGTGCAGTCGCAGGTGTAGCCGTTGACGCCGTCGACGCAGCTCCCGTGCTGGCAGGCGTGGCTGGCGCAGTCGTCGACGTTGGTCTCGCAGTCCGCGCCCGAGTAGCCCGCCGGGCAGCTGCAGGTGTAGCCGTCGACGGCGTCGGCGCAGGTCCCGCCGTTCTGACACGGGCTCGCGGCGCAGTCGTCGACGTTGGTCTGGCACAGGTCCCCGGCCCAGCCCGCCTGGCACGAGCAGCTGTAGCCGGCGACCGCGTCGACGCAGGTCGCGCCGTGCTGGCAGAGGTGGCCCACGCAGTCGTCGACGTCGGTCGCGCAGTCCGCGCCGGAGTAGCCCGCGGCGCAGCTGCAGGTGAAGGTGTTCACGCCGTCGACGCAGGTCCCGCCGTTCTGGCACGGGGCGCCCGCGCAGTCGTCGATGTTCTGGCCGCAGTAGGGCCCGGTCCAGCCGGCCGCGCACGCGCAGCTGTAGGCGTTGACGCCGTCGACGCAGGTCGCGCCGTTCTTGCAGAGGTTCCCGGCGCAGTCGTCGACGTCCGCCTCGCAGTCGGTCCCGGAGTAGCCCGCCGGGCAGCTGCAGGTGTAGGCGTTGACGCCGTCCACGCAGGTCCCGCCGTTCTGGCATGGGGCCGCGGCGCAGTCGTCGACGTTGGTCTCGCAGTGGGCGCCGGTCCAGCCGTCGGCGCAGCCGCAGGTGTAGCCGTTGACGCCGTCGACGCAGGTGGCGCCGTGCTGGCAGAGGTTGCCGACGCAGTCGTCGGTGTTCGTCTCGCAGTCGGTGCCCGAGTAGCCCGCGGCGCAGCTGCAGGTGTAGCTGTCGACGCCGTCGACGCAGCTCCCGCCGTTCTCGCACGGGGCGGCGGCGCAGTCGTCGACGTTGATCCCGCACAGCGGCCCGGTCCAGCCGGCGGCGCAGCTGCAGGTGTAGCCGTCGACGCCGTCGACGCACGTCGCTCCGTTCTTGCAGAGGTTGCCGGCGCAGTCGTCGGTGTTCGTCTCGCAGTCGGTGCCCGAGTAGCCCGCGGCGCAGCTGCAGGTGTAGCCGCCGACGGTGTCGACGCAGGTCCCGCCGTTCTCACACGGGCTCGGGGTGCAGTCGTCGACGTTCTGGCCGCAGTAGGGGCCGGTCCAGCCGGGTGCCGTCGCGCAGTCGCAGGTGTAGCCGTTGACGCCGTCGACGCACGCCCCTCCGTTCTTGCAGGCGTTGCCCAGGCAGTCGTCGACGTCGTCGGCGCACAGCGTCCCCGCGTAGCCGGGGGCGCAGTCGCAGTGGAAGCCGCCGACCTCGTCGACGCAGCTCCCGCCGTTGGCGCAGGTCACCGCGGCGCAGTCGTCGACGTTGATCTCGCAGTGGGCGCCGTCGTAGCCCGCGGGGCACGAGCAGGTGTAGCCGCCGACGCCGTCGACGCAGGTCGCGCCGTGCTGGCAGAGGTTGCCGGCGCAGTCGTCGACGTCGGTCTCGCAGTCGGTCCCGGAGTAGCCGGTCGGGCAGTCGCAGTGGTAGCCGCCGACCTGGTCGACGCAGGCGCCGCCGTGCTGGCACGGCGCGGCGGCGCAGTCGTCGGGGTTCTGGCCGCACAGCGGGCCGGCGTAGCCGGTGCCGGTGCAGTCGCAGGTGAAGCCGTTGACGCCGTCGCTGCAGACGCCGCCGTGCTGGCACGGCGCCCCCGCGCACTCGTCGACGTCCGTCTCGCAGTCGGTCCCGGTGTAGCCGGCGGGGCAGGCGCAGGTGTAGGCGTCGAGCCCGTCGACGCAGCTGCCGCCGTTCTGGCATGGGTTGGCCGCGCAGTCGTCGCTGTTGGTCTGGCAGTAGGGGCCCTCGTAGCCGGTGCCGGTGCAGTCGCAGGCGTAGGTCCCGGCGCCGGTGTCGCTGCAGGTCGCGCCGTGCTGGCAGGCGTTGCCCGCGCAGTCGTCGACGTCGGTCTGGCAGGTGGTGCCGGTGTAGCCCGTGCCCGTGCAGCTGCAGGTGTAGCCGCCGGCCCCGTCCTCGGCGCACACGCCGCCGTTCTGGCAGGGCGCGGCGGCGCAGGCGGTGAAGGTCCCGTCGGTGTCGCACAGGGCGCCGCTGAACCCGGTGAGCGAGCAGTCGCAGGTGAAGCTGTCGACGCCGTCGGCGCAGACCCCGCCGTTGAGGCACGGGTTCGGCGAGCAGTCGTCGCTGTTCGTCTCGCAGTCGCCGCCCTCGAAGCCGGGGGCGCAGTCGCAGGCGTAGGCGCCGTCGAGGTCGACGCAGGCGCCGCCGTTCTGGCACGGGTCGCCGGCGCAGTCGTCGACGTCGGTCTGGCAGTAGGCGCCGGTGTAGCCGGTGGTCGAGCAGTCGCAGCTGTAGTCGTTGACGCCGTCGACGCAGGCGCCGCCGTGCTGGCACTGGTGGCCGACGCAGTCGTCGACGTCGTCGGCGCAGGTGGCGCCGGTGAAGCCCGTGCCGGTGCAGTTGCAGGTGAAGCCGAAGGCGCCGTCGGGCGCGCACAGGCCGCCGTTGGCGCACGGGGCGGGGGTACACGGGTCGCCGCCGGGGACGAGCTCGAGGTCGAGGTGGACCGGGAAGGTGTCCAGATCGGCCTGGCGCACGCGCACGCCGTCGATCTCGTCGCGCTCGACGACGCCGAAGGCGATGAGCCCGCCGCGCGCCGCGTTCAGCGCCGCGACGGCGTCGAGGTTGAGGCGGATCGCGACGTCCTGCCCCTCGTCGCTCAGGCTGACGAGGGCGAGGGACCCGAAGACCGGCCCGTCGCGCAGATCGGCGGCGATGGCGAGCCCCTCGGGATCGCCGGCGGCGTGGGTGGTGCCGACGGCGAGCGGATCGCTCGCGACCGCGTGGAGCTCGATCGTCAGGTCGTCGGAGACGGTGTCGAAGTTCGCCCCGACGGTCGCGCCGGAGATCTCGTCGGTGACGCCCGAGAGGTCGAAGACGACGTAGCCGCGCAGGTAGTAGCCGCTGATGGCGCCGGCGTTGAGCGCGTCGGCGGTCGAGGCGCCGGCGTCCGTCCCGGGCTCGCCCGCGGGGCCGTCGCTCTGGTAGGTCCCGGCGTAGGCCCAGGTGACGCTGACGTCGGCGGTCGGATCGGTGCAGTAGGCGCCGCCGAAGCCGGTCCCGCCGCAGTCGCAGGCGTAGTCGTCGACGCCGTCGACGCAGACGCCGCCGTTGTCGCAGTCGTTCGCGACGCAGTCGTCGTCGTCGGTCTCGCAGTCGGCGCCGCTGTAGCCCGCCGGGCACTGGCAGGCGTAGCCGTTGACCGCGTCCACGCAGCTGCCGCCGTTGACGCACGGGTTGGGCGAACAGTCGTCGACCGCGGTCTGGCAGCGGGCGCCGCTGAAGCCCGTGCCCTGGCAGTCGCAGGTGTAGCTGCGCACGCCGTCGACGCACGTGGACCCGTTCTGGCAGGTGTTGCCGACGCAGTCGTCGATCGCGGCGTCGCAGGTCGCGCCGCCGTAGTCGACCGCGCTGCAGTCGCAGGTGAAGCCGTCGGCCTCGTCCACGCAGGCGCCGCCGTTGGCGCACGGGTCGGGGTCGCAGTGACCGGCCGAGGTCTGGCAGAAGGCGCCGGCGTAGCCCGTCGCGCTGCAGTCGCAGGTGTAGCCGTTGACGCCGTCGACGCAGGTCCCGCCGTTCTGACAGGCGTTGCCGACGCAGTCGTCGACGTTGGTCTCGCAGTCACCGCCGGTGTAGCCCGCGGGGCACTCGCAGGTGTAGCCGTTGGCGTCGTCGACGCAGGTGCCACCGTGCTGGCACGGGTTCGGCGCGCAGTCGTCGATCGCGGTCTGGCAGAAGTCGCCGCCAAAGCCTGTCGTCGCGCAGTCGCAGGTGTAGCTGCGCACCCCGTCGACGCAGCTGCCGCCGTGCTGACACGGGGTCGCGGGGGCGGCGCAGTCGTCGATGTGCGTCTCGCAGTCGGTGCCCGTGTAGTCGGTGGCGCTGCAGTTACAGGTGTAGCCGTTGACGCCGTCGAGGCAGGCGCCGCCGTTCTGGCACGGGGCCGCAGCGCAGTCGTCGAGCGCGGTCTGGCAGAAGTCGCCGCCAAAGCCCGTGCCGGCGCAGTCGCAGGTGTAGCTGCGCACCCCGTCGACGCAGCTGCCGCCGTTCTGGCACGGCGAGGCCGGCGCCGCGCAGTCGTCGATCAGGGTCTCGCAGGCGTCGCCGGTGTAGTCGGTCGCGGCGCAGTCGCAGGCGAAGCCGTTGGTCTCGTCGACGCAGGCGCCGCCGTGCTGGCACGGGTCGCCGGCGCAGTCGTCGATCTCCACGCCGCAGAACGGGCCGGTGAAGCCGGTCGCGGCGCAGTCGCAGGTGTAACCGTTGACGCCGTCGACGCAGCTCGAGCCGTTCTGGCAGGTGTTGCCGACGCAGTCGTCGACGTTCGTCTCGCAGGTGGCGCCGCTGAAGCCCGCTGGGCACGAGCAGGTGAAGCCGTTCGGCTGGTCGAGGCAGCCGCCGCCGTTGAGGCACGGGTTCGGCGTGCAGTCGTCGAGCGGCGTCTGGCAGCGGTCGCCGCTGAAGCCCGTGGTCGCGCAGTCGCAGGTGTAGCTGCGCAGGCCGTCGACGCAGACGCCGCCGTTCTGGCAGGTGTTGCCGACGCAGTCGTCGATCGCGGTCTCGCAGTGGGCCCCGGTGTAATCGACCGCGGCGCAGTCGCAGGTGGCGGCGTTGACCCCGTCGACGCAGGTGCCGCCGTGCTGACACGGGTCGGGGGTGCAGTCGTCGATGTTCTGGCCGCAGAAGAAGCCGTCGTAGCCGGTGCCGGCGCAGTCGCAGGTGTAGGCGTTGAGGCCGTCGACGCAGACGCCGCCGTGCTGGCAGTTGTTCGCGGCGCAGTCGTCGACGTTGTCGTGGCAGGTCGCGCCCGCATACCCGGTGCCGGTGCAGTTGCACACGGCCCCGCCGGCGCCGTCGGGGGCGCACGCCCCGCCGTGCTCGCACGGGCTCGGGCTGCACGGGTTCGGCGCGGCGGTGCAGGTCGTGCCGCCAAAGCCCGTGCCGCTGCAGTCGCAGGTGAAGGCGTCGACGCCGTCCGCACAGACGCCGCCGTTCTGGCAGGGGTTCGGGGCGCAGTCGTCGACGTTGGTGTCGCACAGGGCGCCGCTGTATCCGGTGCCGTTGCAGTCGCAGAGGGCCTGGGTGCCGTCGTCGACGCAGGCGCCGCCGTTGAGGCACGGGTCGGGGTCGCAGTGGCTCGCGGCGGTGGCGCAGAAGGGCCCGGTGAAGCCGCTGGCGCCGCAGTCGCAGGTGTAGCCGTTGACGCCGTCGACGCAGGTCGAGCCGTTCTGGCAGTTGTTCGCGAGGCAGTCGTCGACGTTGGTGTCGCACAGGGCGCCGCTGTAACCGCTGCCGGCGCAGTTACAGGTGTAACCGCCGACCTGGTCGACGCAGGTGCCGTGCTCGCACGGGTTCGGGTCGCAGTCGTCGACCGACTGGTCGCAGTACTGGCCGTCGTAGCCGGTGCCGGCGCAGTCGCAGCTGTAGCCCTTGACGCCGTCGACGCAGGTCGCGCCGTGCTGGCACAGGTTCGACGGGGCGCAGTCGTCGACGTTGGTCTGACACGTCGTCCCGCTGAACCCGGTGCCGGTGCAGTTGCAGAGGTAGCCGCCCGCGCCGTCGGGGCCGCAGGTGCCGCCGTTGGCGCACGGGTTGGACAGGCACGGGTCGTCGCCCTGGCCGATGTTCGGCTCGGCGAAGGGCTGGAACGTCATGCCCGGCACGCTCCACGGGGTGCCGTAGAAGTTGGCGACGCGGTCGTCCTGCACCTGCCCGGCGCTGTCGCGGGTCTCGACGATGACGACCACGCCGACCCGGCTCTCGGGGCCCTGGAAGTCGTCGAGGCGGACGCGGAAGAGGCCGGTCGAGACGGCCGCGGCCTGGTAGACCTTGCCGCTCGGGTTGGCGCTGACGAAGGTGCCGGTGGTGACCGTCGGCGTCTGGCTCGTGGCGACCTGGACGTAGACGGCGGTGCTGGCGCTGATCAGCGCGCCGAGCTTGTCGCGCGCCTCCACGTCGATGACCATCGGGTCGTCGAGGGTGCCGGCCTGATCGATGGTGATGGCGGCGAAGCGGAACTTCCCGACGAGCACGCGCATCAGGTAGACGGCGTCGGACACGCGGACCTCGCCGGACTTGTCGACGTCCATGGCGGTGAGCTGGGCGGCGTCCATCTGGGCGGCGGTGCGCAGGCCCGCGAGGTACTGGAGCGTGAAGCTCGCGTCGCCGATCTCGAACTCGCAGTTGCCGTTGGCGTTGCCGAGCACGTCGGCCGAGCTGTAGCCGCCGCAGTCGGGGTCGAGCAGGCCGGCGCCGGCGATGATGGGCCGGGTCTCGCCGACGCCGAGGGCGGCGCCGATGGGGCCCTGGGCCAGGGTGTTGTCGAGGAGCTTGGCGATGAAGCCGCCGATGGCGGTCTCGGTGGTCTTGGCGTCCTTGGCCTTGAACGAGATGGTGAAGGCGTTGAGCGCGCCGCCGCTGGCGCTGGTGCCGGCGCTGGCGGCGCCGACGATCTGCACGCTGCCGCCCGCGTTGTCGATGTTGGCGTCGATCTGCCCGCCGGGCCAGTCGCTGCCGGCGGCGACCGACAGGACGACCACGATGGCCGGGTCGTAGGTGACCGTGATGTCGGCGGCGCCGAGGGTCTTGCCGCCGGTGTTGATGCGCAGCGGCATGGTGAAGATCTCGCCCGGGTTGCGGTCCGGGTGCGGCACGCCGGTCGTCTGGCCGAGGTCGACGTCGCCCGCGGCGGCGGTGAGGTTCGGGGCGGTGTTGACGGCCTTCGACACGTTGGTGGCCGAGACCGTCAGCGTGACGAGCCGGTTGTGGTTGTCCTTGAGCGTCGCGACGCCGGTGGCCACGTCGATGGTCACCTTGGCGGTGTTGTTCGAGCTGTAGGACAGGAGCCCCGGGATGGACTTGGCGTCGCTCAGCACCGTCCCGTCGGACAGCGTCGCGCCGACCGACATCGAGGCGGTCGCGGCGTCCTTCAGCCCGGTGAAGGTCGACGGGAAGCTCGCGGTCAGCGCCGTCGCGTAGACCGGGGTGGCCGCGACGGTGAACGGCAGGCCGCTCGAGGCGGCGCCGCCGAAGTGGCCGGTGATGGTCGCTGCGCCGACCGACTGGGCCTGGACGCGGTTGGGGGTGGCCACCGTGACGGCGGCCCCGGCGACGCTGTAGCTCGTCTGCGGCAGGGTCGAGACGTCGATGACCTGGCCGTCGGTGAGCACCGAGCGCAGATCGAGCACGGCCTGCTGGTAGACGCCTGTGCCCTCGATGGGGCTGAGCGTGGTCTTCGAGGCGCCGGTCGAGCCCGAGTAGGTCGGGTACGGGTGGGCGTCGAGGGTGAAGTGGTCGTGCTTGACGACCTTCACCTGGGCCGTGAGCGTCACCCCCGGGGCATGGGTGAAGGTCACCTTGAGGGTCGCCGTGCCGACGCCGTTGCCGGTCGCCTTGACCTTCACGCTGCTCGCCGTCTTCTCGATGAGGAAGAGGTTCTGCGGGTCGCCCGACACGTCGTCATAGCGGGTGCGCGAGTCGAGGGTGAAGGGCTTCGAGGTCCCGTTGGCGTAGTTCAGCGTGACGGTGACCGCGGCGCTGGTCGGGACGCCGGCGACGGCGGCGGGATCGGTGGTGCGCCAGGCGAGGCGCGGGGCGCCGATGGAGACCGAGCCGCCGCTCGGGGCGGGCAGGTTCAGGGTCACGTTGGCGACGCCGCTCGCGAGCGTGCTGCCGCAGCTGTCCCAGCTGGCCTCGACGAGGGGGCCGTCGCCGGCGCTGACCGCGGTCACCATCGGCGGGGTCGTGGTCACGCTGACGATGTCGGCGTCGAGCGAGGCGAGGGCCAGGCCGAGGGTCGGGTCGAGGGTCATGCGCGCGCCGTCCGACAGGCGGGCGTAGGTCAGGACGTGCCCGGTGGCGCCCTCGGCGTCGAGGACCTGCGACAGGGTCGCGGTGACGTCGCGCGGGCCGAAGTCGTCGCCGGCCGCCGGAGACCCGACCGAGAGGTTGAGGTCGGTGGCGACGAGGACGTCGAGGCCGTCCACGGTGACCGGGGTCGCGCTGACGCTGAGCGCGGCGCTGCCGACGGTCGCGCCGCCCGCGCCGATGGCCTCGATAGCGACCGCGCCGGGGGCGACGCCCGTGACGACGTCGCCGGTGACGCTCGCCGTGCCCGCCGCGGCCGAGCGGAAGCCCACGGCGACGCGCCCGGCGACGCTCGCGGCGCCGCTCGAGAAGGTCGCCTCGGCCCAGACCTTGGTCGACTGGTAGCGGTCGGCGGCGCAGCCGGCGTCCTTCCAGCCCGCGACCGGGTTCAGCGTGGCGTCGCCGAGGGTGACCTCGATGGGGAGCTGGGGCTTCCACACCGTGAGGCCGACGGTCGCCGCGTAGCCGAGGGCGGAGACGCTGGAGTTGACGCCGCCGGCGGCGGCGCCGGGGGTGAAGACGCAGCCTGGGGCGCCGGTGCAGGTCGCCTGGGCGGTGACGTTGGTGTCGCTAGCGAAGCTGTAGATGGCGTAGACCGTGATGTTGGCGGTCGGGGTGGCGCCGCCGAGCGGGCCGTAGTCGAAGAGCTGCGTCTGGTTCGTGACGGCGTAGATCCCGCGCGCCGGGTCGTCGGCGACCGTGACGGTCCCGCCGTTGGCGAACGCCGTGCCGCTCGGGGCGATCGGGGCGTTCTGCGGGTCGAGGAGATCGGTGATGGCGCCGCCGATGGTGCTCGTCTGGCCCGGGGTGGCGCTCGCCTTGACCTTGAAGGTGATGACGCCGACCTGGAACGGCCCCGAGGTGTTCGGCGCGGCCACGCCGACGAGCTTGACCTTGCCGCCGGCGAGCACGTTGCTGACGCTGTTGTCGAGGGCCGCGTTCATGGCGACCGAGACGACGTCGAGCTGGGTCGGGTCGTAGGTGGCCGTGAGGTCGAAGGAGCCGAGCTTGCTCGCGCCGGTGTAGGCGGTGACCGGCACCGTGAAGGTCGTGCCCGGGCGGCGCGGCGCGACCGGCATGGCCACAGCGACCCCCTTCTGGGGGAGGCCCGGCGCGCTGTAGCCCTTGAGGATGACGCTGAAGGACGAGCTCTGCAGCGCGCCGACGGTGGCGCGGACGGTCGCGTTCGCGTCGGTCCCGCCAAACCAGGCGGTCGGGGCGTTGACGACGCCGCTGCAGACGCCGTCGGCGCCGACGGTGCAGGAGCCGATGACGTTGCTTTGGCCGCTCTTGGCGAGAGAAATACTGACCGCGGTCCCGCTCACCTGGCTCTGGCCCAGGGCGTCGCGCAGCTGCACGACGAACTTCACGCCGCGCTGGTCGTAGTAGACCTGCGGGGTCGCGAGCCAGCCGCGGAGGGTGGTCGCGGGCAGGGTCGGCACGCTGATCCCTGCGCTGTCGGTGATCGGCCCGGCCGCGCCCTGGACGCTGCCGCCGGTGCCGGCGACCTTGGTCATCAGCGCCGTCAGGACCTGGGTGTAGTCGGCGCCCGCCTCGTGAACGGCGGTGCCGACGAGGAGGCCGGGGCTGCCGGCCGACAGCGACAGCTCGATGTCGGCCAGATCGAGGCCGAGCCCGCCCGCGTCCTGGGTCTGGCAGTCGGTGCCGACGAAGCCCACCGGGCAGTCGCAGGCGTACTCGCCCACCAGGTTCGCCGAGCAGGCGCCGCCGTTGAGGCACGGGTTCGGGTCGCACGGGTCGGCGGCGTCGTCGCAGGTCGCCCCCTCGAAGCCGGGGGCGCAGCTGCAGAAGGAGCCCCTCGGGCCGACCGCGCAGGTCCCGCCGCTGACGCCGCAGGCGGTGCCGTTCGCGGCGAAGACGTGGACGCAGGTCACCGCGTCCACGCAGGTGTCGTCGGTACACGGGTTGTCGTCGTCGCAGTCGATCGCGCCCTCGCCGCCGTTCTGGACGTTGTCGTCGCAGGCCGACTGGGTACACACGCCGCCGGCGCAGATGCCGCTCGCGCACTCTTCGCCGTTGAAGCACTGCGCGCCTGCGCACTTGTCGCAGGTCCCGCCGCAGTCGACGCCGGTCTCGGCGCCGTTGTGGACGCCGTCCGAGCAGCTCGCGGCGGCGCAGGTGTTGGCGATCCCGCAGACCTGGCTCTGGCAGTCGGTAGCGACCTGGCACGGCTGCCCGTTGAGGCAGTCGGCGCACGGGCCGCCGCAGTCGACGCCGGACTCGCCGCCGTTGTTGACGCCGTCGGCGCAGGTCGGCGCCGTACACACCGCGCCGTCCCAGGTGCCGCTCTCGCACTGGCTCGGCCCGGTCACCGCGGTGCCGGTGCAGGCGAGGCAGCTCCCGCCGCAGTCGACGCCGGTCTCGGCGCCGTTCTGGACGCCGTCGTCGCAGCCCGGGTTGACGCAGATCCGGTCGTCGCACACGCCGCTCGCGCAGTCGTCGCTGATGTCGCAGTCGCCGCCCCCGGGGCAGCCGCCGCAGGTCGCGCCGCCGCAGTCGACCCCGGACTCGCCGTCGTTCTTGATGCCGTCGCCGCAGCTCGGCGGATCGCAGACCGCGCCGGTGCAGCTCGAGCTGGCGCAGTCGGACGCGCCCGAGCAGTTCGCCCCCGCGCAGCCCCCGCAGCCGCCGCCGCAGTCGACCCCGGTCTCGATGCCGTTCTTGGCGCCGTCGTGGCAGCTCGGGATCTGGCAGGCGCCGTCCTCGCACACCAGGCTCGCGCAGTCCGCCGCCAGCTGGCAGCTCCAGCCGGCGGCGCAGCCGTCGCACACGCCGCCGCAGTCGACCCCGCTCTCGCTGCCGTTCTGCGCGCCGTCGTCACACGCCGCGACGACGCAGGCCTGGCCGTCCCAGGCGCCGCTGGCGCACTGACCGGGCCCGCCGACCTGGGTGCCGGGGCACGCGAGGCAGCTCCCGCCGCAGTCGATGCCGTCCTCGTCGCCGTTGAGCGCGCGATCATCGCAGCTCGGCGCGCGACACCACCCGTCGAGGCAGGCGCCGCTGGCGCAGTCGTCGTTGACGCCGCAGGGGGTGCCGGTCGGCGCGTGGCCGCACGCCCCGCCGACGTCGACCCCGGTCTCGTCGCCGTTGTGGAGGCCGTCGACGCAGCTCGGCGCGCGGCAGCTGTTGGCCGTGCAGACGCCGCTCGCGCACTGGCCGTTCGCGGTGCAGCCATCGCCGGGGCACAGGCCCCCGCAGCTGCCGCCGCAGTCGACCCCGGCCTCGTCGCCGTTGTGGACGCCGTCGCTGCAGCCCGGGGGCTCGCAGATCCCGCCGCTGCAGGCCGCGTCCGCACAGTCACCCGCGACGTTGCAGGCGTCGCCCGCGTCGCAGCCGGCGCAGGGCCCGCCGCAGTCGACCCCGGTCTCGCCCTGGTTGGCGATCCCGTCGCCGCAGCTCGACGCCGCGCAGACGCCCCCGTCGAGCACGCCGCTGGCGCATTGGGCCGGGTCGGTCGCCGCGTCACCGGCGCACCCGAGGCAGCTGGCGCCGCCGCAGTCCACGCCGGCCTCGTCGCCGTTCTTCACGCCGTCGTCGCAGGCGGGCGCGGTGCAGATCCCGAGGGTGCAGGCGCCGCTCGCGCAGTCATCGCCCCCACGGCACGGCTCCTGCTCGCCACACGCCGGGCACGGGCCGCCGCAGTCGACGCCGCTCTCGCCCTGGTTTCTGACGCTGTCCGAGCAGCTCGGCGTGACGCACGAGATCCCGTCGTAGACGCCGCTCGCGCAGTCCTCGGGGCCGTCCGGGTCGCCGGTGCCGACGCACAGGCCGCACAGCCCGCCGCAGTCGACCCCGGTCTCGAGGCCGTTCCTCAGCCCGTCATCGCATCTCGCATCCGCACACAGACCGGCCTCACAGACATGACTTAGGCAGTCTACGCCTGCGTTGCATCCCCATCCCGCATCGCACGCGACCGGGCACCCGCCGCCGCAGTCGACGCCGCTCTCATAGCCGTTTCGGATCCCGTCGCTGCAGCTGGCGTCGCCGCACACGCCGCCGTCGAGGACACCGCTCTGGCACTGGCTCGGGTCGGTCGCGGGCTGGCCGTCGCACTTCAGGGCGCAGCTCCCGCCACAGTCGACCCCCTGCTCGTCGCCGCCGAGGCGGCCGTCGTCGCAGCTCGTCGGCACGCACCACCCGTCCACGCACAGGGTCGTGGTGCCGGCGCAGTCCGCGTCGACCTCGCAGCCCTCGCGCGGGCCGCACGGGCCGCAGCCGCCGCCGCAGTCGGTCGCGGTCTCGGTGGCGTTCTGCACGCCGTCGTCGCAGCGCGGCGCGACGCACACGCCGGCCGCCGCCACGCCGCTCGCGCACTCGCTCGGGTCGCCGACGTGGGCCCCGGGGCACGCCCCGCAGCCGCCGCCGCAGTCGACGCCGCCCTCGCCGCCGTTGCGCACGCCGTCGCTGCACGAGGCGTCGGCGCACGTCCCGAGGACGCACGACACGCTCGCGCAGTCGAAGGCCGCCTCGCACCCGCGGCCGTCGGCGCAGGGGCTACACGGCCCGCCGCAGTCGACGTCGGTCTCGGCGCCGTTGCGCTTGTGGTCGCTGCAGCTGCCGGCGATGCAGACGTGGCCGTCCCACACGCCGCTGGCGCACTGGCCGGGCGCCGTGACGGTCGCGCCCGCGCACTTGAGGCAGCTCCCGCCGCAGTCCACCCCGGTCTCGCTGCCGTTTCTGACCTGGTCGCGGCACGTCGGGGCGTCGCAGTAGCCATCGCCGCAGACGTGATCGGCGCAGTCGCTGTCGACCCGACACGGCTGGTCGGTGCCGGCCTTGACGTCGCAGACGCCGCCGACGTCGACCGCCGTCTCGTCCTGGTTCTTGATGCCGTCGTGGCAGTCGGCCTCGGTGCAGCTCCCGGCCGCGCAGTCGAGGCTCGCGCAGTCCCCGTCGGCGCCGCAGCTCGCCCCGCCGCAGCCGCCGCAGCCGCCGCCGCAGTCGATGCCGACCTCGTTGCCGTTCCAGACGCCGTCGTGGCAGGTGGGCGGCACGCACAGCCCGTCGACGCAGTTGAAGCTGGTGCAGTCGACGTGGCTCTCGCAGGTGTTGCCGGGGGCGCAGGGGCTACACGCCGCGCCGCAGTCGATGCCCCACTCGAAGCCGTTCATCACGCCGTCGAAGCAGGTCGGCCACTGGCACTCGGCCGCGACGCTGACGCCGCTCGCGCACTCCTCCGAGGTCCCCGACCCGCCCGGGCACAGCCCGCAGCCGCCGCCGCAGTCGATGCCGGTCTCGGCGCCGTTCTGGACCCGGTCGTGGCAGCCGGCCGGGACGCAGAAGCCGCGCGCGCACACGCCGGACGCGCACTCCGAGCCGTCCGAGCAGGTGTTGCCGTCGAGGCACGGCGCGCAGACGCCGCCGCAGTCGACGCCCTCCTCGTTGCCGTTGCGCTTGGCGTCGGTGCAGCTCGGCGCCTGGCACTTGCCGCCGAGGCACACGCCGCTGGCGCAGCTCGCGGCCGTCCCCGCCGTGCAGTTCTGATCGGGGCACTTGCCGCAGTCGGCGCCACAGTCGATGCCGAGCTCGTCGCCGTTCTGCACGCCGTCGTCGCAGGCGTAGGGCTCGCAGCGCCCGCCCACGCAGACGTTGCTCTCGCAGTCCGCCGGCCCGAGGCACGGCCAGCCCTGCTCGCAGCGGGGGCAGGAGGCGCCGCAGTCCACCCCGACCTCGTAGCCGTTCTGCAGGCCGTCGTCGCACGCCGGCGGGGCGCACACGTCGCCGCTCGGCGCGAGCACGCCGCTCTCGCACTGGCTCGGGTCGGTCGCCGCCTCGCCGGGGCAGCGCAAGACACAGCTCCCGCCGCAGTCCACCCCGGTCTCGTCGCCGTTGTGCAGGTGGTCGTCGCAGCTCGCGGCGACGCAGTAGCCCCACTTGCAGGTGCCCTCCGCGCAGTCGGAGTTGAAGCGGCACGGCCCGCCGGTCGGGCACGGGATGCACTCGCCGCCGCAGTCGATGTCGCGCTCGGCGCCGTTCTTCACGCCGTCCGAGCAGCTCGGCAGCTGGCAGATGTCGATCCCGCCGGCGCTGCCCGTGGCGTCGCACACCTGGCTCGCGCAGACGTCGCCGTCGCTGCACGCGACGCCGGGGCACGCGTCGCAGATCCCGCCGCAGTCGCGGCCGGTCTCGGCGCCGTTGGTGACGCCGTCGTCGCAGCGCGGCGTCTGGCAGACCCCGTCGATGCACACGTGGCTCTCGCAGTCGCTGGCGTAGAGGCACCTCCAGCCGGGATCGCAGGCGTCGCAGCGCCCGCCGCAGTCGATGCCCTTCTCGTCGCCGTTCTGCTTGTTGTCGAAGCAGCTCGGCACGGTGCAGCGCCCGTCCGCCCCCAGCACGCCGCTGGCGCAGTCGTGCGGGGTCGGGACCACCTCGCCGGGGCAGGCCCCGCAGAACCAGCCGCCGCAGTCGACGCCGGTCTCGGTGCCGTTGCGCGTCCAGTCGTCGCACGACGGGTCGCGGCAGAAGCCGGCGAAGCAGACCTCGCTGTCGCAGTCGCTGCCGCGCTGGCACTCGGTGTGCGGCGGCGCGGGGCCGCAGTGGCCGCCGACGTCGACCCCGGTCTCGTCGCCGTTGCGCACGCCGTCGGCGCAGGTCGGCGCGGTACACAGAAGCCCATCGAGGACGCCGCTGGCGCAGTACTGGCCGGGCTCGGGCTGGCGGTGCGGGCACACGCCGCAGGTCGAGCCGCCACAGTCCTTGCCCTCCTCGTCGCCGTTCATCAGGCCGTCATGGCAGTTCGCCGGCAGGCAGAGGTTGCCGTAGCAGCTGAGGCTGGCGCAGTCGTTGGCGCCCTCGCAGCTCCAGCCGGTGTCGCAGGCGCGGCACGAGCCGCCGCAGTCGACGCCCTCCTCGCTGCCGTTCTTGACGCCGTCGTTGCAGGTCGCGGGCAGGCACACGATGTTGCACACGCCGCTGGCGCAGAAGTCGGAGACGTGCAGGCCGAAGCCCACGGCGTCGTCGCACGGATCGTCGTCGCAGGCGCCGCAGAAGCTGCCGCCGCAGTCGGTGTCGGTCTCGTCGCCGTCGCGGCGGTGGTTGTGGCAGCGGTCCTCGGGGCAGTAGCCGCCGATGCAGCTGTCGACCCCGCAGTCGAAGGGGCTCGCGCAGGTCGCGCCGGTGTAGCACGGCTGGCAGTTGCCGCCGCAGTCGACGTCGCTCTCCGGGCCGTTGCGCACGTTGTCGTCGCACGCCGGCGCCTGGCACACGCCGCCGGTGCAGATGAACGAGGCGCAGTCGCTGCCGCCGGTGCAGCCGCCGCCGACGCACGCCCCGCAGCTGCCGCCGCAGTCGATGTCGGTCTCGCCGCCGTTCATGACGTTGTCGTGGCACGAGGCGGGCGCGCACACGCCCCCGCGGCAAACCTTCGTGGCGCAGTCGATGTTGGCGTAGCACTGGTAGCCGTCGTCGCAGCGCGGGCACGGGCCGCCGCAGTCGGGGCCGGTCTCGGGGCCGTTCTTGATGCCGTCCGAGCAGCTCGGCTCGAGGCACACGCCGGGGCTCCCGGGGCTGCCGCTGCACACGCCGCTGCCGCACTGCGCGCGGGTCTCGCAGCCGGTGCCCGGGCAGGCCGCGCAGACGCCGCCGCAGTCGGTGGCGAGCTCGTTCTGGTTGCGCACGCCGTCGTGGCAGGTCGCGTCACGGCAGTAGCCGCCGACGCAGACGCCGCTCGAGCAGTCGCCGGGGCCCCAGCAGGCCGCGGCGTCGGGGCACTTCGGGCAGAACCAGCCGCCGCAGTCGACGCCGGTCTCCATGCCGTTCTGGCGGTTGTCGAAGCAGGTCGGCTCCTGGCAGGTGTCGCCCGAGCAGATGCCGCTGCCGCACTCGCTCGGGTCGAGGCAGGGGTCGCCGGGGCAGTCGCCGCAGCGGCCGCCGCCGCAGTCGACCTGGGTCTCGTCCTGGTTGCGCAGGCCGTCGTAGCAGGTCGCCTGCAGACACAGCCCGGCCCAGCAGTTGTGCGACGCGCAGTCGGCGCCGCTCGAGCACTCGGCCCCCGACAGGCAGGGGCCGCAGTTGCGCCCGCAGTCGGTGCCGGTCTCCTGGCCGTTCTTGATGCCGTCCGAGCAGCTCGGCGGCTGGCAGGTGCCCGGCGAGAAGATGTTGCCCGAGCAGACGCCCGAGGCGCACTCGCCGTCGCTGACGCAGTCGAAGTCCGGGCAGAAGCCGCAGCCGCCGCCGCAGTCGACGCCGGCCTCGGAGCCGTTCTGCACGCCGTCGTCACAGCGCGCCTCGCGGCAGGTGCCGTTCCAGCAGACCCCCGAGGCGCAGTCGGTGTGCCAGCTGCAGGTGTCGAGGCACGCGATGCAGCGCCCGCCGCAGTCGACGCCGGACTCGGTGCCGTTCTGGATGCCGTCGTCGCACGCCGAGGGGGCGCAGGCGCCGTCGACGCAGATCTTCGAGGCGCAGTCGCTCGCCTCGTCACACGGGAACAGCGGGCACGCGCCGCACGCCGCGTTGCCGCAGTCGACCTGGGACTCTGTGCCGTTCTTGACCCCGTCCGAGCAGCTCGGCGGGTAGCAGACGCCGCCGAGGCAGACGAAGCTCTCGCAGTCCGACGCCTGGTAGCACCCCTGGCCGCCGCCGCAGCCCGCGCACGGGCCGCCGCAGTCCACGCCCAGCTCGGCGCCGTTCTTCTTGTGGTCGTCGCAGCTCGGGGCGAGGCACTGCCCCTGCACGCAGACGTGGCTCGTGCACTGGTTGTCGTTGGTGCAGCCGGTCGGCGGGCACTGGCCGCAGGGGCCCCCGCAGTCGATGTCCTGCTCGCCCTGGTTCTGGCGCCCGTCAAAGCAGCTCGGCTGGCGGCAGTAGCCGGCGTAGCACACGCCGCTGCCGCAGCCCGCGCCGCTGGTACACTCGTGCTCGTTGGGGCAGCCGGCGCAGCTCCAGCCGCCGCAGTCGGTGTCCTCCTCGCTGCCGTTGTGCACGCCGTCGCTGCAGCTCGGCGCCTGGCACTGGCCGTTGAGGCACACCCGGCTCGAGCACTCGCTGTCGGCGAAGCAGCTGACGCCGTAGCAGCCGCCGCAGGAGTTGCCGCAGTCGATCTCGAGCTCGTCGCCGTTGAGGATGCCGTCGTGGCACGACGCCTCCTGGCAGATCCCGCCGAGGCACACGCCGCTCGCGCAGTCCGACAGGCGGTTGCAGCGCTCGCCGACGCCGCAGCCGAGGCACGCCCCGCCGCAATCGACGCCGGACTCGAGGCCGTTCTGGCGCTTGTCGTCGCAGGTCGCCGGCAGGCACACGCCGAGGTGGCAGAAGCCGCTCGAGCACTGGGCGTCCGAGGCGCAGCCGCCGGGATCGTCGGGGCACAGGCCGCACGGCCCGCCGCAGTCGACGCCGGTCTCGGTCTGGTTCTTGCGCTGATCGAAGCAGCTCGGCGCCCGGCAGTAGCCCGCGAAGCACACGCCGCTGGTGCAGTCGCCGTCGACCCCGCAGGGGCGGCCGTTGGGGCAGCCGCTGCAGCTCGGCCCGCCGCAGTCGACCGAGGTCTCGCCGCCGTTGCGCGCGTTGTCCGAGCAGCTCGGATCCTGACACACCGGGGGCGGGCCGCCGCTGCACACGTAGCTCGCGCACTCGAGGGAGTCGCTGCAGGCGTCGCCGGGGCACGCCGCGCAGCTCGCGCCGCCGCAGTCGACGCGCTCCTCGTCCTGGTTGGTGATGCCGTCGTCGCACCGCGGCGGCATGCAGACGCCGTCGACGCAGTGGCGGCTCCCGCAGTCGTTGGGGCCGTAGCAGCGCCAGCCGGGCTCGCAGCCCTGGCACGGGCCGCCGCAGTCCGGGCCCTGCTCGGGGCCGTTCCAGATGCCGTCGCTGCAGCTCCAGTCCTCGCACTCGCCGGTCGCGCCGTTGCACACGCCGCTCGCGCACTGCGCGCCGGTGACGCACGCGGCGCGGGCGCACAGCAGCGCACACGGCCCGCCGCAGTCGATGCCCTCCTCGCCCTGGTTTCTCACCCGGTCGTAGCAGCTCGCCGGCCGACAGAAGCCAGCGAAACACACGCCGCTCGAGCACTGCGAGCCCTCGAGGCACTGCCGGCTGTCGGGGCACGCCGAGCAGCCCCCGCCGCAGTCCACGTCCCCCTCGTAGCCGTTGAGCACGCCGTCGAAGCAGCTCGGCTCGAGGCACACGCCGCCCTGGCACACGCCGCTCCAGCAGTCGGCGTTCTCGAGGCAGCCCGCCTGGTAGCAGCCGCCGCACGGGCCGCCGCAGTCGATGCCCTCCTCGCCGCCGTTGCGCAGGTAGTCCTTGCAGGTGGCGGGCTGGCACAGCCCATTGAGGCAGTTGAGGCTCGTACACCCGGCGGCGTCCCGGCACTCGGCGCCGTTGCCGCAGGCGCGGCAGAAGCCGCCGCAGTCGACCCCCTGCTCGAGGCCGTTCTGGATGCGGTCGTCACACGTCGGCGGGGCGCAGATGCGCGGCACGGTGTTCATGCACACGCCGCTCGAGCACTCGGCGTTGGCGGTGCAGCCGTCGTTGTAGCACTTCTTGCAGGTCGGCCCGCCGCAGTCGACGCCGGTCTCGTCGCCGTTGCGCACCCCGTCGGTGCAGCTCGGCGGGCGGCAGAAGCCGTTGTAGCAGACGCCGCTGGCGCAGTCGCCGTCCCAGCGGCACTCCTGCCACTCGCCGCAGCCGCCGCACCAGCCGCCGCAGTCGATCTTGGACTCGTTGCCGTTGAGCACGCCGTCCGAGCACGTCGGCGCCATGCAGCGCCCGCCCGGGACGGCGGTGTTGCACACGCCGCTCGCGCAGTCGGTGCCGGTGGCGCAGTTGACGTCGAAGCAGCCGCCGCACGAGCCCCCGCAGTCGACGCCGGCCTCGTCGCCGTTCTTGGTGCCGTCGTGGCAGCTCGGGTCCTGGCAGACGCCGTTCTGGCACACGCGGCTCGAGCAGTCCCAGCCGCCGCGACACGGCCACGGCCCCTCGCAGAAGGGGCACGGCCCGCCGCAATCACGGCCGCTCTCGAAGCCGTTCTGCACGCCGTCGTTGCAGCGCGGCTCGGCGCACACGCCGCCGGTGCAGACCCCGCTCCAGCAGTCCCAGCTGTGGGTACACTCGGCCTGGTAGCAGGAGGCGCACGGGCCGCCGCAGTCGATGCCCTGCTCGCCCTGGTTCGACACGCCGTCGTGGCAGCTCGGCGGGTAGCAGTAGCCGAGGACGCAGGAGCCGCCGACGCAGTCGCTGCCGCGCTTGCACGGGTAGCCGTCGCCGCACGGGGCGCAGCCGCCGCCGCAGTCGACCGCCGTCTCGCTGCCGTTCTTGACCCCGTCGGCGCAGCCCGGGCTCGCGCAGTTGCCGAGCTGATCGACGACGCCGCTGGCGCAGAACTGGGGCGGGCTCGGCGCGCCGGGGCAGAGGCCGCAGACGCCGCCGCAGTCGACGCCGGTCTCGTTCTGGTTTCTCACGTCGTCGTGGCACGAGGCCGGCTGGCACACGCCGCCGAGGCAGATGCCGCTGCCGCAGTCGCTGTTGACGACGCAGAAGAAGCCGGGGTTGCACGGCACGCAGTTGCCGCCGCAGTCGACCTCGCTCTCGATGCCGTTGAGCACGCCGTCGTCGCAGCGCGGGGGCTGGCAGCGCCCGTCGATGAGCACGCCGCTGGCGCAGTCCGCGGGGGTCGGGGCCGGGGTGTCGGGGCACGACAGGCACGGTGGGCCGCCGCAGTCGACCTCGGTCTCCTTGCCGTTCTCCACCCCGTCGTAGCATGTTGCATCGCGGCAGAAACCGTACTTACAGACCAAGCTCACGCAGTCGCTAGCACGCTGACAGCGATTTCCGCCATCGCACGGGATGCACGGCCCGCCGCAGTCCACGCCGGCCTCGCTGCCGTTCTTCAGCCCGTCGGCGCAGGTGGGCTCGACGCAGCGGCCGTTGAGGACGACGCCGCTGGCACAGTCGATCGGGGTCGGCGCGACCTCGCCGGGGCACAGGCCGCAGTCGGGGCCGCAGTCGCGCCCGGTCTCGTAGCCGTTCTGGACGCCGTCGCGGCAGGTCGGGATCTGGCAGCGCCCGTCGCGGCAGACGCGGCTGTTGCACTGGCTGTCCGCGTAGCACTCCTGGCCGGCGTAGCACGCCTGGCACGAGCCGCCGCAGTCGGTCTCGACCTCGGAGCCGTTGCGCACGCCGTCGGTGCAGGTCGGCGGCTGGCACACGCCGCCGGTGCAGACCCCGCTCCAGCACTCGGCGCCGGAGCTGCAGCTGTCGTCGTAGCACGGCAGGCACGTCGGCCCGCCGCAGTCGATGTCGATCTCCTGGCCATTGCGCACGCCGTCGTCGCAGCGCGGCCCCGCGGGGCAGTGGCCGTTGAGGCAGTACCCGGCGGTGCAGTCGAGGAACACGTGGCAGGGATCCGGGCCGTCGCAGGGCGGGCACCACCCGCCGCAGTCGCGCCCGGTCTCGCCGCCGTTCCGCACGCCGTCGTAGCAGCTCGGGGTCTGGCACAGCCCGCCCGCGCACTTGCCGCTGGCGCACTGCCAGTTCTCGGTGCAGCCGGTGATGGGGCACGCGCCGCAGCCGCCGCCGCAGTCCGGGCCGGTCTCGAAGCCGTTCTGCAGGCCGTCGTAGCAGGTCGGGCTCTGGCAGAAACCCCACACGCAGACGTGGCTCGCGCAGTCGGCGCCGCTGTAGCACTCGCGCTGGGGCGGGCACGGCTGGCAGCTGCCGCCGCAGTCGGTGCCGGTCTCGTGGCCGTTCTTGCGGCCGTCCGAGCACGTCGGCGGCAGACACACGTTCGAGGCGCAGAAGCCGCTCGAGCACTCCGAGCCGCTGGTACACTCGACGCCGGGGCAGTGCGCCGGGCAGGAGCCGCCGCAGTCGACCCCCGCTTCGTCGCCGTTGCGGTGGCCGTCGCTGCAGCTGTCGGGCTGGCAGCGGTCGCCCCAGCAGACCGCGCTCGCGCAGTCGACGCCGTTGCGGCACGGGTTGAAGTCGTCGCACTGGGCACAGTAGCCGCCGCAGTCGCGCCCGGTCTCGCCGCCGTTCTGCACGCCGTCGTCGCAGCGCGACGGCTCGCACTCGCCGCCGAGGCAGATGTGGCTCGCGCACTGCCAGTCCTCGACGCAGCCCGGCGAGCCGGGGCCGCCCGGGCACTGGAGGCAGCTGCCGCCGCAGTCGCCGCCGGTCTCGTCGCCGTTCTTGATGCCGTCCGAGCAGCTCGGGAGCTGGCAGCGGCCGTCGAGGCACACGTGGCTCGAGCAGTCGGCGGCCTGCAGGCAGCCCCCGCCCGGCGGACACGCGGCGCACGGCCCGCCGCAGTCGATCCCCTGCTCGGCGCCGTTGTGGATGTTGTCGACGCAGGACGGGTTGGCGCAGCGGCCGTTGGTGCAGACGCCGCTGGCGCAGGTCGCGCCGCTGGTGCACTCCGCGACCGGCCCGCAGGACAGGCACGGCCCGCCGCAGTCGACGCCGGTCTCGCCCTGGTTGGCGACGCCGTCGCTGCAGGTCGCGTCGCGGCAGACGGTGCCGACGCAGACGCCGCTCACGCAGTCGGCGGGGAAGCGGCAGCCGCCGTCCTCACAGGGGCCGCAGTAGCCGCCGCAGTCGACGCCGGTCTCGAGGCCGTTCTCGAGGCCGTCGTAGCAGGTCGCGTCGACGCACTTGTGGATCGACTCGTCGCAGTTGCGGCTCGCGCACTCGCCGTCGGCGTTGCAGCCGGTGTTGGGGCACGCGCCGGGGCACGGGCCGCCGCAGTCGGGGCCGGCCTCGTTCTGGTTGCGCACGCCGTCGTGGCAGCTCGCCGGCAGGCAGATACCGCCGCTGCACACGCGGCTGTCACAGTCGAAGGCGCCGTGGCAGATGTCGCCCGGGTCGAGGCACGGCGGGCACGGGCCGCCGCAGTCGACGCCGCTCTCGTAGCCGTTCTTGATCTTGTCGTTGCACAGCGGGACGTCGCAGACGTTCGGGTCGACGTCGGTGTTGCAGACCTGGCTCGAGCACTCGCTGCCGCTGGTACACTCGTCGCCGTGGCACAGGCGCGCGCACGGCCCGCCGCAGTCGACCCACTCCTCGCCGCCGTTCCACTGGCCGTCGAAGCAGCTGGGATCGGTGCACACGCCGTTGACGCAGGTGCCGGTCACGCAGTCCGCGCCTTGCTGACAGCCGGTGCCGATGACCTGACAGGGGTAGCACGGGCCGCCGCAGTCGACCCCGGTCTCGGGGCCGTTCTGGACGCCGTCGTCGCAGCGGGCGGCGGCGCAGCGGCCGGCCTCGCAGATCCGGCTCGCGCAGGTGGCGCCGGTGGTACACTCGACCTGGTCGCAGGCGCCGCAGCGCGAGCCGCCGCAGTCGGTCTTCACCTCGTCGCCGTTCAGGATCCCGTCCCAGCACGACGGCGCCAGGCACATCCCGCGCCAGCAGTTGCCGCTGTCGCAGTCGCCGGGGCCGTGGCACTCGACGCCGTCCGGGCACGCGACGCAGGGGCCGCCGCAGTCGACGCCGACCTCGAAGCCGTTCTGGATGCCGTCCTGGCAGTCGGGCTGGACGCAGCCGTCGACCAGATCGCAGTTGCCGCTCGCGCAGCCGGCTGGGCCGCTGCACGGCTGGGACGGGCACGCCGGGCACGGCCCGCCGCAGTCGACCCCCTGCTCGCCCTGGTTCTGCCACTGATCGTCGCAGGTCGGGTCGGCGCAGAAGCCGTGGTCGCAGTTGCCGCTCACGCAGTCGTTGGGCCACATGCACTCGTAGCCGGGGTCGCAGGGCTGGCACGAGCCGCCGCAGTCGACGCCGGCCTCGTTGGCGTTCTTGACGCCGTCGCTGCAGGACGCGGCCGCGCACTGCCCGGCCGAGCAGATGCGGCTCGAGCACTGGTCGTCCTCGGTGCAGCCGCCGAAGGGGCAGATCCCGCAGGCGGGGCCGCCGCAGTCGACGCCGACCTCGGCGCCGTTCTTGACGCCGTCCGAGCACGACGGGTTCATGCAGCGCCCGGCCCAGCAGACGAGGCTGTCGCAGTCGGTCGAGCGGTAGCACTCGAGGCCGGTCGGGCACGGGGTGCAGGAGCCGCCGCAGTCCACGCCGCTCTCGTAGCCGTTGGCGACGCCGTCGAAGCAGCTCGGCGGCGCGCAGGTGCCGGTCGCGCCGTCGCACACGCCGGTCGAGCACTGGCTCGACGCGGTGCACTGGCTCTGCGGGCAGCCGTTGCACAGCGGCCCGCCGCAGTCGACGCCGGTCTCGTCGCCGTCCTGGACGTCGTCGTCGCAGCTCACCGGGCGGCAGTAGCCGCGGATGCAGATGGTGCTCTCGCAGTCGCGGCCGTCCTCGCAGGCGAAGGCGTTGGGCGCCGGGCCGCAGTGCCCGCCGATGTCGATCCCGGTCTCGTCCCAGTTCTGGATGCCGTCGCTGCAGGTCGCCTGGGTACACGCGCCGCTGGTGGTGTCACACTCGCCGCTCATGCACTGGCTGTCGGCGGTGCAGCCGGTCTCGGGGCACGCCAGGCACGACGGACCGCCGCAGTCGACGCCGGTCTCGGCGCCGTTTTTGACCTGATCGCTGCACGAGTACGGCGCGCACACCCCCTCGTCGCAGACGCGGCTGGCGCACTCGAGCGGGCCGCGGCAGTGGTTGCCGGGATCGCAGTCCGGGCACGGGCCGCCGCAGTCGACGCCGCTCTCCGAGCCGTTCTGGACGCGGTCGATGCACGACGGGGCGACGCAGATGACGCCGGTGTCGTCGACGCCGTTCGGGTTGCCGATGTGCGACGAGCACGCCTGCTCGTTCGGCGCGGCGCCGCCGGGGCACACGCCGCAGTCGGGGCCGCCGCAGTCGACCCCGGCCTCGTGGCCGTTGATGACCTGGTCGAAGCAGCTCGGGGTGGCGCAGAAGCCGCCAGAGCACACGCCGCTGCGGCAGTCGAAGTCGAAGTCGCAGGGGGTGCCGTCGACGCACGCGAGGCACGGGCCGCCGCAGTCGATCCAGGCCTCGCCCTGGTTCTGGCGGTCGTCGGCGCAGCTCGGGGGCTGGCAGGCGTCGCCGACGCACGACTGGCTGCCGCACTGCAGCGGGTCGGTGCAGCTCGTGCCCGGGCAGGCGGCGCAGCTCCCGCCGCAGTCCTCGCCGGTCTCGGCGCCGTTCTGGACGCCGTCGTCGCAGCGCGGGGAGGTGCAGATGCCGCCGCCGCAGACCGCGCTCTGGCAGTCGCCGGGCTTGTCGCAGACCTCGCCCGGGCCGCAGGGGCCGCACGGGCCGCCGCAGTCGGTGTCGGTCTCGAAGCCGTTCTTGACGTCGTCGCTGCAGGATGGCGCGGCGCAGTGGCCGGTGCCGTCGCAGACGTGGCTCGCGCACTCGGCGCCGGCGGTACACACCACGCCGGCGCAGGGGGCACAGGGGCCGCCGCAGTCGATGTCGAACTCGCCCTGGTTCTGGCGGTCGTCGTCGCAGCTCGGGGCCTGGCAGAAGTCGTCGACGCAGCTGCCGCTGGCGCAGTCGAGGTCGCGCAGGCACGGCTCGAGGTCGGCGCAGGGCGCGCAGGTCCCGCCGCAGTCGAGCCCGGTCTCGTTGCCGTTGGTGACCTTGTCGGAGCAGGTCGGCGCGGCGCAGCCCGAGCCGGTCTGCACGCCGCTGGCGCAGCCGTTGGGGCCGGGGGGCGAGCCGGGGCACGAGGCGCAGTCGGGGCCGCCGCAGTCCTGCTGGACCTCCTGACCGTTGCGCACGCCGTCGTCGCAGCTGGCGGTCTTGCACTCGCCGCCGTCGCAGACGTGGCTCGCGCAGTCCTTCCAGATCTCGCAGACGCGGCCGGGGTCGCAGGGGCCGCAGTCGGCGCCGCCGCAGTCGACGTCGGTCTCGGTGCCGTTGCGCACCAGGTCGTCACAGGCCGGGGCGGCGCAGACGCCGGGGGCGGTGTCGGCGCCGCACACCCCGCTGCCGCACTCGCTGCCGGCCGAGCACGGGGTCCCGGCGCACGGCAGGCACGCCGCGCCGCCGCAGTCGACGCCGGCCTCGTCGCCGTTGTGGGCGTGGTCGGTGCAGCTCGGGGCGGCGCAGAAGGCGTTCTGGCACGAGGCGCTCAGGCAGTCGCCGTCGTCCTCGCAGGGGACGCCGTCGCCGCAGGGGCCGCAGCGCCCGCCGCAGTCGATGCCGGTCTCGGTCGAGTTCTGCAGGCCGTCGCTGCAGTCGCCGGCCGGGGGCGGGCACAGGCCGCAGTCGGGGCCGCCGCAGTCGACGCCGGTCTCCTGGCCGGACTGCCGCCCGTCCGAGCAGGTGTGGTAGTCGACGGCGGTCCCGATGGTGCCGCCGTTGCCGTTGTACTCGTGCTGCAGCACCTCGCGGAAGCCGCTCGAGGTGGTGATGAAGACGCCGCTGCCGGTGACGGCGAGGTTGGCGGTCTCGAAGGCGGTCAGGTTGTTGACGACGCTGCCGACGGTGAGCGGGTGCTGGGTGCAGACGCGGCTGCCGCCGTCCGACAGCGTCACCGACCACTCGACGACCGGGTAGTAGGCGTTCTCGGGGATGACGTAGCCGTCGGGCTCCTCGGCCAGCTCGTCGCCGCGGGCGGTGCCGCGCATGCTGAGCACGCACTGGCCGGGGAAGAAGTTGTCCTCGTTCAGCCCGAGCGCGATGTTCCAGTAGGCGTAAGGAGCGCTGTTGTACTGCTGGAGGCCGCGGAAGACGGTGGCGCCGAAGAGGTAGCCGTCGGGGTTGGCGTTGGGCGGGGTCGTCAGCGGCACGTTGCCGAGGGCGGACACGTCGACGCGGGTCGGCCCGGACTGGCCGAGGCAGTTGATGACCACGTCGTTCATGTAAAGGACGGTGTTGTCGGCGTCCGGCCCGGCGGTGCAGCTCAGGCCGATGACCGCGGTCATGTCGCGGGCGCCGGTGACGGGGTTCTGCACGAGGTCGATGTCGCTGCCGTCGTCGTTTTGGCAGTCGAGCTTGGCCGAGCAGAAGGTGTCGCCGAGGCTGACGACGATGTCGAAGAAGCCCTGCACGGCGGCGCGGGCGACGGTGACGTCGAAGACGAGGGCGACGTCCTGGTTCTCGACGCAGGTGAAGTCGCGGACGAAGGGGGTCGGGTTGACCCAGGTGCTCGGCGGGACGAGGCCGCTGTCGTCGTAGAGGGCGTCGAGGGTCAGGGTGAGGGTGTTGGGGTTCGCGGTCGGGTCGCAGGTCGTGACGTAGGCGATGGAGCCCCCACCGTCGCCGTAGCCGTCGGCGTCGATCTGCTTGTCGATCACGACCTTGGCGTCAGCGTTCGCGACCTTGATGGTGTAGATCGCGTTGGTCGCGTCCGAGAGCGGCGCCACGTTGATCGCCACGCGCCCCATCCCGTCGCTCGGCCGGGGCGAGTCCGAGCCGCAGGCCGACAGCGCGAGCGCGACGAGCTGAGCGAAGAAAGCACCGCCACCAGCCGTGAGGCTGCGGCGGTGGCGGCTCTTGGAGCGCAAGCAGTCTGGCATCAGTCACTCGCGAGAGGGTTCTTGCGACGTCGCCGGGCCGTCGGAGGCCGTCCTCATGGAATCCAGACGTGTGCGCCTGCACAGCTCACGACCGTCGGGTCAAGATGTAGGGCGGCGCTCCGCGGCAGCTGCAGCGGCGTCTAGGGTGTGATTGGGGGCGAAGCAGATCTGGGTGCTTCGTTTGCGAAGATATCAAACTCCGTCTCGCTGCGATAGCGGGTAAATCCAGTATTGACGGGAATTTCGGCGGATCAGGTGCCGTGGGCGGCGCGTCATCGCCTTGACATATCGCGCAAACGAGCGCCCGGCGCGGGCGCCCCGATATGACACCCCGGAGGGGGCCGGCCCGCGCGCGGCTGGGTTGCGAAGACCGCAAGACGGGGCAGTCGAGTGCGGTGCAAGATCGGCGCCGCTCGAGACTCAGGCCGCGATCGGTGCGCCGCCGAAGGGGAACAGGGCGAGCGCCTCGCTCTCGAGGGCGAGCTCGCGCCGGAGCAGGAGCCTGTGGCCGTCGACGGTGACGAGGCGGCGGGCGGCGACGCGGCCGACGAGGTCGCCGGCGCGGGCCGCGCGGTCGGGGGGATAGGGGGTCCCGACGCGGCGGTCGTCGGCGGTGTCCCAGACGCGATCGACGACCAGGGTGTCGCCGCGCCACACGCCGGTGAGCGAGAGCTGCACGCCTTCGTCGACCACGAGGCGGTGGGCCGCGAGGGCATAGTCAACCTTGTTGACAAAGACCGGATAGCGGCGGGCGATCAGGGCGGCGAGGTGGTCGGCGTAGGCGCGGCTGGGGGGGCAGTCGAAGCGGCAGGGGATCCACGGGAGGTAGTGAAAGACGAGCGGCTCGACCACGTTGAGGCGGGGGGCGAGGGGGCCGGGGGTGGCGGCGAGGGCGGCGCGGCAGGCGGGGAGCGTGCCGGCGCCGCGCTCGACGAGCGAGAACGCGAAGGTGCGGGCGCAGCAGTCGGGGTAGCCGAGGAGGCGGCCGTGCTCGAGGACCTCGTCGAGCCCCTCGCCCTCGAAGCCGGGGCGGAGGGCGGCGAGATCGAGGCGCAGGATGGCCTCGGCGCGGGCGGGGTCGGCGGCGGCGACGAAGGTGTGGGTGTCGCCCTTGTGGAGCACGTGGCAGGCGTAGCCGAGGCGCTCGAGGCGGCGGCGCTGGGCGTCGCTGCCGCGACCGGAGAGGCGCTGGCGGATGGCGGGCTTGAGCCCGGCGACGAGCGCGAGCTCCTCGGCCTGGGCGGTCCCGAGCGGGTAGAAGATGCCTCGTTTCGACACGCGAGCATCCTAGCCGCACGCGGCGCGGCTTGCCTACCACCCTCGAGACCGGTCCGACAGCGCGCCCGCACCCGCACAGCGCCCGGCGGGCCACGCGGGCGGGGACGCCGCCGTGATCCGGCCCGCGGAGGTATCGACACCGGCGGTGCGCTCCTCTAGCATCCCGACCGATGACACGACCTCCAGCCGCCCCGCGCGCCTCGCCCGGCCTGCCCTCGCCCCGCCGCACCGCCGCGCTGGCCTGCGCGGTCGCGCTCGCGGCCTGTGGGGGCGACGGCGCGGCGACGACCGACGCCGACGCCGCGGGCGACGACGCCCACCACCTCGTCGGCCCGGGGTGCGAGGCGCCGGTGCGCTATCACAGCGTCGAAGCGACCGGCGTCGGAGGCGACGAGCGGGCGCGCCTCGGGATGCGCCACGTGCCCGTCGCCGGTGACGGCTTCGAGGCGTCCCTGTGCAGCGACTTCTGCCACGCCGCCGGGCGCTGCGGCGACGACTTCGGCGGGCGCGCGGCCTGCCTCGAGCGCTGCGCGGGGCTGATCGCCGACGGCCGCGCCAACGGCGTCGCCTGCTACGCGAGCGACTGCCGGCAGCGCGCGCGCTGCCTCGAGGGCGCGCCGGTCGAGGAGCTGGCCGGCTGCCCGGAGCTGTGCGCCACCCTGGCCAGCTGCCCGGGGATGGCCGCCCTCGGCCTCACCCCCGAGCTCGCCCGCTGCCGCACGACCTGCGCGGGGCGCGCCGCCGTGTTCCCCGGCTTCGCCGACGCCCTGACGTGCCTCGCCAAAGCCGGCGCCAGGTGCGACGTCGACGCCGCGCTCGACTGCCTCCCCCACGGGCGCCCCTTCTGCCCGACGGTGTGCCTCGAGGTCGACGCCTGCCCGGCCGGCTCCCCCCTCGCCGGCGTGTGGCCGAGCCGCGAGGCCTGCTTCGCCGAGTGCGACGCCCGCCCTCCCGCGATGGCGTTCAAGGCGCAGGCCTGCGTCGAGCGCTACGGCTGCGACGCTGATCGCGCCTGCCTCGACGACCTGTCGCCGACCTGCGACGCGTATTTCGCCGCGGCCGCGAAGAGCTGCGACGCGACGACCTCGTGGCCCGCGAGCTTCGGCCTGCTCGCGGCGACCTGCGACCTGCCGCGCTTCTCGTCGCTCACCGCGACCGACGAGGTCGCCGCCTGCCTCGCCGCGCGCGGATCCTGCGACGCCCTCGAGGAGCGCCTCTGCCCGAGCGTCGACCTCGCCGGGCGGGCCGAGCGCTGCGCCGGCGTGTGCTCGGCGATGTGCGACTGCGGCCTGATGGTGGCCGACGACTGCCTCGCCCTCTGCACCGACGCGGGCAACACCGAGGCCGAGCTCGGCGCCCTCGAGGCCTGCGTCGCGTCGGACGCCTGCGACACGCTGACGACCTGCAGCGACGACCTCTTCGCCGGCTCCGCCCTCGCCACCCCGCCCGAGGGGGACGACCCCTGCGCCCGCTACTGTCGGGCCAGCGTCGCCTGCGCGGGCAGCGCGGCGGTGCGCGGCTGCACGACGGCCTGCGCCGCGCGCCTCGACGCCGGCGACGCCGGCCCCCTCGCCGCCCTCGGCTGCTACGAGGCCGGGGGCTGCGCGGCCTTCACGACCTGTGCGGCCTCCCCTCCGACCTCGAGCGCCTGCCGGACCGCCTGCGACGCCGCCCCGACCGCCTGCGCCCACGTCCTCGCCGGCTTCGACGCCGGGCTCGCGGCCTGCTCCGCCTACTGCGCCGGCCTCGTCACGACCTGGGGCAGCGACGCCCCCCCCGCCGCCGCCTGCGTCACCGCCGCCACGCGGCCAACCTGTGTCCTCCCCGCCGACGCGAGCTGCGCCCCCCGCTGAGGCCCGGGTGGCAGCCCACGTCGCAGGGGACGCGTCGAGCGCGCCGTCCGCGCGGGTCGTCGGGGTCTGCCACGGGTGCTTGGACCCCTCGACCGCGGGCGAGCTGTGAAAAATGTGCGTTCCGCAGCGTGCGCTGACCAGCGACCCTCGGTAGAGTGAGGCGTCGGGCGGCTGCCCCACGCGCTCGATGCGCTGACCGTCATCGCGTGTTCCGACGCGTGACCGTCTCGCCGTGGGGAGGGGCGCCGTAGGGGGGCGATCATGGGTCATGAGACACCCGGGGAGCGGACCTGTGTGCGAGGCCTGGAGTGGCGGTGGGTTCTGGGGCTCGCGGGCCTGGGATGGGTCGGATTGGGCGGCTGTGCGCAGCTCGAGACGGACGGGGTCGCCGGCGACGTGGGAGACGACGCGGACACGGTCGTCGCGGACGCGGAGGTCGTCGGCCAGGACACCGCCGTGGCGGTCGACACCGGCGCCGGCGGCGACACGGAGGACACGAGCGGCGGGCCGTGGCCGACCCTGTGCTCGGCCTGTCACGGCGGGCCCGACAACCCGGCGCCGCCGCTCGACCTGACCGGCGGGAGCGACCCGTCGCTGCCCGGCGTGGGCGCGCACCAGAGCCACCTCGGCGCCTCGAGCTGGCACACCGAGGTCGCGTGCAGCGCCTGCCACCGGGTGCCGAGCGCGGTCGGGGACGCGGGGCACATCGACAGCGCGCCGCCCGCGGAGGTCGACTGGGGCGTCCAGGCGGTCCTCGACGGCGCGGCGCCGCGTTGGGACGGCGCGACCTGCTCCAACACCTACTGCCACGGCGGCACCCTCCCCGGTGGCGGCGCCACGCCGGCGTGGGTCGACGTGAACCTCGACGCGGCCGGCTGCGGCACCTGCCACGGCGTGCCGCCAGCCGCGCCGCACCCACCGCGGACCGACTGCGCGTCGTGCCACCCGACGATCACGCCGAGCTGGGACTTCGCCGAGCCGACCCGCCACATCGACGGCGCGGTCGACGTCAGCCCGCTGACCTGCTCGACCTGCCACGGCGAGGGCGGCGAGCCGGCCCCCCCGCGTGACCTCCACGGCGACGACGCCACCACCTCGGTCGGCGTGGGCGCTCACCGCAGCCACCTCGGCCCGTCGACCTGGCACGCCGAGGTGGCCTGCAGCGCCTGCCACCTCGTGCCGAGCGCCGTGGACGCCGTGGGACACGCCGACACGCCGCTGCCCGCCGAGCTCGTCTGGAGCGACCTGGCCGCGCACGACGGCGCCAGCCCGTCCTGGGACGGCGCGGCGTGCTCCAACACCTACTGCCACGGGTCGACCCTGCCCGGCGGCGGCGCCGCCCCGGTTTGGACCCGCGTGGGGATGGGCGAGGCGGCCTGCGGCAGCTGCCACGGCCTGCCGCCGGCGCCGCCACACACGCAGCGGGGCGACTGCGCCACCTGCCACCCGACCGTGGACGCCGCGCTGAGCTTCGTGAACCCGTCGCGGCACATCGACGGGACGGTCGATGTGCGCCAGGGAGGCTGCGTCGCCTGCCACGGCAGCGGGGACCTCGCGGCGCCGCCCTTGGACCTCACGGGCCACACCGAGACCACGGCGCGCGGGGTCGGAGCCCATCGCAGCCATCTCGGCACGTCGACCTGGCGCTCCGAGATCGCGTGCCAGGCCTGCCACGAGGTCCCGACGGCGCTCGGGGACCCGGGGCACATCGACACGCCGGCCCCGGCCGAGCTCACCTGGGGAGAGCAGGCGCTCCTGCACGGGGCCGCGCCCCACTGGGACGGAGCGGCCTGCTCGAACACCTACTGCCACGGCGGCACGCTGCCCGGGGGCGGCGCCGCGCCCACCTGGACGCTGGTCGGCCAGGGCGAGGCGGCGTGCGGCACCTGCCACGGCTCCCCGCCGGCGGCGCCGCACCCGCAGAGCAGCGCGTGCAGCACCTGCCACGCGACCATCGCCGCGGACGGCAGCTTCCCCGATCCGACGCGCCACATCGACGGCGTGGTCGACGTCATCACCACCACGGGCTGCGTCGGCTGCCACGGGAGCGGCGACGATCCGGCGCCGCCCGTCGACCTGGCCGGACACGACGCGACGACCGCCCGCGGCGTCGGCGCCCACCAGAGCCACCTCGGGACGTCGAGCTGGCACGCCCAGGTGGGCTGCGCCTCCTGTCACGCGGTGCCGGCCACGGTCGACGCCCCCGGCCACATCGACGGCGCAGCGCCCGCCGAGCTGACCTGGGGCGGGGTGGCCCGGCAGGACGGCGCGGCGCCGCAGTGGAACGGCGCGACCTGCTCGAACGTGTACTGCCACGGCGGCACCCTCGAGGAGGGCGGCGCCACGGTGACCTGGACCTCGGTCGGCACCGGACAGGCGGCGTGTGGGACGTGCCACGGGGATCCGCCGGCGGCGCCGCACCCGCAGCTCGCCAGCTGCGCGCTGTGCCACCCGACGATCGCGGCCAACGGCACCTTCCCGGACCCCTCGCGGCACATCGACGGCCTGGTGGACGTCATCACGACCACGTGCACGAGCTGCCACGGCGGCGGGACCGATCCGGCGCCGCCGACCTCGGTGTCGGGGGGCTCGGCCACGACCCTGCGGGGCGTCGGCGCGCACCAGAGCCACCTCGGCTCCTCCACGTGGCACGCCGAGATCACCTGCCTGGCGTGTCACGAGGTGCCGGCCACGGTCGACGCCGTCGGCCACCTCGACACGGCGCTGCCCGCCGAGCTCACCTGGGGCAGCGCCGCGCGCGCGGGCGGCGCGACGCCACAGTGGAACGGCGTGGCCTGCTCGAACGTGTACTGCCACGGGACCACCCTGATCGACGGCGGCGTCGCGCCGACCTGGACCCTGGTCGGGACGGGGCAGGCGGCGTGCGGGACGTGCCACGGCCGCCCGCCGGCGGCGCCGCACCCGCAGTCCGACGACTGCTCGCAGTGCCACGGTGAGGTCGTCGCGGCCGATGACGTGACCTTGCTGAACCCGAGCAAGCACATCGACGGCATCGTGCAGGCTCAGAGCACCCACCCGGCCGGCTGGGCCGACCCGGCGGTCCACGGCGCGGCGTTCAACAACGCCGGCGGGCCGGCCGCGTGCGCCGCGTGTCACGGGGCGACCCTGGCGGGCGGGACAGGGCCGTCGTGCGCCGGCTGCCACGCGTCGTCGTCAGCGAACTGGCAGACCGATTGCCTGTTCTGCCACGGCGGAACGGACAACACGACCAGCGCGCCCCCCGAGGGCGTCGACGGTGAGGTGAACTTCACGGCGATGGGGGTCGGGGCGCACACCTCGCACGTCGAGACGACGACCATGCACCTGGCTTGGGGCTGCGCGACCTGTCACGGGACGCCGCCGGTCAGCGTCTGGACGCCGGGCCACATCGACGGGGACGGCGCGGCGGAGGTGGTGTTCGACACGTTGAACGGCAGCGCCACGTGGGACGCGGCGGCGGGGTCGTGCTCGAACCTGTATTGCCACGGCAACGGTCGCGCCGCGGCCGGCACGGCGAGCTGGCCGACGAGCCCGCCGACGCTGTCGTGTCACGCCTGCCACCAGGACTGGACCAACGTCACGAGCTCGGGGATGTCCGGCGAGCACCGCAAGCACAACAACGAGGGGATCGGGTGCAACCGGTGTCACGCGGACACCGTCAACTCGAACCACCAGATCACCGGGCTCGCCAAACACGTCAACGGGCTCAAGGACGTGAAGTTCTCGGGCAGCGGCAGCTGGAACCCGGCCGGAGATGGCACCTGCTCGTCGGTCGGTTGCCACGGGAGCGAGAGCTGGCGGTAGCGAAGTGCGCTCCGCGGTAGCGTCAACACGGTTGACGCTGCCGCGTGCCCCGGTGGGTGCTCGCGTCAACCCTGTTGACGCTGTCACCGGGCGACAGCTGAGGTCAGACCGAGCCGTCCTCGTCCGTCAGCGCCTCGCCAGCCGGCGTCCCGGCGGCGGCGAGCCGGTCGCGGATGGCGCGCAGCTCGGCTTCGACCGGCTTGTCCTTGTCGCGGCCGAGGAGGGCCTTCGAGTCGATGAGCGCGTCGAGCCCGAGGACCAAGCACTCGACCCCCGCGAGGGTCATCTTCACCGCGGTCGGCGCCAGGTCGTCGAAGGAGCCGTTCGGGATCGCGCCGAGGATGTCGAGGCGCCCGAGATCGGTGGTGAGGTAGAGGTTGCGGAACGACGCCAGCTCCTCGGCGCCACGGTCGAGCGCCGGCCGGTCCGGGTGAAGCGCGAAACGCGGGTGCACGTTCCGAAGCGCAGCGAGCACGCACTTCAGGTTCGGCACGTCGAAGCGAGCCAACACGTCGAGGTCGCGCGTGAAGGTCGCGCCGCCGTGGGCGATCGCGGCCACGCCGCCCACGACGATGAATCCCACGCCTGCGTCAGCGAGGGCGCGCAGGAGCGCCGGCGTGTTCTGCTGCCCCATCTCGTGCGTCCTCGTCCGGTCGGGTCGACTCCCACAGGCGCGTCATCTGATCGAGCTGCGCGAGTCGCTCGGCCGGCGTGAGCCTGAGGTTCTCCTCGAGCAGCGCCACGTCGATCCCGGCGGCGATCGCCGCGTCCCACCCCGGACCGTAGCTGGGCCACCGTGCCAACTGCTCGCTCGGCGAGCCATCGAGCGCCTCTCGCGTCACCATGCTCCCTCGATACCACGAGTCCCCGCGGGCCGCACAGGGCGATCACCGACCTGAGAGGCCCGCCTGGCCAACGCGAAGCGGCCCAGGCGGTGGCGAAACTAGTCCTGCCCGCCCGCCAGGTTGAGCAGCGGCCCGATCATGTCGCCGATGACGACGTTGATGGTCGTCGCGTCGACGGCCTGGTAGCCGGGCTCGGTGTCGGGCAGGACCTCGGACAGGTCGGCCCACAGGAGCCCATTCCAGGTCGGGTCGTTCCAGGCGAAGTAGGCGAAGCCGCTCGCGTAGCCGTCGGCGGCCAGCGCGTCGGCCGTCCCGGCGAAGTGCGGGCCGTCGACGAGGGTGGCGCCGTCGCTGCACACGACGCGGCCCGAGCCCTGGGGCAGGCCGCTCGCGTCGAGGTCGTCGGGGCACTCCCACTCGGCGATCATCCGGTCCGCGCCGAACCCGCCGAGCCCCTCCGAGCGCGGCAACAGCGCCCGCAGCCCGACCGGGTTGGCGTAGAAGGTCCCCAGGTCGAAGGCCGCCGGCGACGGCACCAGCGCAGCCAGCAGGTTCGCCAGCGAGTCGATGGTGAAGATGCCCGGCGCCAGCGTCACCCCGCCCAGCGTCAGGTCGCCGAGCGCCCGGGTCTCGATGATCGGCTCGATCATGATCGCGAGGAGATGGGTCATGCCGCCGGCCCACGGGACCAGCGTCCCGGGCTCGCGCACGCTCCGCGAGACGGCCTCGAGCCCGTCGAGGACCGGGCCGGCCACCTCGACCTCGATCGGCGTCTCGGCGTCGCCGTCCACGCGGCTCTTGATCGTCAACCGGTAGCCGTCGTCCACCATCAGCTCGGCGCTCGTCACCTCGTCCACCCCCGGGGTCGACGGCAGCGACTCAACCGCCGCGAGCGCCGCCCGCAGCTCCGGCCCCAAGCGCGCGAGGACCTCCCGCGACTCGAGGAAGGCGTCGACCCCCTCCTCGGGGTGCAGCGTCAGGAAGCGCTCGTCGGTCGCGGTCAGGTAGGCCAGGATCTCGAGCAGCTTGTCGAAGCCGAAGCCCCCGTCGAGGCCGTCTTCGACGATGAGCGCGGCGAGGGTGGCGATATCACCGCGCAGATCCTGCCCCCGCAGGACGTCGAGGACCCCCACCGTGAAGCGCCCGTAGACCCGCATCAGCTGCACGTCGCCCTGGTCGAAGCGGCCGCGGTAGACGAGCATCGGCTTGGGGCCGTTGTAGACCCACACCGCGTCGGCGTCGAAGGTCAGCGGCCGGTCGCCGATGGCGTCGAGGCGCGCGACGCCGAGGGCGAAGCCGGCGTGCAGGTAGGCGAAGATCCCGTGGATCTCCTCGGCGAGCTCGTCGCCGTAGCTCGGCTCCTCCGCGACCAGGCTGGTGTAGGTCGACGCCATGTCGAGGACCTTGCCGAGGGACAGCGAGAACTCGACCCGGTCGATCATCCCGGCCAGCGCCGCGCAGAAGAGCGCGTCAGGGTCGTCGGGGGCCTTGTCGAGCCCGGCCTCCGCCTCCTTCAGGGCGCGAAACGACTGGCCCGCCGCCAGCTCCGCCTTGCACGCCGCGACCTCGACGGACACGTCCACCGGCGGGACGCTCGTGTCGCCGCCGTCGACCCCGTCCGGCCCGACGTCGCCGATGACGCCGGTGTCGCCTGCGGTGTCGGTGACCACGTCCGCGTCGGCGACGGTCCCGTTGGAGTCGTCGCCGCAGGCGCCCGAGGTGAGCGCGAGGGCGAGGGAGGTGAGGGCGAGAGCGAGGCTCCGGCGGCGGCTACTCATCGCTGAACCTCGCGTACGGCGGCATCGGGCGGTCGCCCTTGATCATCTCCCACAGGATCGCGCCGAGCCCCTCGGCGCGATCCGGGATCGAGAAGTCGAGCCCGGCGGACACGCGCGCCGCCTCGGTCCCCGCGGGGTTGACGGCGAAGTCCACGGCGTTCGGCAGCCCCTGGTAGGGCAGGTAGTCGGGGGTGTCGCCCTCGCCGAGCCAGATGTCGATCATCGGCGGGGCCTCGAGGGTGTTGCGGTTGAGGGCCGGCAGCCCGAGGATGCGCTCGATGGTCGCGTAGAGGCTCGGGATCGAGTAGTGCACGCTCGAGACGTAGCCGCGCCGCACGTGCGGGCTGACGACCACCGAGATGCTGCGGTGGGAGTGGACGTGGTCCGGCGGCCCCTGGGGGTCGTCCTCGATGACGAAGATGGCCGTCTCGGGCCAGTACTCGCTGTGGCTGATGGCCTCGACGATCATCCCGAGCCCGGCGTCGTTGTCGGCGACCATCCAGGTCGGATCGGGGGCGCCGGCCTTGCCGCCGTAGGTGTGGTCGTTCGGCAGCACGATGTAGGTGAAGTCCGAGAAGATGCCCTGATCGAACTCGCGGATGAACTCGGCGGCCTTCTCGACGTCCGGCACCGACATCGTCCAGAACGGGTATTTGTGGTCGACGAAGGCCTCGAAGTCGTCCATCAGGTGGTGGCCGAAGCCGGGAAACTCGCCGTAGTTGCGGAAGGTTACGCCGTTGACGAGGCAGTGGTCGAAGATCGTGCCGCCGGCCACGATGGTCGCCGGCTCGTAGCCGTAGATGGCGAAGGCGGCCTCGTGGATCTTCTCGGCGTAGTCGTTGCAGTCCGCCATCGTCGTCCACAGGTGCCCCTGGATCGAGACCTCGGCGTCGGCGTAGTAGTTGTCCATGTTGGTGTAGGACCGCGCGAGCGCGTGGATGTTGGGCGTGACCGCCTCGGGGAAGAGGCAGAGCTCGGGGTCGCCGTCGCCGAGGGTCGGGTCGTCGCCGAGCACGACGTCGTAGGTCTTGTTCTCCTTGATGATGAGGACGACGTGCTTGATCGGCCGGTCGGGGCCGCCGCGCAGGGCCGGCGGGAGGGCGTCGCCGGTGCAGGCCGCGGGGTACCAGCCGCTCGGCCCGAGGTTGTTGTCGGCGACCTCGGCGGTCAGCGCGGCGAGGCCGTCCGCGTCGGGCACGGGGGCGATGTTCAGCTGCCCGAGGGTCTTCTGCAGGTCGCTCTTGCCCGAGCCGAAGCCCTTCATGGACACGGTCACCAGCGTCCGCTCGTCGGGGGACAGGGCGAGGTCCACCGGGTAGTGCCCGGTCGGGATGGCGCCCCGGACCGAGCCGTCGGCGGTCGCGACGAGGCTGACAGCGTTGCGGCGGGCCTGCGCGGCGTACAGGGTGTCGCCGCTCGGGTCGAGCCACAGGGCGTCGAGGGCGCCGCCGGTGTGCCCGCCGTCGTTGCCGGTGAGGTCCCAGGTGGCGATGACGGCGAGCGCCTCGGTGTCGATGACGCTGACGGTGTCGGAGTCGCTGTTGGCGACGTAGAGGCGGTGGCGGGTGGCGTCGAGGGCGAGCCCCTCGGGGTTCTTACCGACCGGGACGTTGGCGAGCAGCTCGCCGGTCGCGAGGTCCATCGCGCTGACCGTGCCCGAGGCGAGGTTCGAGGCGTAGGCGCGCCCCGCGGCGGCGTCGAGCACGAGATCGTAGGCGTTGGTGCCGGCGCGGGCGCGCGGCGCGATCGCGCCGGTCTCGAAGTCGACGCCGTAGACCTTGGAGTTGGTGTTCGACAGGGCGTAGACCGTGGCGCCGTCGGGGTCGAAGGCGCAGTCGATGAGGGAGACGCCGACGTTGACGCTGTCGAGGGCGGTCAGCAGGCCGTCGGCGCCGACCGTGAAGCGGTGCAGGCGCCCCGAGGAGAGCCCGGCGACGGCGAGGCGATCGCCCGCGGGGGAGAGCGCGATGCCGTGGTAGCCCGAGTAGCCGGTCAGCTTCTGCACGACCGCGCCGCTCGGGAGGTCGACGACCCAGACGCCGTCGGGGTTCGCCTTCGACGACCCGTGGATGACGTAGGCGTGGAGGCCGTCGGGGTGCAGCGCCAGCCCCATCGCGCGGTCGGCGAGGGGCACGATGACCCCGGCCGGTCGGACGCGGCGGCCGTTGGGGAGGACCGCGGTGCCGGCGTCCTGCTGCCCGGCCGTGACGAAGGCGCCCTCGGCGATCGCGCCGGGATCGCACTCCGGGACCAGGCCACCCTGCTGACCGCCCGGGGTCGCGGTGTCCGGCGTCGGGGTGGCGTCGGCCGGCGACGCGTCCGGCGCGGCGGGTGAGGCGGTGGCGGTGTCGCCGGGGGCGGGCGCGGCGTCGGGACCCGGTCCGTTCGCGCACCCGGCGAGGGCGACGCCCATGAGCACGAGGGGGAGCAGTGGCTTCAAGGGGACCTCCTCGGTGGTCGGGCGCAGTCTAGCAGGGCGGCAGGGGCGCGCCTACAGCTACGTCCGCGGCGCCAGGCGCGGCCCACGCGCGGCGCGGCGCCCCCGCGAGGTCTTCTGCACCGCCGCGCCGACGGGCACCATGACGCGGCGCAAGAAACCAGACCGCCGCCCGGTCAGAGGTCGGGCGGTGGCTGCGTGGGGGACCAGACGCCGGCCGTGGGCCGGCGTCGCCCCAGGGCAGCGCGACGTCAGCGGGTCGCGTCAGCCCAGCGTCGCCGCGCCGCGAGGGCCAGCAGCGCGAGCAGCGCCAACAGCAGACCGCTCGTCTGGCCGCCGCCCGCGCAGCCGGTCTTCTCGCCGCTGCCGGTGGTGGCGGGGTCGGCGACGGTGCCGCCGGTCGTGTCGGCGCCGCTGACCGCCGTGTCCGGGGTCGGCCCTGCGGTGTCGGCGGCGGGGGCGGTGGTGTCGGGGGCCGAGGTGGCGGTGTCGGGGAGCGGCCCGGCGTCGGGCTCGCCGCCCGAGGTGTCGGCCATGGGCTCGGCGATGGGCTCGGCGACCGGCTCGGCGACGGCCTCGACCGGGCCCTCCTCGGCGATCTCGGGGCCGGGGTCGGCGACGACGATCGGGTCGCAGTCGGGGGCGGGCCCGTCCTTGTGGATGGAGAACTCGTCGATGAGCGCGATGTTCTCGGGCTTGGTGTCGAGGAGCTGCGCGGAGGTCGACCACACCTTGACGTTCAGATCGAGGCCGTCGACGTCCACGACCATGAAGTGGTGGCGGCCGCTGCAGGTGACGCTGCCGGCGTCGAGGCAGATGAGGCCAGGCAGATCGAGGCCGAGGAAGGAGAGGTCGTAGGTCAGCGCCCCGGCGCCGCCGGTGATGACATAGGTCGTGCCGGTGTCGGGGTCCCCGGTCACCACGCCGTGGTCGCCGCCGCCGCCGCAGCAGGCCGGCTGGTAGCGCTGGTAGTGGTGGTTGTGGCCGTTGAAGACGACGTCGACGTGGTGCTCGTCGAAGACCGGCACCAGGGCGGCGTTCTGGCCGAGCTCGTTGGGCGGGTGGTTGAGCTCGAGGAGGCCGGGGATGCCGAGGGTGCCGGTGTAGATGGGGTGGTGGAAGTAGACGAACTTCCAGGTGCGGGGGTTGTCGGTCAGGACCTGGTCGAGCCAGGCGGCCTGCTGGGCGAAGCCGTCGTCCTTGTGGGACACCATCGAGAGCGAGACGAAGATGGCGTCGCCGTAGGTGAAGAAGTAGAAGTCCTCGGTGTTCGTGGCGGCGTTCGGGGGCAGCGCGAAGATCTGGTTGTACATCGCGCCGTCGCCCGTGACCTTGTCGTCGTCGTGGTTGCCGAGGGTCGGCATGAGCGGGACGAAGGGGGAGCCGGCCTCGGTGGCGGCGAGCCAGTTGACCCACTGGGCGGTGTCGTCGCCGGCGCGCACCTGGTCGCCGGTGAGCAGGATGAACTGCGGGTTCTCGTCGACGGCCTCGGCGAGGATCGGGTTCCACTTCGGCGAGGGGCCCGCGGAGTCGTCGCTGCGGCCGTCGCCCATCGCGATGAAGCGGAACGGGGCGCAGCCGGGGGCGGCGGCGGGGCCGGTCCGGAAGGTGTAGTCCGCGCTCCACTGGCCTGGCCCGCCCACGCGGTAGTGGTACTCCGTGTCGGGGTCGAGATCGCTCAGCGCCACGGTGTGGATGGCGTTCAGGGCGCCGTTGCCGGCGATGACGGTCCCGGTGGCGGTGTGGCCGTAGCTCGCCGAGGGGCCGTACTCGATGGTCGACGGATCGGCGACGGCGTCGCTGTTCCAGGTGACGGTCATCGACGTGGCGGTGTCGAAGGCGTCCGACCAGGACAGGCGCACGTAGCGCGGGTTCGCGGCGGTGGCGGGCGCGGCGACGGCGGCGCAGGCGAGCGCGGCGAGGGACAGGGCGACGGCGGGGCGGAGCATGGGGACCTCGGCGAGCGGCGAAGGACGGAGACGGTATCACAAGGGCCGGGCCGCCCGGGACAGGAAACCGGCCAACGGACGGGAATCCCGCGCGAGGCGGGGGCCGCTGCGCCAGCTGGGGGGCGGCGACCCGCGTCTCGGCCGCTCCCGCGCCCCGCGATCGGGTCCGCTGTCGTGCGTTCGCGAGGAGAAGACCGCGGCGGCCGCCCGGGAGCGGGAGCCCTGCCCCCGCGCGGCGCCGGACGGATGGCGGCGTCCTTGCGCTCCATCAATACCGCAAAAGCCTTTTAATTCATGGCACTTGAAGACAAAGTGCGGCGTCGCTGGCGACGACACTCAAGTCCCCAACCGCGGCGTACGAAGTACTAAGCGAGCCGCGATCTCGCGCTGCGCAAGTGCGAAGAGCGGAACGCGCCCCCCCCCGCTGTCCGGTCCGACGCCCTCGGTCGCGGTCGCGCCCGCCGTGCGCCTCAAGCCTAGACCACAGGAGACATGAGCAGATGAGTACCCCCGCGTTGACGGTGAAGATCCCGCTGACCCTGGTAATAGCCCTGGCCTCGCTCTGGGCTGCGTTGGCGCCGCTCGACGCTCGGGCGAACCCGACCCTGGGGTGCGCCGCCAACAACCTGGTCCCCGTCTACGGGAGCAACTGGGGTACGGGCCTCGTCGGCGACGAGACCTACGTCCACATCGACGGGGACCCGCTGCTCATCGCCGTCGGCTCGCGCGGCTCCGTCGCCGTCTGGATCTGCCAGCCGTCCCCCAAGAACATCCAGTATCAGTACTACGGCATGAACGCCTGGGGCACGAACATCTGGCTGAACGGCACCGACACGGCCCAGCACTATGTCACCAACTACTATGGCAGCACCAACCGGCTGACCGCGGGGAGCCAGACGATCACCCACGTCGGCGCGCTGTGGACGGTGACGACGGTCATGGGGCTGGCCTCCGCCGCCCAGCTCAAGCAGGTCATCACCTACCAGGACGGCAGCTACAACTACAAGATCCGCTGGGAGCTCGCGAACACGAGCGCCACCACCTACAGCGACGTCCGCCTGTTCCATGGCGGCGACACCTACTTCGGCGGCGACGACTCCGCGCGGAGCTGGTGGAACCCGTCCCAGAACATGGTCTACGTCAACAACTCCCAGTTCCTGACCTCGGGCATCATGGGCTTCTACGGCGCCCCGGCCACGCCCGCCACGCACTACTTCAGCGGCCACTACAGCACCGGCCGCAGCCTGGCCATGTCGACCGCGCGCCTGAACGACACCAACAACTCGAGCTACGTCGACGCCGGCTACCAGCTCGAGTGGGACCGCGCCACCCTCGCGCCGGGCGCGACCTGGATCATCGAGGCCTTCGAGGCGTGGACCGACCCGACCTACGTGCAGGTCCTCGCCCCCGCCGACCAGCTCTCCCCCCCCGGCGCGACGACCAGCCTCTCCTTCGGGGTCCACAACCTCGACACGAGCAGCCACACCTTCACGCTCTCGGCCGCCTCGGACCTCGGCTGGACGACCACCCTGGCGGGCGACGCCGAGATCACCGTCCCCGGCTTGAGCCAGGCCAACGTCGACGTTCAGATCGCCATCCCCGCCGGCGCGACCATCGACTCCGTCGGCAAGGTGACCGTGACCGCGATCGACGAGAGCGTCGGGAGCCGCGGTTCCGCCTTCTCCAGCGTGCGCGTCTTCCAGCCGAACTACACCATCAGCCCCACCAGCCTCGACTTCGGGAGCCTCGGGAGCGGGCAGGCGGCCACCCGCACCGTGACCCTCACGAACAGCGGCTCGGCCGTCCAGATCAGCACCGTCGGCAGCCCCAACGGGCTGACGGCGCCGTTCTCCGTCGTGTCCGACGGGTGCTCGAACCGGTCGATCGCCAACGGCGGCTCGTGCACCATCACGGTCCAGATGACCGCGAGCGGTGACGGCGCGTTCAACGACGTCTTCAACATCCCGATCACCGCGCCCGTCGTGACCTCGGTCAACATCGCCACCCTCGGCGAGGTCGTCAGCGCGAGCTGCACCGATGGCGCGAGCAACGGCGCCGAGACCGGCGTCGATTGCGGCGGCGGCACCTGCGACCCGTGCGCCACCGGCGGCGCCTGCGCCTTCGGCAGCGACTGCGCGAGCGGCGTCTGCACCGGCGGCACGTGCCGGGCGCCGACCTGCAGTGACGGCGTCAGCAACGGCGACGAGACCGGCCCGGACTGCGGCGGCCCGAGCTGTGGGCCGTGCGCGGACGGCGCCGCGTGCAGCGTCGCCGCGGACTGCCTCAGCGGCGTCTGCGGCGCCGGCATGTGCCAGGCCCCGAGCTGCAGCGACGGCGTCACCAACGGCGACGAGCCCGACACCGACTGCGGCGGCCCCTGCGGCGCCTGCGACGACGGCGCCGACTGCGTGGTCAACGCCGACTGCAGCTCCGGCTCGTGCATCAACGGCGTCTGCGCCGTGGCGCTGACCGTCACGACCTCGGACGACGCCCGCGTCTACGAGCAGGCCGGCGCGCCGGTCGTCGTCGATCCCGCCATCACCGTGCTCGGCGCCGGCACCATCGACGGCGCGCGCGTCATGATCTCGGCCGGCCTCCGCCCGAGCGAGGACGTCCTGGCCTTCTCGGCCCAGAGCGGCATCACCGGCAGCTACGACCCGACCCTCGGCATCCTCACGCTGACGGGCACCGCCACCGTGGCCGCCTACGAGGCGGCGCTGCGCAGCGTGACCTACCGCGACCAGGACACCACCCACCCGACCGCGGGCGACCGGACCTTCACCTTCTCGCTCGGGCAGTCCGGGCTCTACCTCGAGGCGACCGGCCACTTCTACGAGTTCGTCACCGGCAGAGTGACCTGGCACGCCGCCCGCGACGCAGCGACCGCGCGCAAATACTTCGGCCTCAAGGGGTACCTCGCGACCATCACCTCGGCGACCGAGAACGGCTTCGTCGCCTCGAAGCTCCAGGGCCAGGGCTGGATGGGCGCCTCCGACGCCGGCAGCGAGAACACCTGGCGCTGGGTCACCGGCCCCGAGGGGCTCGAGGACGGCGGCCAGGGACGCTACTTCTTCCTGCAGTCCGGGGGCGGCGGCAGCGCCGTCGGCGGCTACTACAACGGGTGGGCCTCGGGCGAGCCGAACAACTGGGGCGGCGACGAGGACTACGCCCACTTCTACGTCGACGGCCGGTGGAACGACTACAAGGAGAACAACTTCTCGATCCAGGGCTACGTCGTCGAGTACGGCGGGCTCGCCGGCGACCCGCTGGTCAAGCTCAGCGACGCCCGGGTGCTGACGGTTCACAGCTGCTTCGACGGCGCCCTCAACCTCGACGAGAGCGACGTCGACTGCGGCGGCGCGGTGTGCGCGGCGTGCGGCGACGGCCGCGCCTGCGAGGCGGCGGGCGACTGCACGAGCTTCGTCTGCGCCGGCGGCGTGTGCCAGGCGCCGCGGTGCGACGACGGCGTCAAGAACGGCGCCGAGATCGACGTCGACTGCGGCGGCGCGTGCGACGCCTGCGGTGACGGCGCGGCCTGTGGCGCGGCGAGCCACTGCCAGAGCGGCGTGTGCGCCGGCGGCGTGTGCCAGGTCCCGACCTGCAGCGACGCGGTGCGCAACGGCTTCGAGAGCGGCGTCGACTGCGGCGGGCCGAGCTGCGGCCGGTGCGCCGACGGCGGCGGCTGCGCGGTGGCGGGCGACTGCCAGAGCGCCGTCTGCGCCGGCGGCGTGTGCCAGGTCCCGACCTGCGACGACGGCGTGAAGAACGGGCTCGAGAGCGACGTGGACTGCGCCGGGAGCTGCGCGACCTGCGGCGCCGGTCACACCTGCGGCGCCAACCGCGACTGCGCGAGCCGCGTGTGTGCGGACGGCGTGTGCCAGGCGCCGAGCTGCACCGACGACACCCAGAACGGCGGCGAGACCGGCCCCGACTGCGGCGGGCCGTGCGGCCCCTGCTGGGACGGCAGCGGCTGCGCCGTCGCGAGCGACTGCCGCAGCGGCGTGTGTACGGGCGGCATCTGCCGGGCCCCGCTGTGTACGGACGGCGTCAAGAACGGCG
>PHBI01000009.1:70728-75691 GCA_002841945.1 Deltaproteobacteria bacterium HGW-Deltaproteobacteria-14
CGGGAGCTGCTCGCCCTGCGCGGACGGCGGCGGCTGCGCGGCGGCGGCCGATTGCCAGAGCGGCGTGTGCGCGAGCGGGCTGTGCCGGGCGCCGCGCTGCACCGACCACGTCAAGAACGGCGCCGAGACCGGGCTCGACTGCGGCGGGACCTGCTCGCCGTGCGCGGACGGCGGCGGCTGCCTGGTCGCCAGCGACTGCCGCAGCGCCGTCTGCGACGGGACCCTCTGTGCCGGCGCGACATGCAGCGACGGCGTCAAGAACGGGCTCGAGACCGGCCTCGACTGCGGCGGGCCGTGCAGCCCGTGCGCGGACGGCGGCGCCTGCGCGCTCGCCGGCGACTGCCAGAGCGGCGTGTGCGTCGGCGGCGCCTGCCAGGCCCCGAGCTGCCTCGACGCGGTGAAGAACGGCGGCGAGACGGGCGTCGACTGCGGCGGCGCGAGCTGCGGGCCGTGCGCCTCGGGGAGCGCCTGCGCGATCGCGAGCGACTGCCTCAGCGGCGTCTGCGCGGGCGGCGCCTGCCAGCCCCCGAGCTGCGACGACGGCGTCCACAACGGCGCCGAGACCGACCTCGACTGCGGCGGCGCGTGCGGCCCCTGCGCCGACGGCGGCGCCTGCGCGGCGGCGGGGGACTGCCTGAGCGGCGTCTGCGCGAGCGGCGCGTGCCAGGCCCCGAGCTGCGATGACGCAGTGCACAATGGCGCCGAGACCGGCCGCGACTGCGGCGGACCGTGCGGACCCTGCGCCGACGGCGGCGGGTGCGCGGCGGCGGGCGACTGCCTGAGCGGCGTCTGCGCGGCCGGCGTGTGCCAGGCTCCGACCTGCACTGACGCGGTTCACAACGGCGCCGAGAGCGACCTCGACTGCGGCGGACCGTGCGACCCCTGCGCCGACGGCGGCGACTGTGCGGTGGGCGCCGACTGCGCCAACGGCGTCTGCGCCGACGGCGCCTGCCAGGCGGCGCGCTGTGATGACGCAGTGCACAATGGTCAGGAGAGCGGCCGCGACTGTGGCGGCCCGTGCGGCCCGTGCGCCGACGGTGGCGGCTGCGCGAGCGCGGCGGACTGCGCGAGCGGCGTCTGCGCGAGCGGCCTGTGCCAGGCGGCGGGTTGCGGGGACGGCGTACACAACGGCGCCGAGAGCGATCTGGACTGCGGCGGACCGTGCGACCCCTGCGCCGACGGTGGCGCCTGTCTGGCGGCGGGCGACTGCCTGAGCGGCGTCTGCGCGAGCGGCGCCTGCCAGGCGGCGAGCTGCGACGACGGCGTGCACAACGGCGCCGAGACCGATCTGGACTGCGGCGGGCCGTGCGGCCCCTGCGCCGACGGCGGCGGCTGCGCGGTGGCGGGCGACTGCAACAGCGGCGTCTGCGCGGGCGAGCTCTGCCAGCCCCCGATGTGCGGTGACGGCGTCCACAACGGCGCGGAGTCCGACGTCGACTGCGGTGGCCCCTGCGCCCCGTGCGCGGACGGTGGCGCCTGCGGCGTGGCGGACGACTGCAACAGCGGCGTCTGCGCCGACGGCGCGTGCCAGGTCGGGCGCTGCGATGACGCAGTGCACAATGGGGACGAGAGCGGCGTGGACTGCGGCGGGGCGTGCCCGCCCTGCGCCGACGGCGACGCGTGCCTCGTCGCCGCGGACTGCCAGAGCGGCGTCTGCGCGGCCGGTGCGTGCCTGACGGCGAGCTGCAGCGACGGGGTGAGCAACGGCGCCGAGACCGGCCTCGACTGCGGCGGCCCCTGCGCGCCGTGCGCCGACGGCGGCGGCTGCGCGGTGGCCGGCGACTGCCTGAGCGGCGTCTGCGCGGGCGGCGTGTGCCGCGCGTCGGCGTGCGGCGACGGCGTGCACAACGGCGACGAGACCGACGTCGACTGCGGCGGCGCGTGTGCGGCGTGCGCTGACGGCGGCGGCTGCGCGGTGGCCGGGGACTGCCACAGCGGCGTCTGCGTGGACGGCGTGTGCCAGGCCGGCGGCTGCGGCGACGCGGTGCGCAACGGCGACGAGAGCGACGTGGACTGCGGCGGGTCGTGCGACGCTTGCGACGATGGCGCGGGCTGCGGGGTTGGGCCCGACTGCGACAGCGGCGTCTGCGCCGGCGGCGTGTGCCAGGCGCCGAGCTGCGCCGACGCAGTGCACAATGGCGACGAGACCGGAATGGACTGCGGCGGTTCGTGCAGCCCATGCGCGTCGGGTGCGCACTGCACGCTGGCGGCGGACTGCGCGAGCGGGGTGTGCTTCAGCGGTGCGTGCCTGGCCGCGGCGTGTGGCGACGGCGTCGTCAACGGCGACGAGGCCTGTGACGACGGCGCCCTCGGGGCCGACGGCTGGCCAGCGGCGGCGCTGGACGGCGACGGCTGCGGCGCCGAGTGCCAGGTGGAGCTGGGCTGGAGCTGCGCGGCGGGCGCCGGCGGGGCCAGCGTCTGTGCCACGACCTGCGGTGACGGCGTCGTCGCCGGTGACGAGGCGTGCGACGACGGCGGCGTGGGCCCCGACGGCCCGCTGATGGCGGAGGACGGCGACGGCTGCTCGGCGCTGTGTCAGGTCGAGGAGGGCTGGGCCTGCGGCGCGGCGAGCGACGGCGGGCCGAGCCAGTGCGGCGCGGTGTGCGGCGACGGGCTCGTGACGGCGGACGAGGCGTGCGACGACGGGGCCGCGGAGGACGGCGACGGCTGCTCGGCGCTGTGCGAGATCGACGCGGGCTGGAGCTGCGGCGCGCCTGGGACGGCGTGTACGGCGACCTGCGGCGACGGCGTGGTGGCGGCGCCGGCCGAGGCCTGCGACGACGGCAACCTCAAGTCCGGTGACGGCTGCTCGCCGCAGTGCGAGGTCGACCTCGGCTGGGCGTGCTCGGCGGAGCCGGGCGGGCTCAGCAGCTGCCAGGGGACGTGCGGCGACGGCGTCGTGGCCCTCGAGGCCGAGCGCTGCGACGACGGCAACCTGGTCGACGGCGACGGGTGCTCGGCGAGCTGCCGGGTCGAGGACGGCTGGCGCTGCGACGAGCAGAGCCCGACGAGCTGCGCTGACGCGGACGGCGACGGGGTCCTCGGCGTCCTCGACGACTGCCCGACGGTGGCCAACGCCGACCAGCGCGACAGCGACGGCGACGGCCGCGGCGACGCCTGCGACGATGACGACGACGATGACGGGGTCGCCGACGCGAGCGACGTCTGCCCGCTGGTGGCCGACGCCGACCAGCGCGACAGCGACGGCGACGGCCTCGGCGACGCCTGCGACGACGACGACGACGACGACGGCCTCAGCGACGCCGAGGAGGAGGCGCTCGGCACCGACCCGACGAAGGCTGACAGCGACGGCGACGGGCTCGACGACGCGCTCGAGGTCGCCCTCGGCACCGGGCCGCTGGTCGGCGACAGCGACGGCGACGGCGTGGGAGACGGGGCGGAGGTGGCGGCGGGGACCGACCCGCTGGTCTTCGACGCCAACGCCGACAACGTGGGCCTCTTCGGAGGCGGCGGCTGCGCCGGCGGCGGGGGAGCCCCGATCGGGTGGCTCGCGGCGCTGGCCCTCGCCCTGGCGGTGCTCCGGCGGCGGCGGATCGCGCGCGGCTGAGCCAGTCGCGGAGGTGAGAGGTGGAGCCCTCCGGCGCCGTAGCGCGCCGGGGGGCTCTGCCCGTTGTGCGGGGCTAGGGGGGCGATGCCGATCAGATAGGTCCGGAAGCGGCTTTTTCGCGTTGCCTAGGGCTGGACGCCGATGGCGCCGTAGATGTTGTGCGTGCCCGCGCCGGTCGCGGCGGTCCGACCGAGGTCGGTGACGACGCCGCCCCCCTCGAAGCGGAAGCGGCGCACGGCGCTGAGCTCGACGACGAAGACGAGGTCGGGGTGGGCGCCGCCGACGAGGACCGCGCCGCTCGGCAGCGAGGGCGGGCCCGTGACGTAGGACGGCTCGCCCTGATCGGTGAACGGGGTGGCCGCCGATGGGGCGTAGGCCAGGACGTGCACGGCGTTGCCGTAGCCGCTCACGACGAGCACGGCGTCGCCGTGGGGTGAGACCACGAAGGCGATGGGGTCGAGGAGCGGGATCGGGGTGCGCGCGGTGACCGTGTCGTCGCCGAGGGCGGCGACGCCGATGGAGTTGTCGAAGTCGGAGAAGCCGGCGTTGTCGCCGACCAGCGCGAAGCGGCCGTCGCCGGTGACGGCGAGGGCGCTCAGCGAGGCCTGGTCGTTGCCGAAGAGGTCGGCGCCCGCGACCTTGGCCCAGCTCGTGCCGCCGTCGCGCATGAGGTGCAGGTGGCCGAAGGTCGCGTCGCCCGCGGCGCGCGAGGCGACGAGCTGATCGGCGCCGCGGGGCAGGACCGCGACCGCGTTCTTGGAGCCGTAGAGGAGCTGCGCCGGGCCGACGTTGCCGGCGCAGTCGTAGGGCGCGCGGTAGATCCCGCCGCCGCTCGCGGCCCAGTTCGGGTTGACCAACAACAGGTGGTCGCCGTCGACGACCGCCGCGTCGAGGTAGACCCCGGGGTCGAGCTCGGCGGCGACGACGGTGGGCTGACCGTCGGCGGCGAGGGCGAAGACGCCGAGGGTGCCGCTCTCCTGGGCCGCGAAGCCGAGCGAGCCGTCGGGGGAGAACGCGACGGTGCCCCAGTAGGCGCGCCCCATCGTGAAGGTCGCGATGGCGGGGTCGAGGGCGCCGTCGCCCGTCAGCGGCAGCACCCGCCACACGTTCGCCTTGGAGCCGTCGGCGTTGTAGGGGAAGGACGCCACGGCGTGGCGGGCGTGGCCCGTCGGCAGCCCCACGCAGGTCGGGCCGCTCGTGTCCGCGACGGTCGTGTCCGCCGGCGTCGTCGTGTCCGCCGGGGCCGTCGTGTCCGCGGGCGCCGTCGTGTCCGCGGGCGCCGTGGTGTCCGCGGGCGCCGTGGTGTCCGCGGGCGCCGTGGTGTCCGCGGGCGCCGTGGTGTCCGCCGGCGCCGTCGTGTCCGCCGGACGCGTGTCGGCGGGGGCGGTCGTGTCG
>PHBI01000225.1 GCA_002841945.1 Deltaproteobacteria bacterium HGW-Deltaproteobacteria-14
GGTTCGCGTGCCCCTGCCGCTCTTCGACACCAACGACGGCGAGCGCGCGCGCGCCCGGGCGGTGCGCGCCCGGCTCGCCGCCGAGCGCGGCGGCCAGCGCCTGGCCATCGCCGCCGAGGTCCGCGAGGCGCTGGTCGCCTTCGAGCAGGCCCGCGCCGCCCTCGCGCTCTACGACGACGCGGTCCTCGGCGCCCAGGACGAGGCGTCCGCGCTGCTGCGGCGCGCCGTCGAGGCCGGCGAGGTCGGCGTCGCCGACGTGATCGTCGTCCAGCGCGAGGTCCTCGAGGGGCGCGCCGGCTACCTCGACGCCCGCCTGTCCCTCGCCCTCGCGCGCGTGCGGCTCCTGGCCGCCGCCGACCTGCCCCAGACCGGTCCGCTCGAGACCGGCCCCGTCCGAGGAGACGCCCGATGATCCCGCGCTTGACCACGATCCTCGCCCTGGTGGCCGCGCTCGCGGCGTGCGGCCCCCCGGACGCGTCCGGCCCAGATCACGGCGAGGAGGGCCCGGGGCACGCCGAAGGAGACCACGACGAGGAGCGCCCCCCGGCGCTCGACCGGGTCACCCTCTCGGCCGAGGCCGTCGCCACCTCGCGCCTGGTCTACGCGACCGCCGAGGAGCTGGACATCTCCCCGTCCCTCGAGCTGCCGGCCGAGGTCGTGGCCGTCCCCGACCGGCGCGCGACCGTCGGCCCTCGGGCGGGCGGGCGCGTCGTCTCGGTGGCGGTCAACGTCGGCGACGCCGTGGCCGCGGGGACCGCGCTGGCGGTGCTGGAGAGCGCCGAGGTGGGGCAGGTGTGGGCTTCGCTCGTCGCCGCCCGGGCCCGCGCGAGCGCCGCGCGGCGAACGCTGCGTCGCCTGCGGCAGCTGCGCAGCGACAAGGTCGCCTCCGAGCGCTCGGTGGACGAGGCCGCCGCCGCCCTGCAGGTCGCCGAGGCGGAGGTCCAGGCCGCGATCACGCGGCTGACGACCTACGGCGTGGTCGACACCGAGCGCCTCCCCGACGAGCCGGGACGGGTCACGCTCACGAGCCCCATCGCCGGGACCGTCGTCGCGCGCGCGGCGAGCGTCGGCCAGTGGGTCGATCCGGCGGCGACCATGATCGAGGTCGTGGACCTCGAACAGCTCTGGCTCGAGGCCGCGGTCTACGAGCGCGAGCTGCGCTTCGTCCGCGTCGGTCAGCCGGTCGAGATCGAGCTCCGCGCCTTCCCCGGCGAGGTCTTCCCCGGCGAGGTCGCGCAGATCGGTGACACCTTCGACCCGCGCAGCCGCTCCGCCCACGTCCGCGTCGTCCTGGCCAACCCGGGCCACCGCGTCCGCCCCGGGATGTCCGCCACCGCCCGGGTCCTCGACGCCCACGCCCACGCGCCGCGCCGGCTGCTCGCGATCCCGTGGGCGGCGGTGCAGGAGATCGACGGCCACGTCTCGGTCTTCGTGCGCGTCGGCGACGGGGAGTTCACGCTCCACCGGGTCCACATCGGGGAGCGCGCCGGCGAGCTCGTCGAGGTCCTCAACGGCGTCGCCCCCGGCGACGTCGTCGTCGCCGACGGGAGCTTCCTCCTCAAGGGGCACCTGCTGCGCGGCACCCTCGGGGAGCACCACTGATGGCCGCCGCGCTCGTCGCGTGGTCGCTCCGCAACCGCTTCCTGGTGCTGGTCCTCAGCCTGCTCGCCATCGCCGTGGGCGTCGAGCACATGCTGCGGCTCCCGATCGACGCCGTCCCCGACGTCACCAACGTCCAGGTCCAGGTGCTGACCACCGCGCCGGCCCTCGCCCCCGCGGAGGTCGAGCGCCTCATCACCGTCCCGGTCGAGGCGGCCATGGCCGGGCTCCCCGACGTCGAGGAGATCCGCTCGGTGTCGAAGTTCGGGCTCTCCTCGGCGACGGTGGTCTTCGAGGAGGGCACCGACATCTACCGGGCGCGGCAGCTCGTCCAGGAGCGCCTCGTCGCGGCGCGCGAGGCCATCCCCGAGGGCTACGGCGTCCCCGAGATGGGGCCCATCACCACCGGCCTCGGCGAGATCTACCAGTTCGAGGTGCGCGGCGAGCCGCTCTGTCCCGCGGACGGCCCCGACACCGAGGCCTGCTACACCCCGATGGAGCTCCGCACGCTCCTCGACTGGTTCGTCGCCTACCAGCTCAAGACCGTGCCCGGGGTGGTCGAGGTCAACACCTTCGGCGGCGAGCTCAAGACCTACGAGGTCGCCCCGGATCCCGCCGCGCTGCGCGCCCACCACCTGCCCATCTCCGACCTCTTCGCCGCGCTCGAGCGCAACAACCGCAACGTCGGTGGCGCCTACCTCGTCAAGAACCGCGAGCAGGTCGTCATCCGCGGCGAGGGGCTCGTGCAGACGCTCCAGGACATCGGCGACGTCGTGCTGCGCGCCGGCGACAACGGCCGCCCGCTGTACGTGCGCGACGTGGCCGACGTGCGCTTCGCGCCGATGGTGCGCCAGGGGGTGGTCACCCGCGACGGCCGCGGCGAGGCGGTCGTCGGCATCGTCATGATGCTGATGGGGGAGAACCCCCGAGACGTCGTCGACCGCGTGGAGGACAAGCTCGCCGCGGTGCGCACGAGCCTGCCGCCGGGCGTGACCATCGAGGTCTTCTACGATCGCACCGATCTTGTCGACCACACCATCGCCACCGTCGAGACGAACCTGCTCGAGGGCGGCCTGCTCGTCGTGGCGGTGCTGCTGCTCATGCTCGGCAACCTGCGCGGCGGGCTGATCGTCGCCTCGGCCATCCCGCTCTCGATGCTGCTCGCCTTCATCGGCATGGTGCAGGCCGACGTCTCCGGCAACCTCATGAGCCTCGGCGCCATCGACTTCGGGCTCATCGTCGACGGCGCGGTCGTCATGATCGAGAACGTCTTCCGGCTGATGGCCGAGAAGCGCGACGCAGGCGTGCGCTCGGTCGACGTCGTGCGCGAGGCGACGACCGAGGTCGCGCGCCCGGTGGCCTTCGCCGTTGGCATCATCATCCTCGTCTACGTCCCGATCCTGACCCTCGGGGGGATCGAGGGGAAGATGTTCCGGCCGATGGCCTGGACCGTCATCTTCGCCCTCGCCGGGTCGCTCGTGCTCGCGCTGACCCTGGTCCCGGTGCTGGCCTCGCTGTTCGTGCGCCGCCCCCCCAAGCACCACGAGACGCTGCTGGTGCGCGGCCTGCGCCGCCTCTATCGCCCAGCCCTCGACGGCGCGCTGCGCCGCCGTGGCCTCACCATCGGAGCGGCGGCGTTGATCTTCGCCGGTGGGGTCGCGCTCGCCACGACGCTCGGCGCCGAGTTCATCCCGAAGCTCGACGAGGGGGCGCTGGCCCTCGAGGTGCGGCGCCTGCCGTCGGTGTCGGTGGAGGAGGCCGCCGCCCAGTCGGCGGTCCTCGAGCGCGCGCTGCTCGAGGCCTTCCCCGATGAGGTGGCGACCGTCATCTCGAAGACCGGCCGCCCCGAGATCGCGACCGACCCGATGGGGGTCGACGCCAGCGACGTCATGGTGATGCTGCGCCCGCGCGAGCGCTGGCGCCAGCCGAGCAAGCTCGCGCTCATCGAGGCGATGGAGCGGGTCATCGAGGAGCGGGTCCCCGGCGTCGGGGTCGGCTTCTCGCAGCCCATCGAGCTGCGCGTGGCCGAGCTCATCGCCGGGGTCCGCTCGGACGTCGCGGTCGAGATCTACGGCGACGACCTCGAGACCCTGCGCCAGCTCGGGGGGAGGGTGGCCGCCGCGGTGGCCGAGGTCCCGGGCGCCGTGGACGTCAAGCTCGAGCAGGTCGCCGGGCTGCCGGTCATGACCGCCCACGTCGACCGGCGGGCGGTGGCGCGCCACGGGGTCAACGCCGACGACGTGCTCGACGTCATCGAGGCCCTCGGCGGCCACCAGGTCGGCGTCGTGCTCGAGGGCGAGCGGCGCTTCGCGCTGCAGGTGCGCTTTCCGGAGAGCGCCCGCGCGGACGAGGAGGTCATCGCCCGGCTGCCGGTGACCACCGCCGACGGGCGCACGATCCCGCTCGGGGAGCTCGTCACCTTCGACACCGAGCCGGCGCCCTCGCAGATCAGCCGCTCGAGCATCCAGCGCCGCATCACCGTCGAGCTGAACGTGCGCGGGCGCGACATCGCCTCGGTGGTCGCGGACGCGCGGGTCGCCGTCGACGCCGTCGCGCTGCCGCCGCGCTACGTCGTCGCCTGGGGTGGGCAGTTCGAGAACCTCGAGCGCGCCTCGGCGCGCCTGCTCATCGTGGTGCCGCTGGCGCTCTTGCTGATCTTCGTCTTGCTCTACGGGACCTTCGACGCCGCGCGCCCGGCGCTGCTCATCTTCCTCAACGTGCCCTTCGCCGCGGTCGGCGGGGTGGTCGCGCTGGCGCTGCGCGGGATGCCGTTCTCGATCTCGGCCGGCGTCGGCTTCATCGCGCTCTTCGGGGTGGCGGTCATGAACGGCGTGGTGCTCGTCTCGTACTGCCGCAAGCTCGAGCGCGAGGGCGGCGTCAGCCCCGCGGTGGCGGCCCGCGAGGCGGCGCTCGTGCGGATGCGCCCGGTGCTGACGACGGCGCTCGTCGCCGCCCTGGGCTTCATCCCGATGGCGCTGTCGACCAGCGCCGGCGCCGAGGTGCAGCGCCCCCTGGCCACGGTCGTGATCGGCGGCCTCATCACCGCGACGCTCCTGACGCTCTTCGTCCTCCCCACCCTCTATGGTTGGGTCAGATCACCGCGGCGCGCTACTGCCCGCACATCGGCGGGCCGATGACCAGCACGCCGCCGCTCATCTCGCACTCCGGAGCGGCGCCCGGGGTGCTCTGCCAGCAGCGGACGCTGCCGAGCCCGCCCGGGCCGTCGACGATCGCGTAGAACACCGCCACGTCGCAGCGGACCGGGTCGGCGACGCACTGGCTGGCGACGTCGCAGGTCTCGGGCGCGCAGACGTCGGCCACGCCGGGGCAGTCGCCATCCCCGACGCAGCCGCAGCTGCCGCCGGCGGTGCACAGGCCGCTGTCGCAGTCGCCCGCGACCAGGCACGGCGCGCCGAGGGGGCAGCTCGCGTCGCAGGCGCCGCCGCAGTCGATGCCGGTCTCGTTGGGGTTGTTGAGCCCGTCGAAGCAGCACTCCCCCGGCTGGTCGCAGGCGTCGCCGACGCCGTCGCCGTCGCAGTCCTCTTGGCCGGGGTTGGCGGCGTCGGGGCAGTTGTCCTGGCACACGACGACGCCGTCCGTGTCCGCGTCGCTGTCGTTCACGGCGCAGCCGCAGACCCCGGGGCCGGTCGTCTTGGTGGGGTTGTTGGGGCACGCGTCGTTGCAGTCGGCCACGAGATCGAAGTCGCTGTCCTCGTCGAGCGCGCCGCAGCCGCACTGGCCGGGCTCGACCTTGTTGGGGTCGGCGGCGCAGCCGTCGTTGCAGTCCCGGGTGCCGTCGCCGTCGCCGTCGGTGTCGGGGACGCCGCAGCCGCACACCCCCGGGAGCACCTTGAGCGGGTCGTCGGGGCACTGGTCGGTCTCGGTGCAGTCGATGACGCCGTTGCCGCTCGGGGCGGGGTTCACGTCCACGTCGGGGGTGCCGCAGCCGCAGACACCGGCGTCGGTCTTCGCCGGGTCGTTCGGGCACCCGTCGCAAGCGTCGCCCGCGCCGTCGCCATCGCTGTCGGCCTGGGACGCGTTGCCGACGTCGGGGCAGTTGTCGTCGCCGTCGGGGATCCCGTCGAAGTCGAGGTCGAGCAGGGTCGGCGGGAAGCCGGAGTAGTAGCCGGCGGCGCCGATGGCGGTCGCGACGTTGAAGATCGCGACGGCGATGGTGTCGGTGGAGCTCACCGCGAGGGTCCCGGTCACGTTGGGCTTGCGGTAGGTCACCCACTCGCTGGTGCCCGCGACGGCCTGGGCCGTCACCCCGATGGCCGCGCCGTTCACGGTGACGGGGGCGCCGGTGCGGGCGACGACGCCGAGGGTGGCGGTGCCGAGCTGGTTGACGTTGTAGATGTTGTTCACGGTGGTGGCCGCGTCGACGCCGAGCGGCGGGATGAAGTTGAAGCCGGGGGTCGCGGCGCTCGCCTCGCCGGCGATCTCCTGGAACATCAGGACGGGCTTGGTCGAGGTGACGAGCATGTTGTCCTGCAGCGAGTACAGGCCGGTCAGGAAGAGGTAGTCGCCAGCGTCCAGCGTCGCCGTCGCGGTGCCGCTGCCGTTGACGAAGACGTCGGTCCCGTCCTGGGTGGCGACGACGATCGGCGTCTCTTTCGGGTCGCCGTTGGGCGCGTTGCCCTTGATGAGCACGTACTGGGTGCCGGCGAGGGTGACCGGCGCGAGCTGGTCGGCGCCGGCGTCCTGCCCACCGGTCGCGGCCTGGCCGCCGAGGAAGCTCCCGGAGCTCACCGCGATGGGCTTATCAGCGGTGATGCGGGTGCCGTTGAGGTCGTTCGACGGCGCCGTGCCGGTGTAGGCGCTGTCCTTGATGCCGACGACGTAGCTCTCGTACTGGGCCAGCGCCACGACGATCGGGCCGTTGGTCGCGGGGCTGCCGCTGCCGGTGGTGCCGGTGAGCACGACGCCGGGCTTGAAGTCGTCGAAGGTCACCGTCGTCGTGCCCGGCTGGGTGGCCATCACCGACATGAACGAGCCGCGGTAGACGTAGTTGGACCTGACGTTGGGCATCACGGCGACGCGGAACTCGAGCCCGAGGGCCTTCTTCCCCTTCGCGGTCAAGGACAGGGCCTGGGCCGAGGGCTTGAGCATCCGAATGTTGGCGTAGACGGGCGCGCTGGCGACGATGATCAGGCCGTGGTCGAGCTTGGTGTTGAGCCCGGCGGTCCCCGAGACGAAGTTGCCGAGGCCGAGCTGGGCGGCGTAGTGGCCGCCGACGAGCTTGCCGAGGATGACCTGCACCGGGGCGCTGTTCGACACGGTGCCGTTGTAGATGGTCGCGCCGCTGGCGTCGGTGACGCTGACCGTGACCGGCGCGGTCTCCGGCGTCGTGAGGGTGAGGTAGATGGTGTCGAGGGCCGAGGAGTCGTCGCCGGCCCACAGCGGTGGGAGCCAGTGGGTCGTGTCGAGCTGAGCCCGCGCCTCGCCGCCGAAGGCGAGCAGGACCGACAGCGCGACGCCCACGGCGCCGAGGGTCCGGGGCCAACCGCCAGGCCCCCAGGCAAAGCGCAGCGAAGCGAGTCTTGATTGAGGTGTCGTAGACGCGCCGCCGCCGGTTATCGGGTGTCTCGAGGCCATGGGCTCCTCCGGGCTCTCTCGGCGCTGGGGGGGGGCGCGGCGTGGGGTCGGGCGGGCGCGGTCGCCCGCGGCGCTTGCCGCACTGCACATGCTAACTTAGCCGCGCCGTTTTCCCAATGGAGAGCAGGCCGGTGGGTGCGATCGGAGACAGCCGGAGCTCGCCGATGAGCGCCCGAGAACACAGAGCCGCGGCCGCGCTATTGGGAGTGTGGGCGTCCCGTCCGCACAAGGGCGCCCGCACTCCGAGTGGGGAGCGCACCACGGCTGCCGGGGTTCGGTTCGTCGCGCCACCTACCGGTCTGGATCACACCCCAGGCCGGTGGCGGGACCGCGGGGTTCGGGGGGAGGCGCGGGCGGCAGCCTCTCGTGCGCCCGCGCTGCTACCCTTCAGCGCGGAGCCGCAGCTCGACGATCAGCTTCAGCTCGAAGTCGTCCGGGAACTGCGTGCATTCACAGTCGCAGCCAGGCGGGCACCAACACTTGGTCGCGTACTTCGAGCCCTGGGTGTCGCCCAAGAACCGGAGGGAGTAGTCGCCGCTCAGGAACACGTCGTGCCACCCGGGCTGATAGCCCTCGGGGTCGGAGACGCTCTGGGAGAGGGAGGTGCCCGCGATCTTCGTGAACGTACCGAGCTCGAAGGGGTAGTCGCCGCCGATCATCCACACCGAGATGTCCGTCAAGACCTGCTCGAACGCCGCCAGGTTGACCGACGTGGGGTCGATGCGCACCGCGAGGCTCGTCACCTCGATCTTGCGCGGGCTCGGCCCCAGCTTGGTCGCGACCTCCGCAAGGAACGCGCCGTACGCGGTCGCGGGATCGGTCCCGAGCTTCTCGGACTCCTCCCGCAACGTCCAGACGGCGTCGCAAAACCCACACTCGCACCAGCCGTCGGGGGTCCCGATCTCGAGGGAGTCCCGGGTCAGGGTCGCGAGCGGCAGCGACACGACGCCGCTCTCGACCACGACGCCCCGCGCGACGGTGTCTCCCCCGGTGTCGGTGGCTTCGATGCAGCGGCCCTGCGGGTCGAAGTCGACGCAGTCGCCCCCCCCGCAGGCCGGCGTGAACAGGATCGCGGCACAGGAGAACACGAGCGCGAACGCGCAGCTCTGGGGCACGGGGCACATCCTTCGAGAGGACTCGACGCTGGAGGGAATAGGGCGACGCTAACCGAACAGTTGATCCAGGGCAATCTGCGGGTGCGGCCCCGTCGGCGCCACCGTCTCTCAGCCGCGCCTCACTCGGCGACAGCGCGCCACACCTCGCCGGTGTCGGTGCCGAGGTAGATGGCGCCGCGCCACCAGGCGATGGACTTCGGCGGGATGTAGGTCCGGAGGTCGAAGACCTCGCTCCAGGCGTCGCCCTCGGCCGCGGTGACCCAGGCGCGTACACGCTTCTCGCCGGGGGCGTCGGGCCGCCAGTCCGCGCCGTCCACCGTCAGCGCGAGGAGCTCGCCGGTCGCCTCGACCACGTCGACGTCGACCACGGTCAGGCCGTCGAAGGCGGCGATCAGCGTCGCGGTGGCGTCGGGGGCGAACCACCAGGCGCGCTGCACCGAGGGCGACACGCCGAAGTCACGCCCGCGCACGAGCCCGCGGCGCGGGCCGACCCGGTCCGTCTCGATGACGTAGACCGAGGCGAGGGCGTGGTCGGTAGGCAGCAGCGTGAACGCCGCGCCATCCCACGCGCCGTGGGGCAGCAGATCGATGAGCCCCTCGGCGTTGGTGCGGTAGCCGAAGGCCCACAGGGCGTCGTCGAAGGCGAGGAGCCGCGTCAGCCGGCTGTCCCCGGTGCCCTCGTTATGCACCTGCGCGACGATGTCCCAGCTCGCCAGGGTGTCGCTCGAGCGCCACAGGTGCCCGTAGATGTCGCCGGCGCCCCACTGCTCCGGCGTCGCCCCCGAGCCGACCGCGTAGATCGCGCCCTGAAAGCCCGCGACGTCGTGTACGTGGACGCCGTTCTGCACCGTGCGGTGCTTGACCCAGCCGGCCTCGGGGGTGCGGCGGTAGACGTTGCCGAGCCACGCGTCCTCGGTGGCGTCGACGCCCGCCATCAGCGTCGAGCTGCTCCTCGTCGGTCACGAGCTCGCCGTGCGCCGTCGCGTCGCTCGGGTCGGTGAAGGCGCGGAAGTCGATCGGGAAGATCCGCCCGAGGTTCAGGTTGGCGTCGCCGAACCCCAGATACAGCTGCCCCTCGTAGCTCGCGAGGTCGTGGATCCCGCGCAGAAACGCCAGCGACTTCACCTCGGCCTCGCCCGCGGCGAGGTAGTCGGCGATGGGCGTCGCCCACGCCTGCGGCGCGCCGAAGCTCTGCCCCGCGAGCGGCGTCGGGGTCGGCGCGGCCGTGTCGTCGGCGACCTCGGGGGCGCCTGTGTCGGCGGCCGTCGTCGTGTCGACCGGGGCCGCGGAGTCGAGCGGCGCGAGGCCGTCACCGCCGCCAGCGGGCGGGTCTCCACCGCAGGCTCCCGGGGTGGCGATCACGAGCGCGAAGAGGAGAGCTGCGGGTGTGCATCGCATGGTTGGGAGCATGCCTTATAAGGCCCTGTTTTCAAGTCTCGTCGAAGACGCGGTGCGGGGCGATTACTGCATTGCAGCAGGGCGGCCTCGGCGCCGCCACCGCGTCCGCTGGCGGCGCCCGGACCGACCCCGCACCCGCGCCTGGTGGTCCGCCCCCACCGCCGAGCGCGTCGCGGCGTCCGCGACCAGCGCGCCCGCCGCCAGGGCCGCGGCGAACAGCACGGCGGCCACTCGGGCGCGGGCGCGCTCGGCGAAGCGCCGCCGGACCTTCGGGTCGCCGCCGTGCAGCACGATGACGTCCGCGCCCTCGGCGTCCTCGACCACCACCCGGCCGGCGTCGGGGAGGGCCTGCTCGCAGCACGTCGGGGGCGAGAGCCTTGACGTCGTGCGGGGACACCCAGGCGCGCCCCGAGAGGAAGGCGCGGGCGCGGCCGGCGAGCACCAGGCTGATGCTGGCGCGGGGGGAGGCGCCGTAGCGGACGTAGCGGTCGAGCTCCGCGCCGAGGTCGCGCGGGCGCCGGGTGGCCCGGACGAGGTCGATGGCGTAGTCGCGGACGCGCTCGTCGACGTAGAGCTGGTCGAGGATCAGCGGGCGGTCGTCCGCGAGTCGTCCGCGTGCCAGGCGAACGACGCTCAGCCACGGCTGTCGGTCGAGCGCTCTCCGCGGGAGGGCGAGCGCCGGTCAGGCGCGCTCGATCCAGCCGTCGCTGACGATCGCCTTGAGCGTCGCCTTGTCGAACATGTAGCCGACCTCGGTGTCTCCCGCGTGGAAGCGGATCCAGGTCAGGCTGGCCCCGCCGCTCGCCGGGCTGACGCCGCGGACCTCGATGCGCCCCTCGTCGACGTAGCTCGCGAGCGCCTCGGCGACGGTCTTGGCGCCGCTGACGCCCTCGGCCGCGATGCCCTGCATCAGCAGCATGGCGATCTCCTTGGGGATCGCCGCCGCGCCCGTGTAGGTCACCGCGCCGGTGATCTTGAACGCGGCGCTCTCGAGGAGCTCCTGCGACGACTCCGGCAGCCCGCCCGAGGGCGCGGCCTCCTTGGCACCGTCCTTGGGCTTCAGCGCGGCCTCCTGCGCGGCGTAGTCGCCGGCGCCAGCCGCCTTCTTCTTCACCTCGGAGTGCGCCTTCTCGTTTGCGGCGCTAGCGTCTCCCTCGATGGCGTTCTTCGCGCGGGAGATCAGCTTCTGGAACGGCATGGTGTGCCTCTCGTCGTCGATGCACGGGACCGACAGTGAACGACGTTCACGCTCGTGACAGTGTTCGTCCTCGACGAGCAGGAAGTCAACCCCTCGGGCGCGGGACTCGCCTGGGGCCGACGCCGATCAGCGGCGCGCTCGCCGGCGCGCGAGCCCCCAGGCGAGGGCGGCGAGGGCGAGCGCCCACGGGGCCCCCGACCCGCCGCCGCCGGCGCAGCCGCCGCCGCCCTCGACGATGAGGGTGTCGCCGTCATCGGGGTCACACAGGTCGCCGAGGCCGTCGCCGTCGCCGTCCGCCTGATCGGCGTCCGGGATCAGCGGGCAGACGTCCGCGCTGTCGACCACCCCGTCCCCGTCGCTGTCGAGGTCGATCGGGACCTCGCAGCGGCGCGTCGCCGTGTTGCCGCTCGCGTCGCTGGCGGTCGCCTCCCAGGTCAGCCAGAACGCGACCCCGGCGCCCTCGGTCGCGCTCACCGCGTCCCCGTGGATCTCCGCCGGGCAGGGCACGAGCGGGATCGGCGCCGCGCCGTCGCGCCGCACCTCGCAGGCGAGCGCGCCGAGCGCCAGCTCCGCGACCGCGCAGTTGTCGGTCGCGGTCGGGTGCGCGGTCAGCGTCGCGGGGTTCCACCCGCCGCAGTCGACCACCGGATCGGTGGCGTCGGCGACCGTGACGACGGTCTCGCAGCGCGCCGCCGCCTCGCCCTCGCCCGCGGTGAACGCCACCGTCGTGTCGCCGAGCGGGAAGACGCCCTGCTCCGCGGTCAGCGCCTCGGCCTCCGCGCAGTCCCGGGTCAGGGTCGCCTTGACCGCGCCGGCCCAAGCACACGTCTGCGATCCGGTCGAGACGGCGAGGGTCGGCTCGCAGACCAGGACCAGGGGCTCCTCGCAGATGAAGTCCACCACGGTCCAGGTCCAGACCGCCGGCGTCGCGTCGCACGCGCCGGTGTCGGCGTTGCACGCCCGCACCGCGACCGTGTGCTCGCCCTCGCCGAGCCCGGAGTACACCGCGCTCCCGTCGCCACAGGCCGCCCAGGCTCCGCCGTCGATCCGGCACTCGAAGCCGACGTGCTCCCCGCCGCCCGTCGCCTCGAAGGCGAAGCTCGCGTCGGCGCCCGCGACCGACGGGTCCGCGGGCCCGCTGGTGATCGCCGTGTCCGGCACGCTCGGATCGACGGTGAAGGCGCAGCTCGCCGGCGTCTCGTCGACGTGGCCGGCGCCGTCCACCGCGCGCACCGCGAAGGTGTGCTCCCCCCCCGCGAGATCGGTCGCGGTAAAGGTCCCGTCCGAGCAGTCGACCCACTCGCCGTCGTCGACGCGGCACGCGAACCGCGTCCCCGCCGCCGCCGGGTTGCTGAAGGTGAACGCGACGTCCCCCGAGGCGACGAACGCCGCCGGGCACACGACGTCGGTCTCGAGCGGCGGACACACCGACCCGCCCACGCCGTCCTCGTCGGTGTTGCCGTCGCAGTCGTCGTCGACCCCGTCGCAGGTCTCGGCGAGCGCGCCGGCGAGTTGGTCGCAGCTGTCGTGCTTGGCGCCAGCGACGCAGGTCTCTACCCCGACGTTGCCGGCGCATGCGCCGACGCCGCAGCTCGTCGCGTGGCTCCCGAAGCCCTGGTCGGCCTCGCCGTCGCAGTCGTTGTCGACGCCGTCGCAGCTGGCGTCGAGGGGGTCGTAGCGGTCGTCGTGGGCGCGGTAGACGTCGCCGGTGCACGGCGACCAGGCGCCGTCCGCGCAGAGGGCGGCGATGGTGTGCGCGCCCAGGCACGGGCCTTGCTGCAGCGCACAGAGGGGCAGGGCGAGGTCGTCGTCGTGGGCGTCGGTCTGGCCGTCGCAGTCGTTGTCGACGCCGTCGCACACCTCGGTGGCGGCGGCGCCCGCGACGCAGTCGTCGACCACGTCCCCCTCCGCGCAGCGCGTCTGCCCGCTGCGCGCACAGGCGCCGACGCCACAGCTCGTCTCCACCCCGACGAAGTCGTCGTCAGCGGCGCCGTCACAGTCGTCGTCGACGCCGTCGCAGGTGGCGTCGTCCGCGGCGAAGCGCGCGTCGTGGGCCGCGTAGTCGGCGCCCTCGCAGTCGAGCCAGGCGCCGTCGGCGCAGCGGGTGGCCGGCCGCGTGGCCCCGGCGCAGACCCCCTGTTGCATCGCACAAGGGGTGGGCGTCAGGTCGCCGTCGAGGGCGTCGGTGAGCCCGTCGCAGTCGTTGTCCGCCCCATCGCAGGCGTCGGCCCCGGGGGTGTAGCCGGCCGCGCCGGCCACGAGCGCGTAGTCGCTCGCGTCGCACGCGATCCACTGGCCGCCCTGGCACGCGTCGGCGAGGTGGGTCGCCCCGGCGCAGACGCCCAGCTGCTGGTCGCAGGCGGTCAGCGTCAGATCCTCGTCGCCGGCGTCGGTGAGCCCGTCGCAGTCGTTGTCGACGCCGTCGCAGACCTCCTCCTCGGGGACGACGCAGCCGTCGCAGACGTCGTCGAGGCCGTCGTCGTCGAGGTCGTCGGCGGTCGGCGGCGGGCCCAGCGCGAGGGCGTCGTCCTCGGGGCGGCACTCGGCCTCGGCGATCGCGGTCGCGACGAGGCCGTCGGCGGCCCAGGCGGCGCGCGGCAGGGTCAGGCCGACGGTCGCGGTGCCGCCGGCGGGGACGGTCAGCGGCCCCGCGGAGGCGACGACGGCCCCCG
>PHBI01000226.1 GCA_002841945.1 Deltaproteobacteria bacterium HGW-Deltaproteobacteria-14
GCGGGGGTGCCGCCGAGGGTGGTCGCGTCGAAGGTCGCTCCGGCCGACGCGACGCCCGGGCGGGTGCCGGCGAAGAGCGAGACGGCGCCGGCGCCGTCGTCCTCGCCGAGGGCGGTGACGACGAGGTCGGCGAGGCCGTCGCGGTCGAGGTCGGCGAGCAGCAGCGGCAGGCCGAAGGCGTCGAGGGGCTCGACGTCGCCGAGGGCGCGGCTCTGGGCGATGAGCGGGGCGTGGTCGATGACCGTCTGGGTGGCGTCGTCGAAGCTCGCGCCAAACGAGATCGGGTGGTGGCCGTCGGTGTAGGCCGGCGTGACCCCGGTGTCGGCGAAGAGCTGGTGGGAGGTGCAGACGCGGTCGCCGTTGGCGTCGGTCAGCGGCACGTCCCAGACGATGTAGGGCGAGAAGCTCTCGAGCGGCAGCTCGCCGCCGGGCAGAGCGGCGTCGGTGGCGGTGGCGCGGGTGGTGAGGGTGCAGGCGCCGAGGCCGGTCTGGGGGTCGGCGTCGAGGCCGGTGAGGGCGGCGTCGTTGAGGCCGACGGCCACGTTCCAGTAGGTCTTGTGGTAGCTGGTGGCGCCGCTCGCGAGCTGCTCGACGCCGCGGTAGGTGGCGGCCTGGAAGACGAGGTCGGTGGTGTTGGGGGTGTCGCCGGCGAAGGGGAAGGGCGGGTTGAGGTTACCCGGGCCGCCGGCGGCGTCGACGACGAAGACCTGCTGGCCGCAGGTGATGACGAGGTCCTCCATGTGCAGGAAGGTCGGGGTGCCGAGGCCCGCGGTGCAGGCGAAGCCGAGGACGACGGTCTGGTCGCGCTCGCCGGTCTGGGGGTGGAAGAGGAGCTCGAGGTCCTGCTCCGGCGAGCGCTCGCAGTCGAGCTTGGCCGAGCAGAAGATGTCGTCGAACTGGACGGCGACGTCGAAGAACCCTTGCTGGGCGCGGCGCATGACGGTCAGGTCGAAGCTGACGGCGACGTCGCGGTCGGCCCGGCAGGTGACCTCGCGGGTGAGCGGCGCGCTGCTCGGTGCGGGGTTGATATATTCAACACCCGCGGCGAGGGTCGACGCGCCCGCCTGGATGCCGTCGATGACGAGGGAGACGGTGTTCGGGTTCTCGCTCTCGTCCGCGTCGCACGGGCCGACGTAGCTGAAGGCGCCCGAGCCGTCGCCGTATCCGGTCGAGGTGATCTGCTTGGTCCACACCGTGTCGCCACCGTCGTTGGTGACCGTCACGGTGTAGGTCACGTCGGTGACGCCGGGCAGGGTCAGCGGCGCCGCCGCGACGTTGACGCGGGAGCCCTCCGCCGGCGCGGCGCCGGGATCGGCTCCACAGGCGGTGAGGGACAGGAGCAAAGAGCTGCTGAGGACGGCGATGGATGGAATTTGCTGCATCGCAATAATCCAGACCCCGCGGGCCGTGGCCCGACAGGTTGTGCTTTTCTGTGAAGACCGCACAGCTTGGGCCCCGCAGGCCGCGCGCGGTGGGACGAGGCTAGCCTATCTTGCGGTGCAATGCAGTAGCCAAGTCGCCGCATGGCCTCCGAGCAGCCCGGACGCCGCGGGGATGTGCCGCTCTGCGGTCTGGATTATTGCGCTGCGGGATCGCCCGATACCGAAGCGCGTTCGTCCCCACCTCGCGGTCGGAGATCTCGCGCGCCTCGGCGGCGCGGGTCTCACCGGCGTCGAACCGCGGCCGGGCCGCGATGGCGCCCCGGCGAGCGGCCCTCGGGGGGGGCGGCGTCTCGGGACTGGGTCAGTCCGGGACCGGCAGCACGACGATGTCGACCCGTCGGTTGATGGCGCGGGTGTCGTCGTCCATGTTCGGGACCAGCGGGCGGCTGTCCCCGAAGCCGATGGCGGACACGCGTGACGGCGCGATCCGGTCGTCGTGGAGCAGCTCGTGAACGACGGACACGGCCCGCGCCGCCGACAGCTCCCAGTTCGAGCGGAAGCGCCCATTCGAGATGGGGATGTCGTCGCTGTGGCCGGTGACGCGGATGCCGCCCTCGAGCTTGGCTAGGGTGTCTCGCACCTTGGCGATGGTGGGCAGGAACACCGGGGAGATGCGGTCGCTCCCCGAGGGGAAGACCCCCTGCTCCTGAATCCGGATGAGGACCTTGTGGCCCTGCCGCTTGATGACGAGGTTGTGCTCTGCGGCGAACTCGGCGAGGTCCTGCTTGACGAGCTCGAACTGGCTGTCGGTGACCTCGCCTGCCGCCTGCTGCGCGACCTCGCACGCCGTCGGCTTGCCCGGCGACCCGGTCTCGGGGGACTTGGGGGACACGACGTCGCGCTTGTCCCCCTCGGGGAGGGTCTCGACGATGCTGTCGATCTTCATGCCCAGCGCGCGCTGCATCGAGCCCGCGACGGCTCGGTACTTGAGCGCGTCGATCTCGGACATCGACAGCAGCAGCACGAAGAACGCCATCAGGAGCGTCATCAGGTCGGCGAAGGTCGCGAGCCAGGCTGGCAAGCCGGCCGGGGTGGGGGGCGCGTGCTTGCTCATTACTCAGCCTTCTCGGGCTCTTCGGGCTTCTGCAAGGTGCTCGGCAGGTGCGACCTCAGCAGCTCCTCCATGACCCGCGGGTTCCGTCCCTCCTGGATCGCGGCGACGCCCTCGATGATGAGGGTCTTGTTCAGGATCTCCTGCGCCGTGCGCACCTCGAGCTTCTCGGCGATGGGGATGGCGAACAGGTTCGCGATGACCGAGCCGTAGAAGGTCGTGAGGATCGCGACCGCCATCGCGGGGCCGATCGCCTTGGGATCGTCCATGTTGCGGAGCAGGATCACGAGGCCGATCAGGGTCCCGAGCATGCCCATCGCCGGGGCGGCGTCGCCGACCGCCTTGAACACCTTCTGGCCCCCCTGGTGGCGCTCGACGGTGTGGTCGAGCTCGCGCTCGAGGACCTTGCGGACGAACTCCGGGTCGACGCCGTCGATGCAGAGCCGGAGCCCCTTCTCCATGAACGGGTCGTCGACCTTCTCGTTCTCGAGGGCCAGGAGCCCCTCGCGGCGCACGATCGCGGCCAGCTCGACGGTGCGCTTGATGATGTCGGCGGGGTTGGCGACGCGGGTGCGGAACGCGTTGACGGCGACCTTCATGCTGCCGAGGCAGGTCTTGAGCGGGAAGCGGATGAGGGTCGCGGCGATGGTCCCGCCGAACACGATCATCATCGACGGCGTGTCGACGAAGGCGCCGATCTCCGAACCCGTCACGATCGACACCAGGATGACGCCGAAGCCGAGGATGAGTCCGATCAGAGTTGCGAGATCCATCGTTCCTCCTGCGAGCGGTCACGGGGCCCTGCGGGAGCCCCAGGACCGTTCAGCCGCCGCCTTGCGTGTATCGCAGCGCGGCGGCGCCCCGCCGACGCTGAGCGGCCAGTGCGCTAGCGATCTCGGCGTGCATCGCGGTGAGCCGCGCCCGGAGCGCCTCCTCGCATGCGACGAGGTGAGTCTTCACGGCGTCCGGCAGCGCCTGCCCACGGTGGGTCGCGATGAGCTGCTCGACCGCGGCCGAGCGCTCCTCGATGAGGGTCTGGACGAGCTCCACGTCGCCCTGGTCGACGGCCTCGTCGAGCCGTGCGTAGTAGGACTCGAAGCGGCGGAGCGCGAGGGACGTCGGCTCGGTCGCCATCACTTGGCCCCCCCTCGCCGGGTCGCTTCGATGGCGGCCGCGCGCCAGGTCGCGGTCATCTCGTCCATCTGCCCGATGACGGTGTCGAGGGAGGGGAGGTCGACCTCGACCTGGCTGCGCGCGATCGCCCGGGTCCAGGCCGCGTACATCCGGTCGAGGTTCCCGCACAGCGCCGGATCGCGCTCGCGATCGAGGCAGTCGCGCAGGTGCCCGATGATGTCGATGGCGCGGGTCAGCGCCACCCCGGCCGCCGCGAAGTCGCGCGCCTCGAGGTCGCGCCGCCCGATCGTCGTGAACTTGACCAGGCCCTCGTAGAGCAACACGACCAGCTCTTGTGGGGTCGCGGTGGTCAGGCGGACGCGTTGGTAGGCTCTCAGTCCGGGGGTCATGGGCGCTCCTGCGGCGGGCGTCGAGAGTGGGCGAGGTGGGGGGCACCTTGGGGGAGTCGGGGTCGAGCGTGAGCTCGGGGCATCAGCCGCTGAACAGGGCCGCGGTCAGCGCCTGGTTCTGCATCTGGGTCACGCTCAGCGCCTGCTCCATGGCGGTGAACTGCCGGGTCAGGCGCGTCGTCAGCGACTCGAGGCGGTCTTCGAGGCGCGTGATCTGTTTGTCGGCATCATCGATCCGCATGTTTAGGGACTTCGTGCGGTTGCCCAGCGTGCCGTCGACGCTGTCGGTGTAGCCCTCGATCTTGGCCAAGAACTTCGCCGCGATGCCGGTGTCGGGCTGGGTGAACAAGCGCGCGAGCGCCCGCGGGTCCTTGTCGAGAGCGGCGTCGAAGGCCGTCGTGTTGATCTCGAGCGAGCCGGTGGACGTCGTCCGGAGCCCCACCTGGCTCAGAGACTTGGCAGTGCCGCTGATGCCGGCGACGGTCGCGCCGATGATCTGGCGGAGGTCGCTGCGCACCCGGGTGAGCGCTGGGTCGGCGTCGACGGCGGTGCTGCCTTCGCCGGTCGTGGTCGCGTCGTTCACCAGGTCGAGGATCTCGTTGAACTTGTCGACGAAGGCCTGGATCTTCTCCTTGGTGCCTTCGCGGTCCGAGTCGATCTGGAGGGTCGTCGTGCCCTTGGTCTTGAGCTCGAGCGTGACGTCCGCGATGACGTCGGTGGCGGTGTTCGAGCGCTGCTCGACGTCGAGGCCGTCCATCTGGAAGAGGGCGTTCTTCGCCTGGACGGCCTGGGTCATCCCGAGCTCGGTGCCGTCGGCGCCGGTGTAGCTCTCGGTGATGATCAGCGCGTCGTCCGCGTTGCCGCCGATCTCGTAGCCGGTGTCGGTGGCCACGACCTGGAGGTAGGTGTTGGTGCCGTCGCTGACGAGGGAGGCGTCGACCTTGGCGCCAGAGGCGTTGATCTTGTCGACGACGTCGGCGAGCGTGTCGCCCTCTTCGATCGTGACGTCGACCGGGTCGTCGCCGGCCGTGGTCAGGGTCATCGTGCCCGCCTTGACGGGCGCGAACTTGCTCGTGAACTGGGCGGAGCGGTCCTTCTCGGCGCGGGCGAGCTCGGTGATGGTGAGGTCGTATGAGCCCGACGAGGCGGCGCCGTTGATGGTGGCCGTCAGGACGTCCTCGTCGCCGGAGACCGCGTTGAACGCCAGGACGTTCGAGGTGTCCGACATCTCCTCCATCATGGACTTCAGCTCGTTGAGCGCCGACGTCATCTTGCCGATGCTCGAGATCTGGTCCTGATACCCGGATTTCCGGCTCTCGAGGCGCGTGATCGGGACGCGCTGGGCGGCGACCGTCGCCTGGATGATGGCTTTGGTGTCGATGCCTGAGGAGATGCCCGCGAAGTTGACGGTGGAGGCCACGGTGTCGCTCCTAAGGGAAGAGCCCGGAGCCGTCGGCGCGGTGTCCGCCGGCTCCGGGCCGCGTCATGGTCTCTGGGTTACTGGAGGAGGCGGAGGGCCGACTGCGGGGCGCTGTTCGCCTGGGCGAGCATGGCCACGCCGGCCTGCTGGAGCACCTGCGCCTTCGAGAAGGTCGCGCTCTCCATCGCGACGTCGACGTCGCGGATGCCGCCCTCGGCGATGCTCAGGTTCTCGACCGTGGTGCCGAGGTTCTCGATCGCCTTGCCCATCTGGTTCACCGTGGCGCCGAGGGTGGCGCGACGGGTGTTGAGGGTGTCGAGGGCCGCGTCGATCGAGTCGATGGACGCCTGCGAGTTGGTGAGCGAGTCGACGGTCGCGGCGTTGACGCCGAGGGCGGTCGAGTCGGTGTCGCCCATCGCGATGGTGATGCGGTCGTCGGCGGTGTTGCGCGTCCCGACCTGGAAGGTCAGGGTGCCGGCGGTGCCGGCGGTGCCGTCGAGCAGCTTCTGGGCGTTGTACTCGGTCGCGTTCGAGATGCGGTCGATCTCGCCGGCGAGCTGGGTGAACTCGGTGTTCACGTAGGCGCGCTCGGTGTCGGTCAGGCCGTCGGAGGCGCCCTGGACTGCGAGCTCGCGCATACGGATCAGGGTGTCGGAGATGGTCTGCATGGCGCTGTCGGCGGTCTGGAGCATGGCGACGCCCTGGTTGGCGTTCGACATGGCCATGCTGAAGCCGCGGGTCTGGGCGCGCAGGCCCTCGCTCACCGCGAGGCCGGCGGCGTCGTCGGCGCTGCTGTTGATCCGGAGGCCGGAGGACAGCTTGCCGATCGAGTTGTTCATCCCGTTGTTGGAACGGGTCAGGGTGTTCTGGACGGCGAGGGAACCCGAGTTCGTGTTGATGTTGAGAGGCATGTGCCGCACTCCAAGCGTTGGGTGGTCAGAAACATGGTCTCCGGGCACCCCGAGTGGGGTCACGGAATCGGCCGGTCGCCTTGTCGCTTGCTGTTTGCCTGCGGCGTTGCGGCCTCATCACTCACAACGTTTCCCCCCCGGGGTTCCTAAAGTGGCGGGCGAAAAAAACGAACATCTTTCGTGTTCGCTCGCTCGAGACACCGGCAGGGGCGGCGCGCGGCCGCCTGCCGGGCCGTCCTCCGCGCCTCGGCTGCGCCGTCTCCCGGGGGCTGGTCGGACCACCGCCGAGCTCGCCACGCCGCGACGAGTGCCGCCCATATATAATGGGTGGGTCAGAACAACACGACCAACCTGCCCGTGGAATCCACGCGCCCTGCGCACCCTCGAGAAGCTCGGGAGGCGCCCGGCCTGCCTTCGTTCTCGAGGGCACGCAGGCGCCGCCGCCTCAGACCATGCTATCGCCAAGGAGCGGCCGCTGGGTCCAAAGCGAGGGTCGGCCCCCGGGCCGGGGGCCCATCTCCCCCGCGCCAGCGCGGGACCGGCGCAGGCGGGTAGGGGGCGAGCGCGTGGGAACGCGCGCCTACAAAAAAAAACAACGGAGGCACTTGGCCTCCGTTGTCCCGGCCACCGAGCGAGTCGGTGGCGCCCCCCCTGGCGTTCCGGGTCGTTCCTCAGCGACCCGGGCCCCCTACGGGATCAGCTCAGCAGCCGCAGCGCGAACTGCGGCGAGGCGTTCGCCTGCGCGAGCATCGACACGCCCGCCTGCTGGAGCACCTGCTGCTTGGAGAAGTTCGCGCTCTCCTGGGCCACGTCGACGTCGCGGATGCCGCCCTCGGCCACGCTGAGGTTCTCGATCGTCGAGCCGAGGTTGTCGATGGCCCGTCCGAGCTGGTTCATCGTGGCGCCGACGGTGGCGCGCGAGGTGTTGAGGGTGTCGATCGCCGCGTCGATCGAGTCGATCGACGCCTGGGCGTTGGCCAGGGAGTCCACGGTCGCCGCGTTCACCCCGAGGGCGGTCGCGTCGGAGTCGGCCAGCGCCATGGTGACGCGGTCGTCCGAGGTGTTGCGGGTGCCGACCTGGAAGGTCAGGGTGCCGGCCGCGCCGGCGGTGCCGTCGAGCAGCTTCTGACCGTTGTACTCGGTGACGTTCGAGGTGCGGTCGATCTCCCCCGCGAGGGCGGTGAACTCGGTGTTCACGTAGGCGCGCTCGGTGTCGGTCAGGCTGTCCGAGCTCGCCTGGACCGCCAGCTCGCGCATCCGGATGAGCGTGTCGGAGATCGTCTGCTGGGCGCTGTCGGCGGTCTGGAGCATCGCGACGCCCTGCTGGGCGTTCGACATCCCCTGCTGGTAGCCGCGGGTCTGGGCCTTGAGGCCCTCGGCGACGGCGAGGCCGGCGGCGTCGTCGGACGATGACGTGATGCGCATGCCCGAGCTCAGCTTCTTGATCGAGCTGTTCAGGCCGCTGTTGGAGGTGGTGAGCGTCTTTTGAACGGCTAGCGAGCTGCCGTTCGTGCCAATGGTCAATGGCATCGTTTCCTCACATCATCGGGGTGCCGTGGTCGGGGATCCGGAAGCGGCGCAACGCTTCCGGAGCCACCCGCCGGGGTGGTGTTCTTCAGAACGTCAACCGCGGGAATCGCATGAGGGGAGAAAAGTAATCTTTCGGTTTCTGGAAGTGACAAGGTTGCCGCCGTCGTCTCCCTCTTGTAAGTGCCACGTAAAGTCCGGCCATTCTGAATGCCGCCGCAGCCGGGTCGCGGTGACTCGGCGGTTACGGTCGCTTTGGGGTGAGGTCGAAATAACATGGTCATGATGCCAAAGGAGGCGGCGTCGCCTGCGTGCCTTCGAGAACGAAGGCAGGCCGGGCGCCTTCCGAGATCATGTTGTCTTGACCTCACCCCTTACGGGCGAGCTTCGCCACCGCCGAGTGAAGCGGCAGGTCTCCGACCGATTCCCAGACCGCTGACGTGCGAAAGCCCCCGACGAGGGTCGGGGGCTCCGTTGGCGCGGTCTCGACTCGGAGCTCCGGTCCTCGACCTGCCGTCGCTCGGCTCAGCTCAGGTCCGCCACCGGCGACCCACGGGTACGAGACCTCGGGGGCGTGTCGGCCGACGGCCTGCCGTTGTTTGGCTCAGCGCAGCCAGGAGGACGCGGCCTGCTGCATCAGGTTGCGGGTCGTCTCGACGACCGCCGTCAGCATGTTCTGCGCCGACGACAGCTGCGGCGCGAGGGCGCTCAGGTCGACCGCCGTGAGGTCCGCGTGCTCCATGCTCGCGGTGGTCCGCAGGTCGAGCGAGAGGCTGTCGATGTCCTCGATGGTGGCGAGGCGCCCGCCGATCTCGGTGCGGCCCAGCGTCAGGATCTCGTGGGCGTCGTCGAGCCGGTCGAAGGTCGCCTGGATGCCGTCCGTGTCGTTGGTCGCGAGCGCCGTGACCAAGGCCCTCATCGAGGTGAGCACCTCCTCGCCGGGGCCGAAGATGTCCGCGCCGGCCATGGTCGCCTCGATCGACACGCCCGGGCCGATCTCGACCAGCCTGGACATGTTGTCGCCGCGGTAGGTCCCCGTGGCCGGGTCGATCGGTGGGGTGGTCTCCGACAGCCCCGTGAACAGGTACTTGCCGCTCGACTGCCGCTGGTTGGCGAGGCCGATGAACTGATCGATCAGGTGCTGGGCGGCGATCGCCCCGTTCTTGCGATCGGCCTCGCTGTTGTTGTCCGATGACATGCTCAAGGCCAGCGCCTTCGCGTCCACCAACAGGTCCTGCATGCTCGCGACCAAATTCTCGGCCATGTTCAGGTCCGACTTGATGGTGCGGCGGTTGTTGTCGAGCATGTCGAGGTCGTGGGTGAAGCGCTCGATGTTGTTGATGCGGGCGGCGCGCACGGGGTCCTGACTGGGGCGCTCGACCGCGCTCGACGCGCTGATCCGCGACGTTACGTCGTAATAGCGGGCCGTGGCGCTCTCGTTGCGCTGCCGGACCAGGTTGGCGACGAGCTGCTGGGTGATCCGCATCGCTTCAGCCCACCATGTTGAGGATGGTGTCGGTCATCGACTGCAGCTGCTGCAGTATCGTGTTGGACGCGCTCAGCGCGGCGTTCGCCTGGGTCACGCGGATGAGCTCCTCGTCGATGCTCACCCCGGACTCCGAGGCGAGCAGGTTCTGGAGCTGATCGAGGGAGCCCTGCTCGAGGCTGGCCCCCGACTGGGCGCGCACCAGCGTGTTGCTCACCGAGGCCCCGAGGGTCTCATAGGCGCCGATCACCGAGGAGCCGTCGGCGAGCACGCCCTCCTGGCCGAGGATCCCCTTGAGGACGAGGGCGTTGGTGTTGTCGCCCGGCACGCCGCTCGCGTCGGCGGCGGCGCCGATGTTCTCCGGGTGCCCGTCGACGTCGCGCGACAGCGCCATCCCCGAGGCCGCGCCCGTCACCGTGGTCGGCAGCTCGAAGAAGTCGTAGCCGGTGCCCCCGTTGAGGTTGAAGCCCGCTCGGTGCGCCTGGTTGAACGCGTCCATGAAGCTGTAGGCCAGCTCGTCGATGCGCTCGAGCGCCGGCGCCGCGACCTCGTTGTGGAACTCGACCAGGCCGCCGAGCTCGCCGCCGAGCGGGGCGTTGCTCGCGGCGTAGCTCCCGTCCGCCTGCGCGAAGCTCACGGCCACGGTGCTGGCGGGGGGCGCGGAGAGGGTCACGGCGATGGTCGCCGGGAAGGTCGACTCCACGAGCGCTCGACCGCTGGCGGTCACGAGCGACACCGTGCCGTCGCTTCGCGCGACGGTGTCGACGCCGATGCTGCCGCTCATCGCGTCGATCACGGCGGCGCGCTGGGAGATGAGGCTGTTGCGCTCCTCGCCCGGCCGCGCCGAGCGGATGCGCCCGTTGAGCTGGGCGACCTGCTGCGCGAGGCTGTTGATCTCCTGCGCGACCGCGCTCGCCTGCTCGTGGGCGTCGCTCGCCGTGCGCGACACGGTGTCGCGGGTCGAGGCGAAGGTGGTGGCCAGGCTCAGCGCGCTCTGGAGCGCCTGACCGCGGTCCGCCATGCTCGCCGGGTTCGCGGCCACCGCGCTCATCGCGGCCTCGAAGCCGCGCATCGAGATGCCGAGCCCGGTCCCGTCGAGGTCGTTGAAGGCGATCTCGAGGCTCTGGAGCTGGTTGGACTGGCTCTGGTAGAAGCCGAGCCGCGCCGCCGTCGCCACCACCCCCTGCTCGAGGAGCGCGTTGCGCGAGGCGACCGGGAAGCCGGTGACGACCCCGAGCCCGCCGAGCTGCGCCGACAGCGGGACCGTCTCGCGGGCGTAGCCCGGCGTGTTCGCGTTGGCGATGTTGCGAGACGCTGACGCGACCAGGGTCTGGCTCGACTGCAGGCCGCTGTTCGCGATGGAGAGGATGTGTTGCAGCGTCGTCATGGGGAACCGCCCGACCGGGCAAGGCCGATCAGATGTTCAGAGTGAGGGACTCGCCGGCGGAGCCGGGGACGTCGAGGCGCGGACGCCCTCTCGCGTTGTAGGTCTTGGACGCGGTGTCGCCGTGGGTCACGGCCGACCGCCAGGCCGAGACGACCTGGAGGCCGCGGCGGGCGTGCAGGTGGTTGATCTGAGAGAGCTCGCGCAGGGCCTCGCCCAGCGAGCGCAGGCAGCTGAGCCGCTCGATCAGCGGCTCCTGGGTGGCGGCGGGCAGCCGCGCGGCCAGCTCGGAGAGGTGCTGGAAGCCGTCCGTGGGCAAGCCGAAGGCCTCAGCGACCGCGTCGGCCGCCTCACGGGTCGTGGACCCGTGGCGCGCGACGGCGGCGATGAGGTCCTGAATGCGGTCGTTGATGGTCGCGAGGGCCGCGCCGGTCTCCGGGCCGTCGGTGCGGAAGCCCAGCAGCGCCTTGTACTGCTCCTGGGTCGCCCCGACGAGGGTGTCGAGCAGCTCGACGTGGACGTCGAGGCGCGCGCACAGCGTGGCCACGCTGGCGTTCACCCGAGCCACTCGTCGCCGAGGGCGTCGTCGAGGATGCGGTCGGCCAGGGCGTCGGCGTCGACGGTGTAGGTCCCGTTCTCGAACGCCTCACGCAGCTCCGACAGCGTCACGGAGTCTTCCTTCGAGGCTGCGGCGTGGCCCGCCTCGAGCGCCTTGTGGGCGCCGGCGACGCTGGCCGCGACCTCGGCGGCCGCAGGGCCGCCTCCGGTCTGGCTGGTGGCGTGGGGCACCTTGGGGACGCGACCGACGTTTCTGGCGCCTGGCTCGGGGATGGGCTTGGAACTGATGGGACGTGTAGGATCCATGGTTCTCACCGCGGATGAGGGAAACTCGTCTGGTTCAACGGGACCCTCACCGGTTTCATTAAGGACCGAGGTCTATTTTCTTTGCCGGGGCCCCGATGAGCCGCCGCAGGGTGCCGGCCGCGTCGTCATCATCCAACCACGCGTCGCGGTCCGGCGGCAGGCGATCGGCCAAGGAGCCCGACGTCGGATCGCTCACGAGCTGGCTGTCCGGCGCCTCCGCGGCATCATGCACGGCGGGGGCCGCGAGACCAAGCCCGGGCCCGCCGAACACGGCGTGGTTCGGCCGCGGCGGCCCCTCGGCGTCGCGGATGATGACCTCGGCCAGCCCGACCCCGCCCGACTGGGCGAGGTGGGTCGCGAGCGCGTCCTCGATCAAGTGCTCGGTCATGACGTTGGGCTCGGAGTCGCCGCCGAGCTTCACGCTGTCGCGCATCGCGACCACGAGCTGCTTCATCAGCAGCGCCTCGAACTGGGTCGCGACCTCGGCGAGATCGGGCTCGTCCCCGCGGCGCCCGAAGCCCGCCGCGCGGGGATCGCTGAGCTGCGACCGGGCCAGGGCCAGCTCGGCCCGCGGATCGAGGTCGAACCCCATCACAGCACCTCGAGCTGGGCGTGGAGCGCCCCAGCCGCGGACAGGGCCTCGAGGATGTCGATGAGCTCCTGCGCGGTCACGCCGAGGGCGTTGAGCCCGCTCACGAGCTCCGCCAGGGTCGTCGACTCGTCGACGATCTGGAGCCCGCTCGGCACGATCTCACGGGTGGTGGAGGGCGCCGGAGCCACCGTCGTGCCGGCCGCCGGGGCGCCCGGGGCAGGGGGAGGCGCCCCGGCGGCGCCGGCCGCGGCGTCCGGCGGCGCGTCGCTCGCCAGCGGCTGGCCGGCGAGCTCGAGGGTGAGCCCCTCGTAGGCGATGGCCGCCTGTGACAGCCGCACGTTGCCGCCGAGGACGACGGCCCCGGTGCGGCCGTTGACGACGACCCGCGCGACGGCGTCCGGGCGGACGTCGAGCACCTCGAGGCGAGCGATGAAGCTGGAGATGTCCTCCTCGTAGACATCTGGCACGGTGATCTCGATGGTCGAGCTGTCGACGACCCGAGCAGCGCGCTCGGCTGCCGCGGCGTCGGGCCCGGTGACCGAAGCCGGCGCGCCGGGCGCGGCCAGGGAGGGCGCGCTGAGGGTCGACGTCAGCCCGTTGACGGCGTCCGAGACGCTCATCGCCGTCTGGAAGTCGGGCCGCGACAACAAGAACCGCAGGACGCCATCGGCGCCGAGGGTGACCGGCACCGCGCGCTCGACGAGGCCGCCATCGGGGACGCGGCCTACGTTGAGCTTGCGCCGCGACGAGGACTGCCGGGCCGAGAACGACGGGATGGCGTCGCTGCCCACCTTGAGCTGACCCTGGCTCACGGCGTAGACCTGCCCGTCGGCGCCGTTGAGGGGCGCCATCAGCAGCGTGCCGCCGACGAGGCTCCGGGCGTCACCGATCGAGCTCACGGTCACGTCGATGGTCGTGCCGGGCTTGGCGAAGGCCGGCAGGCTCGCGGTGACCATCACGGCGGCGACGTTGCGCAGGGTCAGCTGGGCCGCGTCCACCCGGATCCCGACCCGCGAGAGCAGCGTCTCGAGGGTCTGGGGTGTGAACGCCGCGCGCTCGCTGTCGCCCGTGCCGTCGAGGCCGACCACCAGCCCGTAGCCGATGAGCTGGTTGGGGCGGACCCCCTCGAAGTAGCCGATGTCCTTGATGCGGACGGCGTGTGCGTCGCCCGCGAGCGATATCAGAAGTGGCACTATTGCCATTAGGATTAGGGGTGACGTGTGTTTGTGCATTGCAGCATTCATCGCACCACCTCGACCTGTCCGGGTCCGACGATGCTCGCCGTGACCACCCGCCCGGTCATCGTCACGCGCACCGGGATCTCGGCGCCCAGCGCGCCTCGCGCCAGGGCCTCGGCGGCCGTCTGGACGCGGAAGCCGCGCCCGGTGACCAGCGCCGTCACGCGGTCCCCGCGGCGCACCAGGGTGGGCAGCGTCAGCACCTCGGCGCGGATCGCCTCGCCCTCGGCCAGCACCTGCCGCGCGACGCGACCGACGGCCAGGCCCGGGTCGCCGAGCGCCGCCTCGTCGAGGGGCATGAGCGCCATCGTCACGTCCGCGGGGCCGAGGGTGTCGCCGCGGCCAACCCGGCGCGTGGTAACGACGGTCGGGAGGCGGACCGTGACCTTGGCCACGACCCAGGTCTCGCGCGGCTCGGCGCCGGCGCGCGCGATGACGGCGACGCGAGCGGTGACGCGGCCCACGCCGCGTTCACCCGGGGGCAGCTCCACCGACGCGACGCGGTAGACGCGCTTGAGCAGCGCTGGCTCGGCCGGCTTGATCTCGGCGATCGCGACCTCCGCGCTCGGTCCGAGCCGGAGGCGCTGGCGCACCGCGTCCTCGAGGGCCGCGCGCACCGGCGGGTGCGCGTCGGCGCCGCCCGAGGGCGCACCGGCGAGGAGCAGGAGCAGGAGGGCGGCGGTCATCGGAGCTGCGCCGTCTCGCCGAGCATCTGGTCGGCGGCCTGGATCACCTTCGAGTTGATCTCGTAGGCGCGCTGCGCGGCGATGAGGTCGATCATCTCCTCGACGACCTTGACGTTGGAGCCCTCGAGGAAGCCCTGCGCGAGCTCGCCGAGGCCGTCCTCGCCGGGGCGACCGTCGATGGGCCGGCCGCTGCCCTCGGTCTGGATGTAGATGCCGTGGCCGAGGCTCTTGAGGCCGACCGGGTTAGCGAACTGGGACAGCTCGATGCGGCCGACCTCGACCGGGGTGACGTCGCCCGGCTGCAGCGCCTTGACGGTCCCGTCCTTCTCGATGGTGACCTGGGTGGTCTCCGGCGGGATGAAGATCGGCGGGTCGAGGGGGTCGCCGTGGTTGGTCACGACCTGCCCGCTGGCGATGACCTTGAGGTCGCCGGCGCGGGAGTAGCCGCGGCTGCCGTCGTTGAGGCGCACGCGCAGAAACCCGTCGCCCTCGATGGCGACGTCGAGCGGGTTCTGGGTCTGCTTGAGGTCGCCGGTCTCGAACATCTTCTGGGTCGCGACCAGGCGCGTCCCCATGCCGATCTCGATGGGCGCCGGGCGGCCGCTGTTGCCCGAGCGCACCTGGTCCTGGGTCGCGCCGGCGATCTCCTGGTAGAGGAGGTCCTGGAACTCGGCGCGGGACTTCTTGAAGCCCGTGGTGTTCACGTTCGCCATGTTGTTGGCGATGACGTCGATCTGGGTCTGCTGGGCTTCCATGCCCGAGGCGGCGCTGTGGAGACTGCGGATCATGGGCGTGGTCCCTTGGTCGGGGTGGGGGCGGTCGGCGCGGGGCGGAGCCCGATCACTGGGCGAGGCGCGCGGCTTGAGAGTCCATCTCGCCCGAGGCCGAGATGACCTGGCGGAGCGCCGAGAACGTGCGCTGCACCTCGACGAGCTCGAGCATCATCTGGACCGGGCGCACGTTGGACTCCTCCACGTGGCCCTGCAGGACCGTCATGTCGAGGCTCGGGCGGGCGGCCTCGGCCGGCGGGACGAAGAAGCCGTCGGCGTCCTTGTCCATGCCGGCCTTCATGTCGACGGCGACGACGCCGAGCTGCGCGATGTCGACGTTGCCGGCGCGGATGTGGCCGCGCTCGTCGATGGTGGGGACGCGGTCGGGGGGCAGGCGGATGCTGCGCCCGTTCTGGTCGAGGACGCTGTGGCCGCTGGTCGTGCGCAGGGTGCCGTCGCGCCCGATGAGCATGCGGCCGTCGCGGGTGAGGCGGCGCCCGCGGGCGGTCTCGACGGTCAGAAAGCCGTTGCCGGTGAGGGCGACGTCGAGCGGGTTCTCGGTCCGCGAGACCGGGCCCGGCGACAGGTCGGCGACCCGGTCCTGGACGTCGACGAAGTGCTTGTCGAGCCCGGCGGGGTCGGCGGCGCTCGGGTCGGAGCCGCGCTCGTGGCGGGCCCGCACCGTCTCGAAGGTCAGCTGGTCACCCTTGTAGCCGGCCGTCCGCGTGTTCGCGAGGTTGTTCGAGAGCGTCTCGAGGTGTCGGAGCTGGGCCATGCTGCCCGAGGTCGCGACGTAGATTCCCTTGGACATCGGTCCTCCGTGATTGGGGGGGGCGACGAGCGCGACCGTTAGAAGGGGGCGATGAGATCGAGTCCGCGCTGCAGCCAGCCGGGGCGCTGCTTCTCGCTGACGACCCCGCGACCGGTGAACTCGATCTCGGCGTCCGCGATGCGGCCGGAGTCGATGGAGTTGTCGTCCTGGATGTCGACCGGGCGGACCACGCCGCTCACGTAGAAGTGGTGCTCTTCCTCGTTGACCAGGATGACCCGGTGACCCTCGATGAAGAGGTTGCCGTTGGGGAGCACGATCTTGACCAGCGCCGGGACCGTGGCGCGGACGTGCTCGGTGCGGCTGGTCTCGCCGGCGCCGTAGAAGTCGCTGCCCTGACCGGCGCTGATGAGGTCGCCCTGGTTGATCGCGTCGCCCGCGAGCTTGATGAGGCCGAGGAACTTGGAGATCTGCAGGTCCACGCTGGCGCTGCGCGTCAAATCGGTGACGGCGCCGCGCTTGGCGTCCGCCTCCTCGCTGACGTTGATGGTCACGATGTCGCCCATGTGCATGGCGCGCTGGTCGGCGTAGAGGTAGGCGGCTGGCGCCGCGCTCGCGAACAGCGACCCGTTGGTCGAGTCGTTCTTGGCCGCGGTCAGGTCGACCGGGCTCTGATAGTCGCGCTGCTTGGGCTTGTACTCGCCGATGTGGCCCACGCCGGCGCAGCCGGTGGCGGCCAGGGCGATGATCGATAGCGACAGGATGTAGGTTCGGCGCACGCTCGCTCCTCCTCCGTTCCCGACGCAACCCAGCAAGACCCGTGCCAGGGCAGGGCGCCGCTCGACGGCGTGTCCGGGCGCCCCCCCGTTCGGGGCGCTAGGCAAACCCTGCCGACCCCGGTCGGCACAAAATGCCTAGCAATTTCAATCGTTTACGGGGCGGCTGGAAAGTAGTACTAAACCCTGAGAGCCCAACGTCCGTTGTCTCCAGTGTTCACCTGGCGAACCGTAGGCGAATCCCCCATGAACCGACGCGAGCGCATTGCACAGAAGCTGGTCCGCATGGCGGAGCTCCGGGAGCAGGTGTCCCTCGTGGCCCTCGCCGAGGCGGAGCGCGATCGGGCGGAGGCCGAGGCGGTCGTGGCCGAGATGGAGGCCGCCCAGGCGCGCGCCGAGGCCGAGCTGACGAGCGGCGGCGTGCTCTCGGGGCTCAACCGCGAGCTGCTGTGGACGCACCGCTCGCGGGCGCGGGTGGACCGCGAGCTCGGTGAGGAGCTGCTCGCGGAGAGCGCTCGGGTCCTCGACGCCGCTCGCGCCGAGCTGTGCGTGCGCAAGCAGCACGTCCAGACCCGCGAGCGCGTCTACGGCTACGTGCACGGCGAGACGATCACGGAGCGCCGCAAGCAGGAGCAGCGCGAGATCGACGACCTCGCCGGCCAGCGCTGGAGCGCCTGACCCGTTAGGAGCCTGTAGCGCGTACAAGCAGTCGCGCGGTTCAGCGTCGTATCGGTCGGGCCCCTGCGGTCTCCGCGGCTCCCTCCGGCCGACTGCGTCGTCGTATCGGTCGGGCCCCTGCGGTCTCCGCGGCCGCCAGGGGGCCACGGTGTGTCCCCCCGGCGCCAGCTACGAGGCTAGCGCCCGATGGGCGCCGCTCGGCCGTCGGCGCTGACCCACGGCCAGCGCGGTTTGGCGTCCACGCACCCGGCGGCGCGCCGGGGCGGGCAGTAGATGCGCACGTGGAAGTGGTCGTCGTGGGGGGCCGAGTCGCCAGGTTGCTTCAGCAGGCGCCGCGCCCGGGCCAGGATGGTCGGGTGCTCTCCCTGCGCCCGCGCCCAGTCGAGGAGCAGCTTCGCGAGCGGCTCGGACACGAAGATCCACTGCACGGCGGGCTCGGTGCTGACGACCAGCGTGCGCACGAACCACCAGTTGCGCTCGACGTCGAAGCGCACCTCGCAGCCTTCGGACACGCAGCGCCCAGCGCCGTCGAAGCGGACGAAGCGGGCCGCCTCGACCGCCGCCCCGGCCGGGTCCCGCGCCAGGAAGATGACGTCGATGTCGCGGCCGGACTGATGCGACGCGTGGTGGCGCAGCGGCCCCCCGTGTTCCGCGCTCATGTCGCCGAGCACCAGCGGCGGCCCCGGCACCTCGCGCCGCAAGACGCGCGCTGCCCGCGCGATCAGCGCCGCCAGCTCGAGGGTCGCGTAGTGCGCCTGGCGCTGGGCCACCGGGCCGTAGAAGCGGTAGCCGGCCCCCGCCAGCGGCATGTCGAACGCCCCGGCGAGCGCGCCGTGGCTCGGGCTACCCGAGGTGCCCTCGGGGGGGGCGGCCGCGGCCGGGCCGGCCCAGGAGCCCGCCGCGATCACCGCGAGCACCCCAGCGGCGACGGCAATGATGCGTCGCATCACGCGGTCGGTGGCGGCCCGATGAGCGCCAAGCGCAGATCCTTGACCGCTCCACTGTGCAGTTGCGATACGCGCGCCTCGGTCACCCCGATGACCTTGCCGATCTCGGCCATCGACAGGCCCTCGAAGTAGTACAGCGCCAGGATCGTCTGGTTGCGCGCGTCGAGCCGCTTGATCGACTGCGACAGCGCGACCTTGAGGTCGGCGCGGCTCCACCCGGAGATCGCGAGGTCGCGGCTCAGCGAGTGCCGATCGATCTCGTCGACCGAGGTCTGGCGCAGGTGCTGCACCTGCTCGAGGAGGCGCCGCACGTCCTCGATCGGGATCCCTAGGCCCTTGGACAGCTCGGCGTCGGAGGGCTCGCGCCCGAGCTCGTTGGTGAGCTCCTCCATCGCCCGGGTCAGCCGGCGGACCTTGCGCCGCAGCGGCTGCGAGAACGGATCGACGCGCCGCAGCTCGTCGAGGATCGCCCCCTTGATCCGGAACTCGGCGTACACCTCGAACGGCTTGCCGCTCGACGGGTCGAAGCGCTGCTTGGCCTGGATGAGCCCCATGATGCCCACCGAGACGAGGTCGTCCCAGTCGATCACGGCCATGCTGGTCCCGGCGTAGCGGCGAGCCCAGCGGTGCACGAGGTAGGCGTACTTCTTCGACAGCTCGCTGTAGTCGTCGTCGCTGATCGGCTTGGGGGCCTCAGCGCGCGCAAACTTCGCGTACGCCTTCTTGCGTCGCTGTTGGGTCAGCTCGTCGTTGCTCATGATCTCGGATCGCGTTCGGCGGATCGACGGGCCACATCATGGGACCGGTCGAGCAGCTGTCGCCAGAAGAACCTCAAACGATCGCCGCTGTCGAGCGCCTCCTGGCCGAGGAGGTGATCCGCGAGGGCTCGGATCCGCACGCTGATCTCGGCGCGGGGAGCGTCGTGGATGACCGGGGTGCGGCGCATCACCGCGCGGTGTACGTGCGCGTCGAAGGGGAGCCAGCCCGCCAGGCGGACCTCCACGTCGAGGAAGCGCCGCGCCAACATCGCCAGGCGCTCGTGTACCTCGCAGGCGACCGCGCCGCCGCCCGCCTGGTTCACGATCAGCTGGGCGCGGGTCACCCCGTGGTGCCGCGCCAGGGCCTTGAGGCCCGCGTAGGCGTCGATCAGCGCCGTCGGCTCCGGCGTGGTCACGATCGCGACCTCCTGGGCCGCCCCGGCGAAGAAGAGCGAGTTCGGCGACAGCCCCGAGGCGGTGTCGATCACGACCGCGTCGTAGGCGTCGCCCAGGCTCTCGAGGCACGCCATCAGCGTCAGCTTCGCCGGGTCGTCGAGGCGCTCGAGCCCGAGCGAGCCGGACGCCGCCGGGAGCAGCGTCACCCCGTAGCGCGACTCGATCAGGACCTGCTCGATCGGCAGGGCGCCGCTCACCACGTCGCCGAGGTGGTGGCGCGGAGCCACGTCGAGCAGGATGTCGGCGTTGGCCAGGGCGGCGTCGCCGTCGATGAGCAGCACCCGCCTGCCGGCCTCGGCGGCGGCCACCGCCAGGTTCACCGCCAGGTTGGTCTTGCCGGTCCCGCCTTTGCCGCCGGTGATCGCCAGTACGCGCAGGGCTGGCTCCGTCGCGGCCGCGAGCGGGGGGTAGAGGATCGGATCGGAGGTGCTCATCGGGCTGTCCCGGTCGAGGGGAGGGTTACGAGGCCTGGGCGAGGAGCTCGCGCGTGATCTGCGCGCGGTCGACCGCCTGGATCGCGTCGGGGATGTCCTGGCCGTCGCAGGTGTGGCTCACCGGCACGACGCTCGCCATGGCGGCGGCGAGCAGGGCGCCGAGGCCGCGCGCCTCGTCGAACTTGGTCAGGATGAGCGTGGCGAGGGCGGGGCCGCTGTAGCACTCGATGGTGTCGGCGATGAGCCCGGTCGCGAGGGTCGCCGGCAGCACCAGGTGCTGGGTGACCTCGCGGCTCGCCAGCGGCTTGAGCGCGGCGTGGCGCGTCTCGGCCGAGAACGGGTTGTGGCCCGGGGTGTCGATGAGCACCAGGTCGACGTCCGCCAGCCCGTCGAGGGCCTCGTCGACGGCCTCGCGGGTGCCGGCCGCGACGAGCGGCAGCCCCATCACCTCGCAGTAGAGGGCGAGCTGCTCGTAGCTGCCGATGCGGTCCACGTCGGTGGTGACGCAGGCGACCGAGCGCCCGTGGGCGTAGCGCGCGAGGCCGGCGATCTTCAGCAGCGTCGTGGTCTTGCCGGCCCCGGTCGGGCCGACGAGCGCGCAGACCGTCCCGCTCGGCTGGTGCCACAGCGGGCGCGCGACCTGGAGCGTGCGCTCGATCTCCTCGGCCAGGTCCGGCGGGCGCGCCACGGCGATCCCGCGGCGGGGCGCGGCGCGGCGCACGGCGCGGCTCACGAGGTGCTCGGCGACGTCGCGCTCGACCCCGGCCGCGACGAGCAGGGCGGCGCTCTCGGTGGTGGGCGCGGTGGCCTCGGCGGTGATCCGCGCCCGCGACAGCTTGGACAGCTCGTCGTGCATCGAGCGGTTCGCCTCGAGCACGTTCGCGAGCTGCGTCTCCATCGACTGCATCGCCGCCTGGAGCTGGCCGAGGTGGCGCTCGGTCGGCTCGGCCGCCCGCTCCTGGTGGGGCCCGGAGAGCGGCGGCAGCGGGGGCGGCGGCGCGAACGCCGGGCGCGTCGCGTCGTCGCGCCGGCCGCTGGCGAGCTCCTTGGTGCGCTGGGCGACGGCCCCGGGGAAGGCCGCGACGACCTCGAAGCGCTGCGCCGGGTCCGCGTCGAAGCGGCTCATGTCGCGGGTCCCGAGGATGATCGCGTCGGGCCCGATCTCCGCCTTCACGCGGGCGAACGCCTCACGCATCCCGGCGGCGCGGAAGACCCGGGTGGGGCCGACCCCGGGTGGGCTCGGGTGCCGCTCGGCGTCGCGGCTCTGTTCGTAGTCTTCCATCCAGCCCTACCTCGGGAGGTGTTGGGGGTCAGTTCGGGCGCGGGGGTACGGGGATGCGTCCGGCGGGGCGGCGCGGGGCCACGCTCAAGGTCGCGGCGGCGACGACGTCGACCCGGGTCGGCAGCTCGGTCTGGCTCATCACCGCGAGCTGCGGGATGAGGCGGCTCACGAAGCGTCGCAGCGGCCAGCGCAGGTCGGCCGGGGTCAGCACGACGGGCGGGTTGCCGCTCGCCTGCATGCGCTGGAAGGCGCTCTGGAGCTGCCCCACGAGGGCCTGGGCCGAGGCGAGATCGGGGGCCAGCGCGGTGTCCCCCTCGGTGCGCAGGACGAAGCCGCGCAGCAGATCCTCGGTGGCGGCGTCGAAGATGGCCGCGTGGAGCTTGCCGTCGCCCTCGGTGAAGCGCTGGACGATGGCCGGGCCGAGGCGGACGCGCACCTGGTCGACGAGGAAGTTGAGCGCCTTGCCGTAGCGCGCGGCCTCGGCGAGCGCCTCGAGGATCGTGCGGAGGTCGCGGATCGAGACCTGCTCCTCGAGCAGCGCGCGCAGGATGCTGAGGATCTCGGCGTGGGCGATCGTGTTGGGGATGAGCTCCTCGACGACCTTCGGGTTGCGCTGGGCGACGATCTCCAGCAGCTGGCCGAGCTCCTCGCGGCCGAGCAGCTTGGCGGCGTTGCTGTGGATGATCTCGCTGAGGTGGGTGATGATCACCGTCTCGGGCTCGACGACGGTGTAGCCGGCGAGCTCGGCCTCGGTGCGCTGGGAGCTGCGGATCCACAGGGCCGGCAGCCCGAAGGCGGCCTCGATGGTCTCGATGCCCTGGATCTTCTGGCGCACGTCGCCGGGGTCCATGGCGAGGAGGCGGTCGGGCATCGCGGTGCCGCGCGCCGCCTCGACGTCGTGGATCAGCAGCCGGTACTCGTTGGGCGGGAGATCGGGGTTGTCGCGCACGTGGACCGGCGGGAGGATGATGCCGAGCTCGCGGGCGAGGTTCTTGCGGAGCCCCGCGATGCGCTTGACGACGGTGCCCTCGCCGGCCTTGTTGAGGACCGGGATGAGGCCGTAGCCGACCTCGAGCTGCAGGATGTTGACCGAGATCAGCTCGGCGAGCTCGTCCTCCTCGGTCTTGACGGCGTCCGCGCGCTTGGCGCCGGCCGCGGCGCCGGGGCGCCCGGCGACCGCGGTCTCCGCCTGCGGCTTGATGCGGCGGGCGGTGACGAGCAGGCCGACGCCGAGCAGCACGAACGGGAGCACCGGCATCCCGGGCACCAGGACGAGGACACCGAGGATGCCCGCGGCGGCGTAGAGCACCGACTTGTTGGCGAGGGTCTGCTTGACGACCTGCCCGCCGAGGTCGCTCTCCTCGGCGGCGCGGGTGATGACCATGCCGGCGGCGGTCGAGATCAGCAGCGTCGGGATCTGGCTGACCAGCCCGTCGCCGATGGTGAGGACGGTGTACAGCGCGGCGGCGTCGCCGAACTCCATGCCGTTCTGGGCGACGCCGATGAACAGCCCGCCGAGGATGTTGATGCCGGTGATGATGAGGCCGGCGATGGCGTCGCCGCGCACGAACTTCGAGGAGCCGTCCATGGCCCCGTAGAAGTCCGTCTCGCGGGCGACCTCGGCGCGCTTGGCGCGGGCCTCGTCCTGGGTGACGAGGCCGGAGGCGAGGTCGCTGTCGATGCTCATCTGCTTGCCGGGCAGGGCGTCGAGGGTGAAGCGCGCCGAGACCTCGGCGATGCGCCCCGAGCCCTTGGTGATGACGATGAAGTTGATGAGGGTCAGGATGAGGAAGACGACGATGCCGACGACGTAGTTGCCGCCGACCACGAAGTTGCCGAAGGTCGAGACGATGTGGCCGGCGGCGTCGGCGCCGCGGTCGGCGCCGTTGAGCAGGATGAGCCGGGTCGTCGAGACGTTCAGGCCGAGGCGAAAGAGCGTCGTGACGAGGAGCAGGCTCGGGAACACCGAGAAGTCGAGGGGGCGCCGCACGTGGATGGCGGTCAGCAGCACGACCACGCTGACGGTGATGTTGAGCGTCAGCAGGAAGTCGAGCAGCGCCGTCGGCAGCGGGACGATCATCAGGCCGAGGATGCCGATCATCAGCCCCGGCATGAGCATCTCGCTCATGCGCAGGCCGCGCAGGCCCGCCGGGCGCGCCTCGGGGGTCCCCGCCACGCGCTACATCCCCCCGGCGGCGGCCGGGAGCGCCGCCGCGACGTGTTGGATGAAGATCGAGAGCCGCTCGAAGATCCACGGGCCGGCCAGCCACAGCACGAGCCCCGCCGCGATCATCTTGGGGATGAAGACGAGGGTGACCTCTTGGATCTGGGTGGCGGCCTGGAATATCGAGATCACGAACCCGACGATCAGCCCGGCGAAGAGCACCGGCGCCGCCATCGCGAAGGTGGTCAGGATCACCTCCTTGAGGAGGTCGCTGATCTGGTCGGGTGCCACAGCGCTACCCCGTCAGGCTCTCGGCGAGGGAACGGATGACCAGGCCCCAGCCGTCGACCGCCACGAAGACGATGATCTTGATCGGCAGCGCGATGGTGCCGGGCGGCAGCATCATCATGCCCATCGACATCAGGATCGACGCGACCACGATGTCGATGATGAGGAACGGCAGAAACAGCAGCGCGCCCATCTGGAACGCCGTCTTGAGCTCGCTCAGGATGAACGCCGGGACCAGCGTGAGCGTCGGGACCTCTTCGGCCGTGGCGGGGCGGTCGTTGCCCTGGATCTCCACGAACAGCATGAGGTCCGCCTCGCGGGTGTGGCTCAGCATGAACGTGCGGAGCGGCCCCATGGCAGCGTCGAGGGCCTGGATCTCGGTCAGCTCGCCGTTGTCGTAGGGGGCTAAGGCCTCGTCGTATACGCGGTTGAAGGTCGGGGCCATCGTGAACGCGGTCAGAAAGAGCGCCAGCGCGACGAGCACGCGGTTCGGCGGGAGCTGGGCCACGCCCATGCCCTGCCGCAGCAGCGACAGCACCACGATGATGCGCGTGAACGACGTCATCACGAGGAACAGCGCCGGCACGAAGGTCAGGGCGACGAAGAGCAGGACGATCTTGAGGACCGGCGACAGCCCCTGGTCCGCGCCGCCGCCGAGCTCGATCGAGATGAACGGGGCGTGACCTGGGGTCGCGACGTGGGGCGCGGCGTCCGGCGGGGTCAGCACGCCGCTCGGCCCGCCGGGATCGGGGGGGGCGGCCGGCCCGAGCGGCGCGGCCGGCCCGGGACCGGCGCCCGACGCCGGCTGCGCGCCCGCCGGGGTCGCCCCGAGAACGGCGAAAGCCGCCAGCAGTGCGGCGGCGATCGGGGCGATGTGACGGGGGCGCGAGGTCATGCTCGGAGAGGTCTCCGTCTCGGGTCAGCCGGCTTTGCGTTGGAAGCGCTCGAGGCGCTGGCGCAGGGCCTCCGCGCTCGGGGTCAGGGGGCGCTCGCGGACCGGCAGCGGGGCGCCGTTCAGCTCGTCGAGCAGCTTGCCGAGGAAGGCGTCGGGGTGCGGGGTCGAGGACGCACGCTGGGTGCGCGGCGGGGCGGACGGGACCAGGTCCGCGTCCGCGGCCGAGCGGGCGGGCGGCACCGAAATACCGGTGCCGGCGGCGAAGGCCAGCTCATCGTCGAGGTCGTCGTCGACGTCGAGGGTCGTCAGCAGGGTCAGGCCCTTCTCGGTCGCGCCGAGGACGAGGGTCTTGCCGGGGACCTTGACCAGCGCGACCTGCCAGCGGCCGGCGACGCGGACGGAGCTCAGGATCTCGAGCTGCTTGCCGCTGCGCTTGGCGTTCACCCTGGGGCCGCTCCCCTTCTTCATGAAGTAGATAGCGGCGCCGCCCGCGACGAGCAGGACGATGAGGATGAGGCTCGGGCTCGAGGGCTTGCTCGCGGGGGTGTCGCTCGGCGTGGCGGCGGTGGCGCGCGGGGCGTCGGAGTCGAGCAGGCGCAGCGGGGTCCCGGCCTTGCCGCCGGCGACGGGCGGGCTCACGGGCTCGCGCTCGGGGGTGGCGGGCGCGGTCGCGGGCTCGGCGCTGGGGGCGATGGCGGCCGGGGTGGCGG